>JAHECT010000073.1 GCA_024641605.1 Micrococcales bacterium
GCGCACCACGGGGAGCACCGTCCGCAGGACCAGCGGCGCGGCGACGAGCGCTTGGGCGATCGGGACCAGGATCCAGCTCCCGCGCAGGTCCACCGGTGCCACGTCGAAGGTGATGAGCAGCCCGAAGCCGAGCGTCACCGCGCTCGTGCCCAGCGGCAGCATGGCGGCGGTGTCGAGCGCGGCGCGGCCGCGGCGGGCGTAGGCGAGCGCGCAGGCGACGGCACCGCCGAGCGCGACGGCCAGGATCGTGGCCACGACGGCATAGGACAGCGAGGTCGCGAGGGCGTCCACCGCGGGCACGTCTCGGGTGCGGGGGCCGTCGGCGAAGGCGGCCACCCACCAGTCCAGGCCCCAGCGCTCCCCTACCCGCAGCGAGTCGCGCACGAGGGCCGCCAGCGGCGCGGCCATGAGCAGCGCGAGGACCCAGGAGTAGACCGTGAGCGCGCGGTCCGCGGACGACGACCGCGCGACCGAGGGCGCGGGCGGGGCCAGCCGCTGCGTGACGTCGAGGCGGCGCTGCACCCGCGCGCCCACGACGAGGACGGCACCGACGGCGAGGAGCTGGAGCACCGCGAGGACGGCGGCGCCGGAGAGGTCGAACAGGGCGACCGTGCGCAGGTAGATCTCGACCTCGAGGGTCCGGGCGGTCGGTCCGCCGAGCACGAGGACGACCCCGAAGGAGGTGAACGTGAACAGGAAGACCAGGGCGGCCGAGGCCAGCACGGCGGGACGGACCAGCGGCCAGGTGACGGTGCGCAGCACCCGCCAGGGACCCGCTCCCAGGGCGGCGGCTGCCTCGGCGTAGCGCGGGTCGAGGTGGGCGAGCAGCCCGCCGACCACGCGGACCACGACGGCGACGTTGAAGAACACGTGGGCCACCACGATGGCGACCAGAGTGCCGAGCACCTGCTCGGGAAGCAGCGCCCGGAAGGCCGCACCGACGACCACCGTCGGCAGCACGAACGGGACGGTGAGCACGGCGAGCACGAGCGCGCGTCCCGGGACCCGCACCCGGTGCAGCGCGTACGCCGCCGGGAGCCCCACCACCAGCGTGAGGGCGGTGGACAGCAGCGCCTGGACGACGGTGAAGCCGACGACGCGCCAGGTGCTGCCCAGCGCCAGCACCCCCAGGCCCGACCAGCCCTGACCGAGGACGGTGAGCAGCGGCCAGACGAGGAAGACCACGAGGAAGACGCCCGGCACGACGCCGAACCACCACCCGGGGGGCACCAGGGCGGGGGGCGGCGGAGCGGTCGGGGCCGACCGCACCTCGGTCGCGGTCAGCGCAACGTCACCTCGTCCCACGCGGTGACCCACCGCTCGCGCCCGGCCTCGATCGCGGCGGGGTCGAGGGTGAGCGGCTCGTCGGGCACGACGGCGAAGAGCGAGAACACCTCGGGCAGCTCGACGTCCGGGAGCACGGGGAAGACGAACATCGACAGCGGCACGTCGGCCTGCACCTCGGGCGACAGGAGCCAGTCGACGACGGCGCGGGCGGCCTCGGGCTGCTCGCTGCCGCGCAGGACGCCCGCGTACTCCACCTGCCGGAAGCACCCGTCGGTCAGCACCGCGGTGGTCGGCTCTGTGGGCTTGGGATCGGCCGCGAAGACGATCTCGGCCGGCGGGCTGGAGGCGTAGGAGACGACCAGGGGCCGGTCGCCGTCACCACCGCCGGAGAACTCGCCGGTGTAGGCGGTGGTCCAGTCGTTGACGACCTTGACGCCGTTCTCGCGCAGGCGCGACCAGTAGTCCAGGTAGCCGTCCTCGCCGTACCTCGCGATCGTCGCGAGGAGGAAGGCGAGCCCCGGCGACGACGTGGCGGCGCTCGGCACCACGAACAGGTCGCGGTAGCGCGGGTCGGCCAGGTCCTCCAGGGTCGCCGGCGGATCGATCCCGCGCTCCGCGAACCAGGCGGTGTCCTCGTTGACGCAGACGTCGCCGAGGTCGACCGGGGTCACTGTGCCGGCCCCGCCGAGGGCGGGGTCGGTCCCGGCGGACGCGGGCGAGACGTAGGGGTCGAACACGTCCGCGTCCAGGGCGCGGGAGAGCAGCGTGTTGTCCACGCCGAAGAGCACGTCGCCCTCGGGGTTCCCGGAGGTGAGAGCGGCCCGGTTGACCAGCTCGCCGGCGTCCCCGCCGGACACGATCTCGACCGTGATGCCGCTGCGCTGCCGGAAGTCGGCGAGCAGGGACTCGGTGAGCGCGAAGGAGTCGTGCGTCAGCAGCCGCACGGTGGTCGGCGGGAACGACGAGCGCACGGCGGTGGGTGTCGGCTCCGGGTCGGCGGAGGATCCGCACGCGGCGAGCAGGAGCGCGGCACCGACGAGCACGAGGGCTCGAGCACGAGGACCAGGACGAGGAGCCATGCAGGACCATCCCTCCGCCGGCATTACCCGGATCAGGTTCGAGGGTCGGTGGCGGTCGGCCACCCTCTCAGCCCGGCGTTCCTCCGAGCTCCCCTGGTGTTGTGCCGACAGGCTACCCCGGGCCCCGCTCCTCGGGGGCCTCGGTCCGGCCCGCCCGCTCCCGGGCCCGCCGCGCCTTGGCGGCGAAGGCGTACTCGTCGACGTAGCGCAGGTCCCCGGTCCGCACGAGTGCGTCCCGCAGCGCCGCGACCAGCTCGTCGCCGCTCTGGGTGCGCGCGTCGAGGTCGACCCGCGGCGAGATCCGCGCGGTCGCCAGGGTCCGGCGCCGGCTGCGGTCGTAGGTGGTCGTGACGACGTGGACCGGCACGTCGGGATCGGCCTGCAGCAGCGGCACGAGGACGCGCTGGTGCAGCTTGTAGAGAGTCCCCGGGTCCGGGCCCCGGGTGCCCTCGGGGTAGATCCCCACCATGCCGCCGTGGGCGAGGGCCTGGTGCGCCATGGCGAGGGCCCACTCGGTCGAGGCCTCGTCGCCCCGGCGCAGCGGGATCTGTCCGGTGAGCCGGAAGAACGGGGCGATCCGCCCCTCGTACCACTCCACCTTGGTGAACGCGCTGACCCGCCAGCGCGTCCGCATCACGACGACGAGTGGGTCCAGCGTCGAGGAGTGGTTCGCGACGAGGATCGCGGGCCCGGCCGCCACGTGCTCGGCGCCGGCGAGGTCGATCGACAGCGCGAGCCGGTAGGCGCGCACGGCGGTCATGGTCGCCCAGTACGTCCGCGCTCTGCCCGGGCGTCCGATCCGGACGCCCGGGTAGAGGGCCGAGGCCTCGGCCAGGAGCTCGTCGTAGGCGACCGCGGGGGTGCGGTCAGTCACGCCGCTCCTGGACCGCGCGCTTGACGAGGAAGAACGGGAGGATGAACGCCGCGAGCGCGGCGAACAGCCAGATGATGAGCGCCGCGAGGATCCAGGTGGACAGCCCGTCGACGGTGAGGTCCGAGGACAGCAGCGCCGTCAGAACCAGGGTGAGGAGCACCGAGATGATCCCCACGCCGCCCTGGAAAGCGGAGGCGTTCTTCTGGACCATCTTGCCGACGAGCGGCGAGAGGATCGCCTGGATGACGCCGAAGATCAGCGCCACGACGACGTAGCCGGTGACGCCCGACACCGTGAAGCCCGACAAGAGCAGGTCGGCCGCGATGAGACCGATGAGCGCCGCCAGGAAGTAGACGAGCGTGTTGAGCAGGAAGCGGATCATGCAGGCACGCTAGTGCCCCCCAGGCCCGCGGGCCACGGACCCGCCGAGGCGGCGTTGAGGGAATTATACCCCCCGGGGTATAGTTCTCAAGACGTCCCCCACCACGAGGAGAGAACACATGTGCAGCCCCGCCCCCTGCCGCTCCTGCGGCAAGGTCACCTGGTCCGGTTGCGGCATGCACGTCGACCAGGTCATGGCCGGCGTGCCGCGCGAGCGTCAGTGCACCTGCCACTGACGGCGCCCCCCGCTCGAGGACCTCGCCCCACGGCTACTGGCCGGCGGCGAGGTCCTCTGCGTCCGGGTCGAGCTCGCGCAGGAGCATGCTGCCGAGGCCGTTGGTGAGCAGGAGGTCCCCGGCGACCACGGTGCGGAGCACGGACAGCGGCGCGCCCAGCAGCGCGAGCAGCGCCGACTCCTGGTCCATGGCCTCCGGCGGGCCGGCCATGAGCGTGGCCGCCATCGGTCCCACCACCAGCAGGTCGCCGTCGACCTCGTAGGGCCCGAAGACCCGGTTGACGGTCGCCCGGCCGGTGAGCCGTCCATCGGTGCCGAAGCTGAGCTCGGCGCCCGGCAGCGCCGGCGACCCGTCCACCTCCGCCACGAGGAAGGTCCGACCGGGCAGGTCCACGACCGCGAACTCGCTCATGCCGACGCATCCTGCCACCGGTGGGCGGCGACGGCGGGCGGGCCCGGCGCAGCAGTGGCACGCTGGGCGCGTGGAGGACAGGTGAGCGGCGGACGTCGGCAGATGGGCGCGGTCGACTCCGTCTGGCTGACCATGGACCGCCCCGACAACCTCATGGTCATCGACGCGGTCATGATGCTCGACCGCCCCCTCGACGAGGAGCGGCTGCGCGCCCTCCTCCAGCAGCGGCTCGTGGATCGCTATCCCGTCTTCGGCGAGCGCGCGACGGGGTCCGCCACGCCGCTCGGCATGCCGCACTGGGAGCCCGACCCCGGCTTCGACCTCGATCGCCACGTGCACCGCGCCGTGCTGACCGCCTCCGGTGACGACACGGCGCTGCAGGCGTACATCGAGGTCCAGATGGCCCGCCCGCTCGCGCGGGACCGTCCCCTCTGGGAGGTCCATGTCATCGACGGCTACGAGGGCGGCTCGGCCGTCCTGGCCCGCTTCCACCACGCCCTCGCCGACGGCGTCGCGCTCGCCCAGGTCCTGCTCGACCTGACCGATGCCCGTCCCGACGTCGGCGACCCCGAGCCCCCGCCCGTGCGCCCCGCCCGCCCGGACCCGTCGCTGCTCGGGTCGGCCGCCGCGGCGGGCCGCAGCGCGCTGCACCTGTTCGGCCGCATCCCCGAGGCGCTGCACCCGGACCGGGCGGCCGAGGCGCTGGGCCTGGCGATGCAGACCGGACGGATCGCGGACAAGCTGCTCCTGGGCCGAAACCCCGAGTCCCCCCTGGCCGGGACCCCGGGGGTCGAGAAGCGAGCTGTCTGGGCCCGGCCCCGTCCGCTTCTCGACATCAAGCGCGTCGGCCGCAGCACGGGGGCCACCGTCAACGACGTGCTCGTCTCGGCCGTGAGCGGGGCCATCGCCCGCTACGTCGTCCGACGCGACGGCGACCCCGCCGACCTCACCACGATGGTCCCGGTCAACCTCCGTGCCGCGGGCGAGCCGCTCCCCCGAGAGCTCGGCAACAGGTTCGCCCTGGTCATGCTCCCGCTGCCGACGACGACCCTCACCGCGAGCACCCGCCTGTTCGAGGCCAAGTCGCGGATGGACTCGATCAAGTCCTCGCCCGAGGCGATGCTCACGTTCGGGATCATCAACGCGATCGGACGGACCAACCCCGACCTGGCCCGCCGCGTCGTGGACTTCTTCGCCGCCAAGGCGATCGGCGTGACGACCAACGTGATCGGCCCCGTGCAGGGTCGCTACCTCGCCGGCGCCCTCGTCACGGGCGTGCTCGGCTGGGTCCCGGGCTCGGGCCGCCAGACCCTCGGGGTGTGCATCTTCAGCTACGACGACGTCGTCCGCGTGGGCTTCAAGGCCGACGCCGGTGTCGTCGTGGAGCCCGAGTCCCTGGTGGAGGCCTTCGACGCCGAGCTCGACGAGCTGATCGGGCTGTCCGCCCGCACGAGGTGAGATCACCCCCGGGGGTATGACGGACCAGACACCCCGGATCCGGCGAGGCCGCCCGCAGAGCCCGAGCAGGCGGCGCAGACTGGCGGGGTGACGACGACGAGCTCCGGACACGCCTGCATCGACGGCAACGAGGCGGCTGCCCACGTGGCCTACCGCCTCTCCGACATCTGCGCGATCTACCCCATCACCCCCGCCTCCACCATGGGCGAGCTGGCGGACGCCTGGAGCGCCGAGGGCCGCCCGAACCTGTGGGGCTCGGTCCCCGAGGTCGTGGAGATGCAGTCCGAGGGAGGGGCCGCTGCGGCGCTGCACGGCGCCGTCCAGAAGGGGGCCATGGCGACGTCGTTCACGGCCAGCCAGGGCCTGCTGCTCATGATCCCCACGATGTTCAAGGTCGCCGGCGAGCTCACGCCCACCGTGCTGCATGTGGCGGCCCGCTCCGTGGCGACGCACGCGCTCAGCATCTTCGGCGACCACTCCGACGTCATGGCGGTGCGGTCGACCGGCTGGGCCATGCTCTGCGCCTCGGACGTGCAGGAGGCCCACGACTTCTCCCTGGTCGCGCACGCCGCCACGCTGCGCACGCGGGTCCCCTTCCTGCACTTCTTCGACGGCTTCCGCACCTCGCACGAGATCGCCACGGTGGATCTGCTCGACGACCCGACGCTGCGTGCCCTCGTCCACGAGGAGGACGTCCTGGCCCACCGGGCCTACGGGCTCACCCCGGAGGCACCGGTGCTGCGCGGCAGCGCACAGAACCCGGACGTCTTCTTCCAGTCGCGCGAAGCGGCCAACCCGCACTACGACGCGGTGCCCTCGACCGTCGCCGGTGTCATGCGCGAGCTCGAGGGTCTCGTCGGGCGCTCGTACGGCCTCGTCGACTACCACGGCCACCCCGAGGCCGAGCGGGTCGTCGTGGTCATGGGATCGGCCAGCGTCACCGTGCGGGCCACGGTGGATGCCCTCGTGGCCGCCGGCGAGAAGGTCGGCGTCGCCATCGTCCGGCTCTACCGGCCCTTCCCCGCCGATGCCCTGCGGGCCGCGATCCCCGCCACCACACGCAGGATCGCCGTGCTGGACCGCACCAAGGAGCCCGGAGCACCGGCCGAGCCGCTGCACCTCGACGTGATGTCGGCCTTCACCGGTGACGGCGACGTCGTCATCATCGGCGGTCGCTACGGCCTGGGGTCCAAGGAGTTCACTCCGGCCGACGCGAAGGCCGTGCTGGACGAGCTCGCCCTCCCCTCCCCCCGGACACGCTTCACGGTGGGCATCGTCGATGACGTCACCCACCTGTCGCTCGACACCGACCACGGCTTCCACGTGCCGACGCGCGCGGTGCAGGCGCTGTTCTTCGGCCTCGGGTCCGACGGCACGGTGGGCGCCAACAAGACCTCCATCAAGCTGATCGGCGAGCACAGCCTGCTCCACGCGCAGGGGTACTTCGTCTACGACTCCAAGAAGTCCGGCTCGATGACGGTCTCGCACCTGCGGTTCGGGCCGGACCCGATCCGTGCGCCCTACCTCATCGACGAGGCCGACTTCGTCGCCTGCCACCAGTTCGGTCTGCTCTCCCGGGTCGACGTCCTCGCGCACGCCCGCCCGGGTGCGACCGTGCTGCTCAACAGCCCGTACGCCGCCGACGAGGTGTGGGAACACCTTCCGCGGCGCGTCCGCGAGCACGTCCTCGAGCAGCGTCTGAGCCTCTGGGTGATCGATGCCGCCACCATCGCGAAGGCCGCCGGCCTGGGCCCGCGCATCAACACCGTGATGCAGCCCTGCTTCTTCGCCCTCGCGTCGGTGCTGCCGGCCGAGGAGGCCATCAGCCTCATCAAGGACAGCATCGAGGAGCGCTACGGACGGCGGGGCTCGCAGGTCGTGGAGCGCAACCACCGCGCCATCGACCTCGCCGTGTCCAACCTCGAGCGGGTCGTGGTGCCCCAGGGCGCCCACGCCGAGGCGCACCCCGACGACGAGCACCCCGTCCCTGTGGTGCAGGCGCTCATCGAGGGCATGGGCGACAGCCTGCCGGTGAGCGCGATGAGCATCGACGGCACGTTCGAGACCGGCACCGCGACCCTGGAGAAGCGCGCGCTCGCGGCGGAGATCCCGATCTGGGACCCGGACCTGTGCATCGACTGCGGCAAGTGCACCATCGTGTGCCCGCACGCGGCCATCCGGATGAAGGCCTATCCGCCCGAGTTCGCCGACCAGGCCCCGGAATCGTTCCGGTCCAAGACCTACGGCGGGCACGACGTGCCCGAGGGGTCCCTGCTCACCGTGCAGGTCGCACCGGACGACTGCACCGGGTGCGGCATCTGCGTGGCTGTGTGCCCCGTGCGCAGCAAGACAGATCCGGACCACAAGGCCATCGACCTGCTCCCCGCCACCGAGCACCGCGACCTCGAGCGGCCGGCCTGGGAGTGGTTCCTCGAGCTGCCCGAGGCCGACCGCACGGAGCTGCGGGTCGACACGGTGAAGGGCTCGCAGCTGCTGCAGCCGCTGTTCGAGTTCTCCGGTGCGTGCGCGGGCTGCGGAGAGACGCCCTACCTCAAGCTGGTCACCCAGCTGATGGGCGACCGCATGGTCGTGGCCAACGCGACCGGCTGCTCGTCGATCTACGGCGGCAACCTGCCGACGACGCCCTGGAGCAAGGACCGCCAGGGACACGGCCCGGCGTGGGCCAACTCGCTGTTCGAGGACAACGCCGAGTTCGGGCTGGGCATCCGCCTGGGCCTCGAGCGCCAGCACACCGACGCGGTGCGGCTGCTCGGCGAGCTCGCCGGCATCCTGCCGGAGGACCTGGTGCGCGAGCTGGCCGAACCCCTCCCCCTCGTGACGGACGAACCCGGTGTGGCACGGCGCCGCGAGCAGGTCGCCGCGCTGCGCGCGGAGCTGGCGGACGTGGACGACCGCCGGGCGGCGGCACTCGCGTCGCTCGGCGACTCGCTCATCCCGTCGGCAGTCTGGATCGTCGGCGGAGACGGCTGGGCCTACGACATCGACTTCGGCGGGCTGGACCACGTCCTCGCGTCGGGTCGCAACGTCAACATCCTCGTGCTCGACACGGAGGTGTACTCCAACACGGGAGGGCAGGCCTCCAAGTCCACGCCGCGCGGTGCCTCGGCGAAGTTCGCGAGCACCGGGAAGCTCACGAAGAAGAAGGACCTCGGTGTGCTCGCGCAGGCATACGGCGACGTGTACGTGGCCCAGGTCGCCCTCGGCGCCAACGAGACCCAGACCGTGCGCGCCCTCCTCGAGGCGGCCGCGTGGCCGGGGCCGTCCCTGGTGCTCGCGTACTCGACGTGCATCGCGCACGGCATCGAGATGTCCTCGTCCATGGCCCACCAGAAGGACGCCGTGTCCAGCGGCTACTGGCCGCTCTACCGCTACCACCCCAGCCCGGCCGAGGGGGCGCACCCGTTCCGGCTGGACAGCAAGCGACCCAGCAAGCCGCTCGCGGACTTCGTCCACGACGAGACGCGCTACTCCGCGCTCGACCTGGCCGACCACGAGCGCGCCGAGCACCTCATGACGTTGGCGCAGGCCGACATCGACGAGCGCTGGCACTACTACGAGCAGCTCGCCGGCGTGGAGCGCACGATGACGGACGAGATCGAGGAGGAGGACGGCTCAGCCGGCTGACCCGAGCAGGTCCACGCGTCCCGCAGCCGTGCGCACGCCGGCCCCGCTCACGGCCACGAGATCTCGATGGCGGTGGTGCACCACCACGCCCGAGAGCAGCGCGACCTCGAGGTCGGCGTGGTCGTCGGTCGCCTCCGCCACGAGGTAGTCCAGTTCGCCCACGGCGAGGTCGCGCACCATCTCGGTGACCGTCGCCAGGTCGGGCGGCGCGGCGTCCCCCAGCCGGCCACGCAGCTGGGCGACGAGGTGGGACTCCTCGACGTCGTGCCGGTCGAGCACCACGCCGGACACCCCGTCCGCGAGCGCCTGCCGCGCCACGACGAGGGCGCCGCAGGCCGCGGTGGGCTCCTCGACGCCGTCCCGGTGCACGAGGCCGACCGCCCCGTCGTCGTCGATCCCGAGGTGGGTGAAGGCGTGCACGACGAGGCGGTGACGCCCGTCGAGCCCGGGCGCGTGCCCGAGCGCCGCGGCCAGCCCGGTCCGGCCGAGCAGCGGGTAGCCGCCGAGGCTCGACATGTCGAAGCACGCCCCCCAGGTCGCCGTGACGGCCTCGACGAACGGGTGCATGAGCTCGTCGCGGCAGACCGACACGAGCGGCAGGGCGTGGTGGGGCCGGAACCCGGCGGGGGCCAGCACCTGCTCGGTCCAGGCGAGGTACTCGGGGAGCGGGCGGGCGTCGGCGTACGGGAGCACGCGCCCATCCTGCCGTCCGCGACGACGCGGCGCGGGCGGCGCGCCCGCGCCCGGGCCTTGTGCGGCCACTTGACAACGTCCTACGGTTTGTCAACCGAGGCGAGGAGGTGCCGCGTGGATCCCACGACGAGCGGGACCGTTCCCGCCGGCTCCACGGACGGCTGGCGCGACCGCAAACGCCATCTGTGGCTCGTCGCCCTCGCCATGCCGCTGCTGCCGTTCGCCGCGATCGTCGGGCACCAGCGCACCGGGGCGGACGGGTGGCTCTGGCTGGGGCCGCTCGTGATCCTGGGGCTGGTCCCGGTGATCGACCTCGCGACCGGCCTCGACCGGTCGAACCCGCCCGAGGACCTCATCGAGGCGCTGGAACGGGACCGCTACTACCGCTGGATCACCTACCTGTTCCTCCCGCTCCAGTACGCGGGACTCGCCTACGCGCTCCACTACGTGGTGTCGGGCGGGCTCGACCCCGCCGAGGCGCTCGGCCTGGCCGTGACGGTCGGGTTCATCGGCGGACTCGGCATCAACACCGCGCACGAGCTGGGGCACAAGCGCGAGTCGGTCGAGCGGTGGCTGGCGAAGATCGCCCTGGCGCCGTCCTGGTACGGCCACTTCTACATCGAGCACAACCGCGGTCACCACGTCCGTGTCGCGACGCCGGACGACCCGGCGTCGAGCCGCCTGGGCGAGAGCTTCTACGCGTTCTGGCCCCGCACGGTGGGCGGCTCGCTGCGCAGCGCCTGGCGGCTCGAGGCCCGACGCTACGCGCGCGGGGGTCGTCGTCCCTGGCACGTCGGCAACGACGTGCTCAACGCCTGGGCCATGTCGGCGGTCCTCTGGCTCGCGCTCGTGGTGTGGCTGGGCCCGACCGTCGTCCCGGCCCTCGTGGTGGCGGCGCTCGTCGCCGTCACGCTCCTCGAGGCGGTCAACTACCTCGAGCACTACGGCATGCTCCGTCGGCGCGTGGGGGCGTCCGGGCACGAGCGGTGGGAGCGGGTCGATCCCAGCCACTCGTGGAACTCGAACAACATCGCCACGAACGTGCTGCTCTACCACCTGCAGCGGCACAGCGACCACCACGCGAACCCCACCCGTCGCTACCAGGCGCTGCGCGACTACGCCGAGTCCCCGGTCCTGCCGACCGGGTACGCCGGGATGATCCTGCTGGCGCTCGTGCCCCCGGCCTGGCGCCGGGTGATGGACCCTCGCGTCGTCGCGCACTTCTCCGGCGACGTGCGACGGGCGAACATCTCCCCGCGTCGGCGTGCCGCGGTCCTGGCCCGGTGGGACGCACCGCCGCGCGCCGCTGCGCGCGACCTCGCGCCGGCGCCGTC
>JAHECT010000217.1 GCA_024641605.1 Micrococcales bacterium
CGAGGATCGCGGCATCGATGTGCCCGCCTCGGATCATGCCGAAGCTGGTCGCGCTGTCGAAGAACGCGGCACCCGGGAGGACCGTGACCGTCTCCTTGCCGGCGTTGATGAGGTCCGCGTCGACCTCGTCGTCGGTCGGGTAAGGACCGGTGCCCAGGATGCCGTTCTCGGACTGCAGGACGACGGTGACGTCCTCGGGGAGGTAGTTCGGCACGAGGGTGGGCAGGCCGATGCCGAGGTTGACGTACTCGCCGTCGGACAGCTCGAGGGCCACGCGCGCGGCGAGCTCTTCCCGGGTGAGCGCCATGTCAGGACTCCTTCGCGATCGTGCGGCGCTCGATGCGCTTGTCTGCCGCCTGCTCCGAGGTGAGCGCGACGACGTGCTGGACGAACACACCCGGGGTGTGGACGTTCTGCGGGTCGATCTCACCCGGCTCCACCAGGTGCTCCACCTCGGCGATGGTGATGCGCCCCGCGGCGGCGACGAGCGGGTTGAAGTTGCGGGTGGACAAGTCGAACACGAGGTTGCCGTGACGGTCGCCGACGCTGGCGCGCACCAGCGCGACATCGGTGACGATGCCGTGCTCGAGGACGTACTCCCGCCCGTCGAACTCGCGGGTCTCCTTGGCCGGGCTCGCGAGGGCGATCGAGCCGTCGGAGGCGTAGCGCCACGGCATTCCGCCGTCGGCGACCTGGGTGCCGACCCCAGCCGGGGTGTAGAACGCCGGGATCCCGGCGCCGCCGGCGCGCAGGCGCTCGGCGAGGGTCCCCTGCGGGATCAGCTCCACCTCGAGCTCGCCGGAGAGGTACTGGCGCTCGAACTCCTTGTTCTCTCCGACGTAGGACGACGTCATCCGTGCGATGCGCTTCTGGGCGAGGAGCAGGCCCAGGCCCCAGCCGTCGACGCCGCAGTTGTTGGAGACCACCGACAGGTCGCGCACCCCGGTGCCCAGGAGGGCCTGGATGAGCACCGAGGGGATCCCGCAGAGGCCGAACCCGCCCACCGCGAGCGTCGCGCCGTCCCGGATCCCGGAGACCGCCTCCGCGGCCGACCCGACCACCTTGTCGAGAGCCATGTCCGCCCCTTCGCCTCGTCGTGGAGCGGACTCTATCGACCGCGGAGCACGCGGTCGCGCAGGGTCAGGAGACGCAGACGACCTCGTCGGCGGGCCGGGGTGTGGGGTCCGACGGCGTCCCGCCCGACCCCGAGCCCGCGACCGAGACCGTGCGCACGCCGGCCCAGTCCTGGCCCACGATGAGGGTGAGGGTGCGCCCCTGCGCGTCGGAGAGGACCGCTGAGGTCTTGGCGGCAAAGGCGAGGGTGCGGGCCGACTCGTCGTAGCGCGGGTCGTGCACCACCGTGGTCGCGGCGTAGTCCGACCGGTCGGCGTTGCCGACCGAGGTCACCACGAACCCGAGCTTCTCGAGCTGCGCCGCTGCCTTGCCTGCCTGTCCCGGGGTCCCCGTGCCGTTGAGGACGCGCACCCGGACGTCGCCCGGCGCGGTCGTGAGCGGTCGGGTCTGGCCCTCGGGCACGCTCGCCTTCGGCGGCCAGGGCGCGTCCTTGCGGATCGCGGTCCAGATCTCGTCGGCCTTGTCCTCGTTCCAGACGATGTTGATCCCGTCGCCTCGCGCCTTCCACGGCACGGTGACGAACCGCACGTCGGCGGGCCGCAGGTCGCCGAACGAGACGGCGAGGTCCTTGAGGTTCTCCAGGGTCCCGAGCCCGGGGTCGGTCGTCAGCGAGGAGGTGGCTGCGTCGAGGACGCGGTAGAGCGTGGGGAGGTCGGTCAGGACGTTCTGCTCGCTCGCCTTGCGCACGACGGCCGACAGGAACACCTGCTGGCGGTCGATCCGCGAGATGTCGCTGCCGTCGCCCAGCGTCTTGCGCGCGCGGGCGAAGGCGAGGGCCTGGTCGCCGTCGAGGACATGCTCGCCGGCCGCGAGCTTGAGCCCGCTCTTGTCGTCGTCGACGGCTTCCTTGAGACAGACCGGGATGCCGCCGAGCGCGTCGACGATCGCCCGGAACCCGCGGAAGTCCACGACGACGTAGTGGTCCATCCGGACCTTGGTCAGGGCTTCGACCGCCTTGATGGTGCAGGCCGGGCCGCCGTTGGCGAAGGCCTCGTTGAACTTGCCCTCGACCGTGCCGCCGGAGCCGTTGCACGAGGGCCGGACGACCCAGGAGTCGCGCGGGATGCTGACCGCGAGCGCGCGGCTGCGGTCCGCCGAGACGTGCAGCACGATCGCGGTGTCGGAGAAGCCGTTGCCGCTCGAGGTCTGGGTGGCCTCGCCGAACCCGCTGCCCTGGCCCGTGCGGGTGTCCGTTCCCATGACCAGGATCGTGACGGGCTCGTACTCCTGGGCCGGGTCCGCCGGAGCCTCGCTCGGGCGCGCCCCCAGCTGGTCGGAGACGTCGACCACCGTGATGTTGCCGGTGAGCCGGTTGGCCAGCGCCCACGCGGTCGCACTCGCCGTGGTCCCGAGCAGCGTCAGCGCGGCGAGCACGGCGAGAGCGATGCGCGCCGGACGGCGCATGCCCGCGTGCGGGTCGACCTCGCTCAGCGTGCTCACTGGAGAATGGTAGGTCGCCGTCCGGGCCTCTCGCGCAGCCGGGCGTCCGGGCCCGGCCCCCCGGTCGGGCGAAGAAGTCGGGTGACAGGGGTCAAGGACTGCCTGATTAGCCCCGATGGGTGAAGTACAGGGCCGTCGGAGACGCCGACCGCGCGGCCGGACATCTGTCGAGGAGAGGACCGATTCGTGCTGCGCGGTCGCCGTATCGTCGCCACCGTCGCCGCCCTGGCTGCCGGCCCGATAGTCCTGCTGGTGCCCGTGGTGACCGGACCTGTCGGCTCGTTCGCCCCGGTGACCCCGCAGGTCACGAGGCTCGCGCTCGAGGGCATCGACCCGGCCGCCCTGGCCGCCTCACCGGCCCCCGAGCCTGCGCACGAGCACGACGGGGCCGTCGACGACGCCGCCCACCCGGACCCGG
>JAHECT010000074.1 GCA_024641605.1 Micrococcales bacterium
GTAGCGCTGGGCCCACGCGGCTCCCGTGGCCACGCCCGACCGGATCGCCTCGAGGGCGCCGAGCCCGCCCGAGTCGGCCACGAGAGCCCCGACGCGGCGGTCCCCCGGCTCGGCCACCCGAGTCAGGAGCGCCCGGGCGCCGCGCTCGCTCGTCAGGCCGCCCACGCCGAGCCCCCGTCGCGGTGCAGGAGGGCGGTACCCACGTCGGCCAGCGTCGGCCGGTCGTGACCGGCGAGGTCGGCCACGGTCCACGCGACCCGGACGATGCGGTCGGCCCCGCGAGCCGACAACGATCCACGGGCCACGGCGCCGTGCAACGGCACGGCGGCGTCGGGGTCGAGCCCGTAGTCCGAGCGCACCACGGGTCCCGGGACCTCGGAGTTGAGGAGGTAGGGGGTGCCGGCGAGGCGCCGGGCTGCGCGCTCCCGTGCCTCGAGCACTCGAGCCGCGACGATCGAGGTCGGCTCGGCGTCCGAGGCGCCGAACTCGAGGTCGGCGAGGGTGGGGCGGACGAGACCGACCCGCAGGTCGATCCGGTCCAGCAGCGGGCCGGAGATCCGCGAGAGGTAGCGCCGCCGCTGCTGCGACGTGCACGAGCAGATCGGCGCCGCCGGCCCGGCGCCCCCGGACCTGCCGCACGGGCAGGGGTTCATCGCCACCACGAGGTGGAACCGGGCAGGGAACCGGACCGTGAACCCGGAGCGCGACACGACCACCTCGCCGGACTCGAGCGGCTGGCGCAGCGCATCCAGCGAAGGACCGTCGAACTCCGGCGCCTCGTCGAGGAAGAGGACCCCGCGGTGGGCGAGCGACACGAGTCCGACCCGGGGCACGCCCGACCCACCCCCGACCATGGCCGCGTGCGTCGCGGTGTGGTGCGGCGCCTCGAACGGCGGCACGGAGATGAGTCGCCCCCCGGAGCCCAGCCGGCCCGCGACCGAGTGGATCGCCGTGACCTCCAGCGCCGACCGTTCGTCGAGCGCCGGCAGCAGTCCCGGCAGCCGCTCGGCCAGCATCGTCTTGCCGATCCCCGGCGGGCCCGTCATCGCGAGGTGGTGGCCCCCAGCTGCCGCGAGCTCCAGCGCGGCGCGCGCGCCGTGCTGACCGCGCACGTCGGCCAGGTCCGGCACGGCACGGACGTCGTCGGGCGCCGAGGGCTCGTCGTCGTCGACCGTCAGCTCGACGTCGGGCGGGGCCTCGCCGCGCGCGAACGCGACGAGGCCCGCCAGGTGACGCACCCCGATCACGTCGATGTCGGGCACGAGGCTCGCCTCCTCGACGTTGGCGCTGGGCACGACGATGCGCCGCGCCCCGCCCGCCCGCGCCGCCAGCGCCGCCACCAGAGCGCCCCGGACCGGGCGGACCCGGCCGTCCAGGGCCAGCTCGCCGACGATCACCAGGTCGGCCGTGGACGACCGCGGCACCTGGTCGCTGGCGGCCAGCAGCGCGAGCGCGATCGCCAGGTCGAGGGTCGGTCCGCGCTTGGGCAGCTCCGCGGGCGAGAGACCGACCGTGTTCTTGGGCCCGGGCCACTCGAGCCCGGTGTTGATGACCGCGGATCGGCAGCGATCACGTGCCTCGCTCACCAGCTTGTCCGCGAGGCCGACCACGGAGAAGCCGCTCACGCCGAGCGAGACGTGCGCCTCGACGCCGACCACGTGGCCGTCGACGCCCAGGAGCACCACGCCGCGGGTGCGCGCCACCCCCGTCACGACAGCCCTCGGACGTGCTCGACCACGGTCCGACCGGAGCGCGGGCGGAGCACCGAGACGACGTCCACCCGCATCGACGCCGGTCGCACCCCGCGCTCGCGCATCCATCGCAGGCCCAGTCGCTCCAGCCGGTGCAGCTTGCGCTCGGTCACCGCCTCGAACGGGGACCCGTACGCGAGGCTGCTGCGCGTCTTGACCTCGCAGACGACGAGGACGTCCCCCTCACGGGCCACGATGTCGAGCTCCCCGGCGTCGCAGCGCCAGTTGCGCTCGAGCACCACGAGCCCCTCGTGCTCGAGATGGCGCGCCGCCACGTCCTCGCCGAACCGACCCAGGGCGTCCTTGTGCCGCACCGTCGTCCTCCTCCGCGGCCCGGCGGACCGCACACCGGCAGGCTCGGACGCGCGCGGTGAGCGCGGGAGCGCGACCCAGGGGAGGGCGGGGACGACGCGCCGCGGGAAGGCGCTGTGGACGCCGGACCCTCAGGCGTCGTCGGGCACGCGCAGGTCGGGCTTGGCGAGCTCCTCGACGTTGACGTCCTTGAACGTGAGGACGCGCACGTTCTTGACGAATCGCGCCTGCCGGTACATGTCCCAGACCCAGGCGTCGGCCATCCGCACCTCGAACCAGACCTCGCCCCCGTCGTGGCGCACGGCTACGTCGACGTCGTTGGTGAGGTAGAAGCGCCTCTCGGTCTCGACGACGTAGGAGAACAGCCCGACGACGTCGCGGTACTCGCGGTACAGCCCGAGCTCGATCTCGGACTCGTAGCGCTCGAGATCCTCGGCGGACACCTCAGCCTCCCTCGACAGCGCGGGCCAGGCGGAGCAGGTCCACGGGCTCGACCTCATCCTGACCGATCCGGGCCGCCTCCGCGGGGGGTCCGGGCTCCGCGCCCGGCAGGGCCCAGCTACGACGGTGCCGGGGGCACGGCCCGAGATCGCGCAGCGCCTGCAGGTGCTCGGGGCTGGCGTAGCCCTTGTTGATCTCCCAGCCGTAGCCCGGGTGCTGCTCGGCCAGGGCGATCATGAGGGCGTCGCGGGTCGTCTTGGCCAGGACGCTGGCGGCCGCGACGGACGAGCACGTGAGGTCGGCCTTGACCCTCATCGTGACCGGCGGGGAGTCCACGAACTCGTCCAGGTGGACCACGACCCCGTCGTCGTCGAACAGCGCGGGAGCGGGCCGGGTCAGCCAGTCGTAGGACCCGTCGAGCAGGACGTGGTCGGGTCGCGCGGGGAGCTGCGCGAGGGCGCGCTCGCCGGCCAGGCGCAACGCCCGCAGGATCCCGACCGAGTCGATCTCGTCCGGGCCCGCGTGGCCCACCGCCCACGCCGGCGCCCACCGGCGCAGGCGCGGCGCCAGCCGTTCGCGCGCGGTCGGGGTGAGGAGCTTGGAGTCGCGCACGCCGGTCGGGGCGGACGGGGTGTCCAGGTCGACGAGCACGACGCCCACCGTCACCGGGCCGCCCAGAGCCCCACGACCCACCTCGTCCATCGCGGCGAGCCAGCGGGCGCCGGTCGAGCGCAGGATCTCGCGCTCGACGCGCAGGGAGGGGCGCGCGCTCATGGCAGCACGACCCCCTGGACCCGCACCGGCCGGACCGGTGGGCCCTCGCTGAGGAGCTCGGCGACGCGATCGGCGAGGTCCGGGGGCGCGAGGAGGACCGACCCGTCGGCAGAGGGCAGCGACCGGAGGTCCTCGACCGTGAACCAGCCGTGCGCGCCGAGGTAGCGCCGCTCGAGCGCGTTGTGACCCGACGTGTCGGCCACGTGCTCCTCGACCTGGGCCAGGAAGAAGACCTCGACCTGGTCGTAGACCGAGCCGTTGAAGCCGAAGCGCAGCTCGCGGTCCCACACGTGCGGTCCGACCTCGATGTCGACCCCCGTCTCCTCGCGGTACTCGCGCACGGCCGCGTCGCGGTCGCTCTCGCCCGGGTCGACCCCGCCGCCGGGCGTGTGCCAGATGCGGACGTGGGGCCGGTCGGGGTCGCCGCCCTCGAAGAGCAGGACCCGCCCCTGCGGCGAGAGGGCGACCACGCGTGCGGCTCGTCGGCGGATCACCGGGCGCTCGTCGTCCACGGGTCGACCCTACGACCGGCTCAGTTCCAGTGGTCGAACGGCTCGTCGATGACCTCGCCGTCGAGGTAGCGGGGCAGGAGCAGGGGTAGGCGGCCGGGGAAGAACCGCGCGCTGCCGGCGACGATGTCCGCCACAGGCCACCACCGGTGACCGATGTACTCCTGGCGCTCGTCGGGGGTGCGTCCCCCACGGGCAGGGACCGGCGCCCGCGAGGGTAGCGACGCCGTCACGACCACCTCGTGCTGCCACGTCCGACGATGGCGTCGCACGTACGTCGAGTCGCGCCGCCAGCGCGGCTCGTCGGCGAGCGTCGTG
Organism: Micrococcales bacterium; assembly: GCA_024641605.1. GTDB lineage: Bacteria > Actinomycetota > Actinomycetes > S36-B12 > CAIYMF01 > Longivirga. The sequence goes on from JAHECT010000074.1 coordinate 4,106, forward strand.
GGATCGAGCAGGAAGCCGGTCTCCTCGTGCATCTCGCGCACGGCGGTGTCGGCGTAGGACTCCCCCGGCTCCACACCGCCACCGGGAAGCTCCCACCACTCGCCGATCTCGGGCATCGTGGGGTCGAGGGTGCGGAAGAGCAGGACGCTGCCGTCGAGGTCGCGCAGGACGACGCGCACGCTCGTGCGCTCCACGTCGTAGTCGGGCCAGGCGGTGACGTTCACGGACCGGGCACCGCCTCGTCGGTGGCGGTGGGCGCGGCCTCCTCGCCCGATCCTGTGCCCGCCCCCGCGTCGAGGGCGGGGTCGGCGAAGATGTCGGGGATCGGCTGGGTGCTCCAGTGCTCGACCGGCCAGATCACGGCCACCACGCGACCGACCACGTTGCCCACGGGGACGCCGCCCGAGTTCTCGTCGAGGTGGAAGCGCGAGTCCGCCGAGTCGCCGCGGTTGTCCCCCATCACGAAGACCGAGGCGGCCGGGACCGTCACGTCGAAGCGGACCTGGTCGGTGCCCCCGCCCGGCTTGAGATAGGTCTCGTCGAGGCCGACGCCGTTGAGCACGATGCGGCCCCGCGCGTCGCAGCAGACCACCCGGTCGCCCTCGATCCCGATGACCCGCTTGACGAGGTCCTCGCCGGTGTCGGCGGGCAGGAGCCCCACGAAGGTCAGCGCGTCCACGATCAACCCGCGCACGCCGTCGACGGGGACGGGCTCGGGCAACCAGTCGCTCGGATCGGTGAACACCACCACCTCGCCGCGCTCCACGCCGGAGAACCGGGTCGTGACCTTGGAGGCGAGGATGCGGTCCTGGACGCGGAGCGTGTCCTCCATCGACGAGCTCGGGACGAAGAACGCCTGGGCGACGAAGGTCCGGACGAGGACTGAGAGCACGAGGGCGACGCCGACGATGAGGAGCACCTCGCGACCGACGGAGGTGTGCTTGGTCCTGGTCCGCTCGCTCACCGGTCAGGACGCCCCGGTCACGGCGGCGAAGGTGTCCGGGATCTCGAGCCACTGGGCGTTCCCCGTCGGCCAGATGACGGCGAACGCCCGCCCGATGACGCGGTCCTCCGGGACGAACCCGCCGCCCGGGTCGCCGAGGTGGGCTCGCGAGTCGCTGCTCGCCGAGCGGTGGTCGCCCATGACCCACAACTTCCCCGGCGGCACGACGACGTCGAAGGTGACCTCGCTGGGGGCGTCGCCGGCGTAGAGGTAGGTGCTCTCCTCCAGAGGTGTGCCGTTGACCGTGATCCGCCCGTCGGTGTCGCAGCACACCACCCGGTCGCCGCCGACGCCGATGACGCGCTTGACGAAGTCGCGCTCGTCGGGCGGGGCGAACCCGAAGGCGCGGCCGAACCACGTCACGACCTCGGCCACGGGGCCCTCGGGCTCCTGGACGCTCACCTCGGGGGTGAAGGAGTCGACGCCGTTGAACACGACGACGTCGCCGCGCTCGATGGACCGGACGTGGTAGACGACCTTGTTGACCAGCACGCGGTCGCCCACCTGAAGCGTGTTCTCCATGGACCCGCTCGGGATGTAGAACGCCTGGACGACGAAGGTCTTGATGAGGAAGGCCAGGCCGAAGGCCACCAGCAGCAGGATCGGGAGCTCGCGCCAGAACGACCCGTGCGACGGCTCCTCCGGGCGGGCATGGGCGCCGCGAGCGGCCCGGCGGGCGGTCCGCGGTCCGGGCTCGGTGCGCGCCGGACCGAGGTCCGTCTGTTCTGCCATGACGGGCTCAGCCTAACCGGGACACGGAGCCGGACGCGCGTACGCCCGGTCGGAGCCGGGCGTACGCGGAAGCGGGACGAGCGGGGTGATCACGCCTGCGGCGCGGTCTCCCGCTTCTCCTTGATCTTGGCCTTCTTGCCGCGCAGGTCGCGGAGGTAGTAGAGCTTGGCCCGGCGGACGTCGCCGCGGGTCACCAGCTCGATCTTCTCGACGATCGGGGTGTGCACCGGGAAGGTGCGCTCGACACCCACGCCGAAGCTGACCTTGCGCACGGTGAAGGTCTCGCGCACGCCGCCGCCCTGGCGACGGATCACGACGCCCTGGAAGACCTGGATACGCGAGCGGTTGCCCTCGACCACCTTGACGTGCACCTTCAGGGTGTCACCGGGGCGGAAGTCGGGGATGTCGCTCTTGAGCGATGCGGCATCGACGGCGTCGAGCGTCTGCATGTCGTCTCCTCGCAGGCGCCACAGGTCACCCGCGGATACGCGCCTTGCGGCGGATCGGATGGCGCTCGGGAGCGGCCGGAGCCGCGGTCCGCGTCGTCCCCCTGTGGCAGGACGAGCGGGATCGAGCCCGCTCAGTGTGCCACAGAGGGCCGGGGCGACCGAAATCGGCTCAGTCGTCCGACGGGGGCGCGAGCAGGTCCGGCCGACGCTGCACGGTTCGCTCCTCGGCCCGGTCCCGGCGCCACGTCGCGATCCGGCCGTGGTCGCCGGAGACCAGGACCTGCGGCACGTCGAGGCCGCGCCACCGGGGCGGCTTGGTGTACACGGGACCCTCGAGCAGGCCCGCCATCGCCCCGGGCGCGAACGAGTCGTCGACCACCGACTCGGGGTTGCCCAGGACCCCGGGCAGGAGCCGCGCGAGCGCCTCGACCATGACGAGCACGGCCGCCTCGCCCCCGGCGAGGACGTAGTCCCCGATGCTCACCTCGTCGAGGATCGCCCGGTCCGCGTAGTGCTCCATGACACGCGCGTCGATGCCCTCGTAGCGACCGCACGCGAAGACGAGCCATTCCTCGGCGGCGTACTCGGCCGCGACGCCCTGGGTGAAACGGCGCCCGCTCGGGGTCGGCACCACCAGCCTCGGTCGTCCCCCGTCCTCGGCGCCGAGGACCAAGTCCAGCGCCTCGCCCCACGGTTCGGGCTTCATGACCATGCCGGGTCCCCCGCCGTAGGGGGTGTCGTCGACGGTCCGGTGCCGGTCGTGGGCGTGCGCGCGGAGGTCGTGGACCCGCAGGTCGATCGTGCCCGCCGCGACGGCCTTGCCCACGAGGGAGAGACCCAGCGGGGCGAGGTAGTCCGGGAAGATGCTGACGACGTCGATCCGCACGGCGCTCAGCCGTCCTCGTCCAGGCTCAGCAGGCCGGAAGGCGGATCGAGGACGATCCGGCCGGCCTCGACGTCGATCTCGGGGACGAGCTCGGCGACGAAGGGCACGAGCACCTCGCGGCCGCCGTGGTCGAGGGCGAGAAGGTCCTGCCCCGGCAGGTGCACCACGTCGGTGACGGTCCCGAGCTCGGTGCCATCCGGCGAGAGGGCGCGCAAGCCGCGCAGCTGGTGGTCGTAGAACTCCTCGGGGTCCTCCGAGCGCTCGTCGTCGGGGACCTCGGCCGACAGGACGACGCCGCGCAGGCCCTCGGCCCCGGTCCGGTCGAGAACCCCCTCCACGGACAGCAGCAGCCGCCCGCTGTGCCAGCGGGCGGCGGCGACGGTGATCGGACCGAGGCGCGCCGGGTCGGTCACGAGGATCGACCCGGGCGCCAAGCGGACGTCGGGGTCGTCGGTGCGCACCTCGACGGTCACCTCGCCACGGATCCCGTGCGGGCGACCGATGCGACCGACGACGACCTGCATCGGCGGCGGGTCAGCGCTCGTCGACGTCGAGGAAGTCCACGCGCACCGGACGGCCCGGGCCGATCGCCGACAGGACGGTGCGCAGCGCAGTCGCGGTGCGTCCGGCCTTGCCGATGACCCGGCCCATGTCGTCGGGGTGCACCCGCACCTCGAGCGTGCGCCCGCCCTGGCCGCGACGGCCCTCGCGCGAGCGCACCTCGACGTCGTCCGGGTTGTCGACGATGCCCTTGACCAGGTGCTCCAGCGCGTCCTCGAGCACGTCAGGCCTCGGTGGACTCGGCCGGGGTCTCCTCGGCGACGGCCTCGGCCGGCTCCGCGACGACCTCGGCGGCCGGGGTCTCCTCGGCGACAGCGGGCTCGGCGGGAGCCTCCTCGGCGACGGCCTCGACCGGCTCGGCGGCGGCGGCCTTCTTCTTCGGGGTCGTGGCCTCCTTCACCGGCTCGTCAGCGGCCTCGAGCGCGGCGGCCTCGAAGACGGACTTCTTGTCCGCCTTGGGCTCGGCCACCCGGAGGGTGCCTTCGGCGCCCGGGAGCCCCTTGAACTTCTGCCAGTCGCCGGTGATCTTGAGGATCGCGGCCACGGCCTCGGTCGGCTGGGCGCCGACGCCGAGCCAGTACTGCGCACGGTCGGAGTCGACGCGGATGAGGCTCGGCTCCTCCTTGGGCTGGTAGATGCCGATCTCCTCGATCGCCCGTCCATCCCGCTTGGTGCGGGCGTCGGCGACGACGATGCGGTACTGCGCGTTGCGCATCTTGCCCATGCGCTTGAGCTTGATCTTGACGGCCACGGGGGCTGGGTCTCCTGTACGTCTGGGGGTGGGCCCGAGACATCGCGCGTGGGGTGCGCTGGTCACGGTCCCGCTGGACTCCGTACGCCGACCGGCCGGTTAGAGGGCCGCCGGGGCGACGGGATCAACCCCCACAGTCTGCCAGAGCCCGGGGCCGGAGCAGAAATCCGCCCCCGGTCGCCCTCGGCCGGACCGCCGGTCAGCGCTCGAGCAGGCCCTTGAACTCCGGCGGGAGCTCGCCGAGGGACGCTGCCAGCGCGGCCGGATCGAGATCGGCGGCATCGGCGCCGATCGGCGTCGCCGGGGTCGCCTGCTGCTGAGCTCGCTTGGCGGGATTGCCCGAACGCTTGGCCCCCTTGCCGGACTTGGTCTGCGCCTTCTGCTTGGCCTTCGCCCGCTTCCCCCCGGCCATCCCCGGCATGCCAGGCATGCCAGGCATGCCACCGCCCGCCCGCATCTGGCGCATCATCTTCTGCGCGTCGACGAAGCGGTCGACGAGCTGATTGACCGCGGAGACCTCGACGCCGGCGCCCCGCGCGATCCGCGCCCGGCGCGAGCCGTTGAGGATCGCGTGGTCGGCCCGCTCCGCGGGGGTCATCGAGCGGATGATCGCGGCCACCTTGTCGAGCTCGCGGTCGTCGAGACTGTCGAGCTGGGCCTTCATCTCGCCCATGCCGGGCAGCATCCCCAGCAGCTTGGTGATGGAGCCCATCTTCTTGAGGCTGATCATCTGCTCGAGGAAGTCCTCGAGAGTGAAGTCGTCGCCCTGGGCGACCTTGCCCGCCATCCGGGCGGCCTGCTCGGCGTCGAAGGCCTTCTCCGCCTGCTCGATCAGCGTGAGCACGTCGCCCATGTCGAGGATGCGCGAGGCCATCCGGTCCGGGTGGAAGGTCTCGAGCTCGGTCAGCTTCTCGCCGACCGACGCGAACAGCACCGGCTTGCCGGTGACCGTGACGACCGACAGGGCCGCGCCGCCCCGGGCGTCGCCGTCGAGCTTGGACAGGACGACGCCGTCGATACCGATGGCCTTGTCGAAGGCGACGGCGGTCTGGACGGCGTCCTGGCCGATCATGGCGTCGACGACGAGCAGGGTCTCGTCCGGCTCCACGGCCGCCCGCACGGCGCGCAGCTGGTCCATGAGCTCGGCGTCGATCGCCAGGCGGCCGGCCGTGTCGACGATGACGACGTCGTAGAGCCTGGTCCGGGCCAGCTCCACACCGGACCGGGCCACCGCGACCGGGTCGCCGATCCCGTTGCCCGGCTCGGGGGCATGGACGGCCACCCCGGCACGCTCCGCCACGACCGCGAGCTGGTCGACGGCGTTGGGCCGCTGAAGGTCCGCCGCGACCAGCAGCGGCTGGTGGCCGGTCTCGCGCAGGTGCAGTGCGAGCTTGCCCGCGAGGGTCGTCTTGCCCGCGCCCTGCAGACCCGCCAGCAGGATCACGGTGGGTGGGGTCTTGGCCAGGCGCAGGCGGCGGGTCTCCCCGCCGAGGATCCCGACCAGCTCCTCGTGGACGATCTTGACTATCTGCTGGGCGGGGTTGAGCGCCTTGCTGACCTCCGCCCCCAGCGCGCGCTCCTTGACCCGGGCGCAGAACTCGCGCACCACGGGCAGCGCGACGTCGGCCTCGAGGAGGGCGACCCGGATCTCGCGCACGGTCGCGTCGACGTCGGCCTCGCTCAGGCGACCCTTGCCCCGCAGGGACTTGAAGGTCGCGGTGAGCCGGTCGGACAGCGAGGTGAACACGGGTCCTGGGGTCCTGTCGGTCGGGTGCGGTCGGCGTACGCCGGTGAGCCTCGGAGCGGTCCCAGCCTAACGGGGGCGTCGGTGCCGGCTTCCGGGTGCGCCCCCGCCGATGAGGGCCCTGTTCGTACGGCTCTCTTGGATGAGGGTCGCCATCATCGTGACTCAGGGGTCGGTGAGGGCGGCGAGGACGGTGACGCGGACGGTGGCGGCGCGGCTGGACGTGAGCGGGGATCCGTCGCGGTCGACGAGGTAGAAGACGTCGACGACCTCGGACCCGAGCGTGGCCACGCGAGCGGCGATGATGGCGACGTCGGCCGCGGCGATCGCCCGGGTCACCCGGTGCAGAAGCCCCGGGGCGTCGTGCGCCCGCACCTCCAGCACGGTCGCGCGCTCGGAGGCGCCCTCGACGATCTCCACCCGCGGCTCGGCCGTCCCCAGCGGAGCCGGGTAGGCCTGCGCCCGCGCGGCGAGGCGCGCGGCCACGTCCAGCGCCCCGCCCACCGACCGGGCGATGTCCTCGCGCAGGCGCGAGACCGGCGGCGGCTCCCCGAAGGCGGGGGTCACGGTCCACACCTGGACGGCGCGCCGGGTCCCGTCCGGGGCTGTCACCGTGTCCACCTGAGCGCCGCGCACCTGCAGCCGGTGGAGCGAGAGCACCCCGGCCACGCTGGAGAGCAGACCGGTCCGGTCCGGGGCCGCGACGGTGACGCTCACGGCCTCCCCCGGTCCTTCGTCGTCGAGGAGCACGGTGACCCCGTCGGCCGACGCGGACCGCACCGCCGCCGCGAGCCGGTCCTGGGCCGCGGTCGTGCGCGGCGCCTCCGGCACCGGTCGGCCCGCCAGCTCGGCCCGCGTGCGCCACACGAGCTCGTCGATCAGCGCGGCC
>JAHECT010000075.1 GCA_024641605.1 Micrococcales bacterium
CGGGCGCCGAGCGCGGTCGCGACGGACTCGCGGGCCGCGTCCAGCAGCATGCGTGCCCGGCGCGCCTCGCGGTAGAGCCGTCGCGGGTCGGCCCAGCCGTCCCCCACGGCGGCGATCCAGGCCTCCCGGGCGGCCGGGTGCAGCGGCTGCCCCGAGGCGGCGTCGAGGAACCCGGGAGGTGGGGACGGGAGGCCCGGCGGCCGGGCGTCCGCGTGCTCGGGAGGGCTCGCCACGACTCGACCGTAATGCCCCACCTCACCGCATCCGAGGCAGGCGCCTGCGGTAGTCTCCGAGCAAACGTCCGACCCTGCCCCGGGTCGGGCGCTTCGCACCTGGGCGAGCGAGGCGCTGGGCACGGGGCACGACCTGTGTAGGGATGGCCATCCGTGGGCTCGACCCCCACCCCGCGTCGCTCGCGGGCTCGCCGCCTCGGCGCGATCGCCGGAGCCGCCGTCCTGGCCGTCGGCCTCGCCGGCTGCTCCCAGGACACCGAGCTCGGAAGGCTCTACTACCCCGAGCCCGTGACGGAGGAGGGTCCGCTCCTCCTGTCGTTCTGGCAGAACTCCTGGATCGCGGCCTGGGTCGTCGGATTCCTGACCTGGGGTCTCATCCTCTGGGCGATCATCGCCTACCGGAAGAAGACCGCCGAGGGCGCACCGATGCAGACGCGGTACAACATGCCGCTCGAGATCCTCTACACCGTCACGCCCGCGATCATGATCTTCGCGCTGTTCATCGTCACGGCGCGCGACCAGGCCGAGATCACCAAGCTCACGCCCGATCCGGACAACCGCGTCGGAGTGGTCGGGTTCAAGTGGAACTGGGGCTTCAACTACGAGGAAGGCGCCTACGACGTCGGCACCGTGGCGCGGCCGGCCGAGCTGTGGCTGCCCGTCGACGAGCGCACGCGCTTCTCGCTGACCTCGCCCGACGTGATCCACTCGTTCTGGGTCCCGCAGTTCCTGTTCAAGATGGACGTCATCCCCGGCCGGAACAACCAGTTCGAGCTCACCCCCAACCAGGTGGGCACCTTCGCCGGCAAGTGCGCCGAGCTCTGCGGCACCGACCACTCCCGGATGCTGTTCACGGTCCGGGTGGTCGAGCGTGCGGAGTACGACGCCCACATCGCCGAGCTCAAGTCGCGAGGTCAGTCGGGGGCTCTGGAGACGGGCCGCATCGTGACCGACGGGGTCTCTCCGTCGAACACCGGAAGGGTTGAGGAATGACCCTGCTCAACGAGCGTCCCTCGGAGGTCGTCGCCCACGACCCCGCCGGGATGACGACGACGGACCCGGCCCGCCGCAAGTTCGGCCGCACCCTCGTGAACTGGATCACGACCACCGACCACAAGGTGATCGGCTACCTCTACCTGATCACCAGCTTCTCGTTCTTCCTCGTCGGCGGCGTCATGGCGCTGGTGATCCGCGCCGAGCTGGCCCAGCCGGGCCTGCAGTTCGTGAGCAACGAGCAGTACAACCAGCTCTTCACGATGCACGGCTCGATCATGCTGCTGCTGTTCGCCACGCCGCTCTTCGCCGGCTTCGCCAACGCCCTCATGCCGCTTCAGATCGGTGCGCCCGACGTCGCCTTCCCACGGCTGAACGCGGTGGCCTTCTGGCTGTTCTTCTTCGGCGGCATCATCGTCATGTCGGGGTTCCTCACCCCGGGCGGCTCCGCCTCGTTCGGCTGGTTCGCCTACACCCCGCTCTCGGACGCGATCAACTCACCCAACGTGGGCTCCGACCTGTGGATCATGGGGTTCACGATCGGTGGCCTCGGAACCATCCTCGGCGCCGTGAACTTCGTGACCACGATCTTCACCATGCGCGCGCCCGGCATGACGCTGTTCCGGATGCCGATCTTCACCTGGAACGTGCTGCTCACCTCGATCCTGGTTCTCATCGCGTTCCCGGTCCTGGCCGCCGCCTTCGTGGTTCTGCTCGCGGACCGCAAGTTCGGCACGCAGGTCTTCGACGCGGCCAACGGCGGCGCCATCCTGTGGCAGCACCTGTTCTGGTTCTTCGGCCACCCCGAGGTCTACATCCTCGCGCTGCCCTTCTTCGGCGTCGCCAGCGAGATCCTCCCGGTCTTCAGCCGCAAGCCGATCTTCGGCTACAAGGGCCTCGTGTTCGCCACGATCGCCATCGCCGCGCTCTCGGTGGCCGTGTGGGCCCACCACATGTACGTGACCGGCGCGGTGAACCTGCCGTTCTTCGCGTTCATGACGATGCTCATCGCCGTCCCGACCGGAGTGAAGTTCTTCAACTGGATCGGCACGATGTGGCGCGGCCAGGTGACGTTCGAGACACCCATGCTCTGGACGCTCGGCTTCCTCATCACGTTCCTCTTCGGCGGGCTCACCGGCATCCTGCTGTCGGCTCCTCCGGTCGACTTCCAGGTCTCGGACTCCTACTTCGTGGTCGCCCACTTCCACTACGTGGTCTTCGGCACCGTCGTGTTCGTGATGTTCGCCGGCTTCTACTTCTGGTGGCCGAAGTGGACGGGTCGGATGCTCGACGAGCGCCTGGGCAAGATCCACTTCTGGCTGCTGTTCATCGGCTTCCAGGTGACCTTCTTCATCCAGCACTGGCTCGGCGCCCTGGGCATGCCGCGTCGCTACGCCGACTATCTGGAATCCGACGGCTTCACGACCATGAACGTCGTCTCCTCGGTGGGAGCCGCGATCCTCGCGGTCTCGACGCTGCCCTTCTTCTACAACGTCTACAAGACCTGGAAGACGGCTCCGCGCGTGACCGTGGACGACCCGTGGGGCTGGGGCTGCTCCCTCGAGTGGGCCACGAGCTGCCCGCCGCCGCGGCACAACTTCGTGTCGATCCCGCGCATCCGCTCCGAGCGGCCGGCCTTCGACCTGCACCACCCCGAGCTGGTCGACCTCGCCACCCAGAAGAAGCACAGCCAGGTCGTCGACGACCTCGTGGGCGCCGACTCCGCGAAGGGGATCGACTCGTGAAGATCGAAGGGTTCCTCTTCGCCGGCGGGGCTGCGTTCTACGCCGTCGTCGCGGTCGTCTACTGGTTCATCACCGAGGAGATCGTGGGCGCCACCGCGCTGGCCCTCACGGGAGGACTGGCCTTCCTCGTCGGCTTCTACGTCCTGTTCACCTCGCGTCGGGTGGGCGTGCGCCCCGAGGACGACAGGAACGCCGAGGTGGAGGACGCCGATCCCGACTACGGCTTCTTCAGCCCGCACTCGTGGTGGCCGATCTCGGTGGCGGCGGCGACGATGGTCGTGGCCTTCGGCCTGATCTTCGCGGTGTGGCTGCTCCTGCTGGGCATCGGCCTGCTCATGCTCTCGCTCGTCGGCTTCGTCTTCGAGTACTACCGCGGGCCGTTCGCCGACGCCTGATCCGCACCATGGTCGTCCACCGGCGGGCCCGGTTGTCCCCCGGACGTGGGCTGGACCCGTCGGGACTTCGTGCCGATACTCCTGGGGTGAGGGCCTCCACCCGCCGCGCCGGCACCACCGCCTGGCGCTCCACGCTGCCCGCTGCGGTCGTGGCCGGTGGTCTGCTGCTGTCGGGTTGCGGCCAGATCACGCTCGACGCCGCAGGGGCACCGGCCCAGTCCCGAGCGGTCATCTCGGTCAGCCCCGCACCGGCCGCCAAGCCCGTGTCGCCGAGCGCGCCCCTCGTGGTGGCGGTGGCGGACGGACGGCTGACCGCGGTCGTCGTCACCGGACCGACGGGCGAGCTGCGCGGCACCCTGGCCCCGGACGGACGCACGTGGACCTCGCGGGACCGCGTGCTCGACTACGCGGCCACCTACACCGTCCTCGCGGGTGCCGTGGACCGCCACGGCGTACCGGCTCAGGCGCAGTCCACGGTGCGCACGGTCGCCCCCACACGCTTCCTGGACGTGCGGATCTCACCGCGTGCGGGCGCCGTGGTGGGGGTGGGGATGCCGCTCTCGCTCAGTCTCGACCGCGACCTCACGGCGGCGGCACGGGCCCGGCTGGAGAAGGCCCTGCGGGTCACCGCCGACGGCGTCCCGGTCGAGGGGGCGTGGTCGTGGTCGGGCAAGGACCGGGTCACCTTCCGGCCCCGCGACTACTGGCCCGGAGACGCCGCGATCACGGTCGCCGCGCCCATCAAGGGCATGAGGTTCTCCGGGGGAGCCTGGGGCGAGCGCGCGATCCGGCACGAGTTCCGGACCGGCCCCGCCGTCATCACCTACGTCGACATCGCGGCGCACACGCTCACCTACACCCGTGACGGCGAAGAGGTCCGCACCTTCCCCGTCACCACCGGCAAGGACGGCTTCGTCACCAGGTCCGGCGTGAAGGTCATCATGAGCAAGGAACGGACCAGGCTCATGGACGCGGCCACCGGGGGGACCGATCCCGAGGACCCGGAGTACTACCGCCTCGAGGTCGACTACGCCATGCGGCTCACGAACTCGGGCGAGTTCCTGCACGCCGCGCCCTGGTCGGTCCGCAGCCAGGGCGAGGACAACGTCTCGCACGGGTGCACGGGCATGAGCACGAAGGACGCCGCCTGGCTCTACACGCACAGCCGCGTGGGCGACGTGGTCGTCTACACCGGCAGCACCCGGCGTATGGAGTCCTGGAACGGGATGGGCCTGTGGAACGTGCCCTGGGACCAGTGGACCGAGGGATCAGCTGCCTGACCGGGCGTCGTGAACCCCAGCGGCTCACCCGGACGGATCGAGAAGGGCGCCAGGCGGTCCCAGCCACCAGCGAAGGGTACGTCGCGCCAGGCAGCGGCCGCGATGGCCCAGCGCTGCCTGGACGCCGAGGACGGCCGCCGCCCACAGGGGGAGGGCGAGGGCGAGCCACGGGCGAGCACCCGGGGCCCACCACGCGAGAGCGCCGCACACCAGCGCCACCAGGACGCCCCCCAGGACGGTCGCGGTGCGCGAGGGCACGAGGCCCAGCTCGGGGTCCTCGACGGGGGAGGGCCGGGGCCGGTGGCCGTCTCGGCACCCGGTCCCGCCCGGTCCGGGTTCGTTCATCGCACCACTGTGCCTGGCGGGGAGCCGGTCGCGGGCCGTGACGCGCGAGGACCCCGCGACCTCACGGTCACGGGGTCCTCGACGAGGTGGTCCTAGGGGAGGTTCGCCGGGACGTCCTTGCCCGCCGACTCGAGCTCGGCGACCTCGTGGTCGTGCAGCTCGTGAGCGTGGTGCTCGGCCTCGGCGATCTCCGCGGGAGTGGGCGTGGCGACGTCGTCGCCGAAGTAGAGCCGGGACAGGCGCGCGCGCAGCCGCTTGCCGCGCAGACCCGGCGTGGCGACGCCGTTCTCGTCGGTCTCCGGCGGTGCCGGCAGGGGAGCGATGGCCTCCTTCGCCAGGATGACCGCCTTCTCCTCGTCCGAGATCGGCTTGTGGATCTCGATGAACTCGCCGTGGGGGAGGCGCAGGACCTCGCCGCTCTCGTACCCGTGGAGCAGCTTCTCGCGGTCGCGACGCTGCAGGCCGATGCAGAACCGGTGGGTCGCCCAGAACACCAGCGGCGGGACCACGAAGATGCCGATGCGGGTGAACCAGATGAGCTGGTTGATCGAGAGGTTGAACGTGATCGCGATGACGTCGTTGGCGCCGTTGATCACCAGGATGCCGTAGAAGGCGATGACGGCGGCGCCGATGCCCGTGCGGACCGGACGGTTGCGCGGCCGGTCGAGGATGTGGTGCTCGCGCTCGTCGCCGGTGATCCAGCCCTCGATGAAGGGGTAGAGGATCAGCGCGAACGTCAGGATCCCGGGCATCACGACGCCGGGGAGGAAGATGTTCCAGCTGATCGTGTAGCTGCCGATCACCGTCTCCCAGTTCGGCATCGCGCGCAGCATGCCGTCGAGGAATCCGATGTACCAGTCCGGTTGAGATCCGGCGGTCACCTGGTCGGGCACGTACGGGCCGTAGTTCCAGACCGGGTTGATCGTGACCAGCGCCGCGATGAGCGTGGTGACGCCGAAGACGACGAAGAAGAAGCCGCCGGCCTTGGCCACGTAGACCGGGAAGAGCGGGTATCCGACGACGTTGGTGTTGGTGCGTCCGGCGCCGGGGTACTGCGTGTGCTTGTGGTAGAAGATCAGGACCAGGTGGATGCCGATGAGCGCGAGCAGGATGCCCGGCATCAGCAGCACGTGGAAGGTGTAGAGGCGCGAGATGAAGTCGTTGCCGGGGAACTCGCCACCGAAGATGAAGAACATCAGGTAGGTGCCCACGACCGGGATCGCCTCGACGATGCCGGCGACGATGCGCACGCCGACGCCGGAGAGCAGGTCGTCGGGCAGCGAGTACCCGGCGAAGCCCTCGAGCAGGACGATGAGGAACATCGACGCGCCGATGACCCAGTTGAGCTCGCGCGGCTTGCGGAACGCTCCGGTGAAGAAGATCCGGAACATGTGGACGATCATCGCGGCCATGAAGAACAGGGCCGCCCAGTGGTGGATCTGGCGGATCAGCAGGCCGCCGCGGACCTCGAAGCTGATGTCCAGCGTCGAGGCGTATGCCTCCGACATGTGGATGCCCACGAGCGGCTCGTAGGAGCCGGCGTAGATGATCTCGGCCATCGACGGCTTGAACCAGACGGTGAGGTACACGCCGGTCAGCATCAGGATGATGAACGAGTAGAGCGCGATCTCGCCGAGCATGAAGGACCAGTGGTCCGGAAAGATCTTGCGCATGTTGGCCTTCAGCAGGCTGCTGATGGGCATGCGCTGGTCAGCGCGGGAGATGGCCTTCCCCGCCTCGTTGACGATGATGCTCATCCGCGCTCCCAGAAGCTCGGGCCGACCGGCTGGGTGAAGTCGCTCTGCGCGACGAGGTAGCCCTCGTCGTCCACCGTGATCGGCAGCTGCGGCATGCGTCGCGCGGCGGGGCCGAACACGACGTTGCCGGAGTCCGCCAGGTCGAAGGTCGACTGGTGGCACGGGCACAGCAGGTGGTGCGTGCGCCGCTGGTAGAGCGCGATGGGACAGCCCACGTGGGTGCAGATCTTGGAGTAGGCCAGGATCCCCTCGTAGGCCCAGGTCTCGCCCTCGGGGGACTGGTCGCTGCGGATCTCGTCCGGGGACATCCGCACCAGGATGATCGAGGCCTTGGCCCGCGCGTTCTGCGTGCCCTCCTCCTCCTGGATCTCGTCGAGGCCCTCCGGGGAGGCCGAGACCAGCGTGCCGACCTGCAGGTCCTCGGGACGCAGGGGCTGCCCGCTCACGTCGACGACGATGCGGGTGCCCTTCTTCCAGATCGTGTTGCGCAGCGAGGTGCCCGGCATCGGGCCCATGTCGCGCAGGAACGCGATGAAGGGCAGCGGGAAGAGCAGGAGGGCGCCGATCAGGCTGCGCCGCACGATCTTGCGCTCGGCGAAGCCTGACTCGGCCAGGCCGGTGTCGAACATCTCCTTCGCCGCGGCGCGGTCCTCCTCCGGCGAGCCGAGGGGGTGGCGCTCGTCGACGATCTCCTCGTCGCTCATGAGCTTCTTGGCCCAGTGGATGGCGCCGGTGCCGATGAGCAGGATCGCGCCGCCGAGCGTGAGGCCGAGCAGCAGGTTCGACAGGCTCCACACACCGAACGGGCCGAGCTCGACCGTCTGGTCGACGGGGACGACCCAGTAAGCCACGAAGAAGCCCACCGTCAGGACGGCGGAGAGCGCGAACTGCGTCGCCACCTGACGCTGCGCCCGGCGTGCGGCCCGCGGGTCGGTGTCGGTCGTCCGCGGCCGGTGCGGCGGGAGGGGATAGAGCGGCGCCTCGCCGTGCTCGACGGTCGCGAGGTCCTTGCCCTGGGAGTCGCTCATCGCACCTTCGCCCCGATCCACACCGCAGCGGCCAGCAGCAGACCGAGGCCCGCCGTCCAGATGAACACGCCCTCGGTCACGGGCCCGAGCGAGCCCAGCGCGAACCCGCCGGGGCTGTCACCGGACTGCAGGTGCTCGACGAACGCGATGATCGCCTGCTTCTGCTCCTCCGGCATGGTCGAGTCGGGGAAGTTCGGCATGTTCTGAGGCCCGGTGAGCATGGCCTCGTAGATCTCCTTGGGGGTTGCGTTCATCAGCGTGGGCGCGTAGCGGCCCTCGGAGAGCGCACCGCCCTTGCCCGCGGCGTTGTGGCACTGGGCGCAGTTCGTCCGGAACAGCTCACCCCCCTCGGCCAGGTCGGCGTCGCTGCTGTCGTACTGGTCCTCGGTCGGGATCGCCGGGCCGGGGCCCAGCGAGGCGACGTAGGCGGCGAGCGCCTCGATCTGCTCGGGGGTGTAGACCGGTGGCTTGCGCGGCGCCTGGTTGGCCGGTGCCGCCAGCGGCATCCGACCGGTGGCCACCTGGAAGTCGACCGCGGCGGCGCCGACCCCGATGAGGCTCGGTCCGTAGCTGGAGCCGTCGTTGATGCCCTGGGCGCCGAGGCCGTGGCAGGTCGCGCAGCCCTCGAGGTAGAGCTGGCGCCCCTCCTCGACGAGGGTGGCGCTCGCGGCGGTGGCGGGGGCCGAGGCCTCCGCCACGCTGGTCACGGCGGCGTACCCGACTCCGGTTGCGAGCAGGGCACCGAGCACGACGAGCGTGCCGGTCGCCTTGTGGCGTCGTAGCGAGGTGCTGGTCACGTGGTGCGCCTTCACGAGTCGTTGCGGGTCAGCGGCAGGGCGGGCATCACTGGATGAGGTAGATCATGGTGAACAGGCCGATCCACACCACGTCGACGAAGTGCCAGTAATAGGACACGACGATCGCCGAGGTCGCCTGGCGGTGGGTGAACCGCCGCGAGACGTAGGTGCGGCCGAGCACGAACAGGAACGCGATCAGGCCGCCGGTCACGTGCAGGCCGTGGAAACCGGTGGTGAGGTAGAAGACCGAGCCGTAGGGCGACGAGGAGAGCGTGATCCCCTCGTGGACCAGCTCGGCGTACTCGGTCACCTGGCCGGCGATGAAGACCGCGCCCATGACGAACGTGATGATGAACCAGCGGCGGAGCTTGTGGACGTCGCCCCGCTCCGCCGCGAACACGCCCAGCTGGCAGGTCACCGACGACAGCACGAGGATGATCGTGTTGACGGTCGCGAAGGGGACGTTGAGCAGCTCGGTCGACTCCGCCCAGACGTCGGGGTTGACCGAGCGGAGCGTGAAGTACATCGCGAACAGCGCCGCGAAGAACATGAGCTCGCTGGAAAGCCACACGATCGTGCCGACCGACACCATGTTGGGCCGGTCGGCGGGCGCGTGTGCGGGGGGTGCTTCGATCACGGTTGCAGACGCCACGTCGCAGATTGTGGCAGGTCCGGAGCCGTGGCACGCCCACACCCCCCGACTCGTGACCTCGGCGTGGCGCGTGGGCCCGGCAGGCCCCCCGGCGCGACGCGCCGGCGGGGCGCCGCGGCTAGCATCGGGGCATGACCTCCGCGGCCCCGGACCGGACCCTGACCGTCCTCGTCTACAGCGACGACGCCACCGTGCGCGCGGCCGTCCGCGCCGCCCTGGGGCGTCGCCCCGCGGCCGACCTGCCCCGGGTGGAGTACGTGGAGTGCGCCACCGAGGCGATGGCCCTGCGCCACCTGGACGCGGGCGGGGTGGACCTGGCCGTCCTGGACGGGGAGGCCGTCCCGGCCGGCGGGATGGGCGTGGCCAAGCGGATCAAGACCGAGGTGTACGCCGCGCCCCCGGTCCTGCTGCTCATCGGTCGTCCCCAGGACGCCTGGCTGGCCACCTGGTCGGAGGCCGAGGCCGTCGTCCCGCACCCCCTCGACCCGGTCGTCCTGGCCGAGCAGGCTGCGGCGCTCCTGCGCCCGCGCGCCGCGATGGCCCAGGGCTGAGCCCGCCCACTCCGGGCTGACGCCCGGCCCCGGCCCGCTCCGCCCTAGGGTGGCCGCGTGACCAGCCCGTCTGCCGAGCCCACCTGGCCCGACCTCACCGCGGCGCTGCTGCGGCGCGAGGACCTCTCCGGACCCGACGCCCGATGGGCGATGGACCGCGTGATGAGCGGCGACGCCGGCCCCGTGCAGCTCGCCGGCTTCCTCGTGGCCCTGCGGGCCAAGGGCGAGACCGCCGCGGAGGTCGCCGGGCTGGTGGAGGCGATGCTGTCCCACGCCGCCCGCGTGGACCTGTCCCCGTCCGTCGGTCCCGTCGTCGACACCTGCGGCACCGGTGGCGACCGGGCGCACACGGTCAACATCTCGACCATGGCGGCCGTCGCGGTCGCCGCGGCAGGCCCGCCGGTGGTCAAGCACGGCAACCGGGCCGCGAGCTCGGCGGCCGGATCCGCCGACGTTCTGGAGGCGCTCGGGGTGGCGGTGGACCTGCCGCCCGAGGCGGTGGGGGACTGCCTCGCCGAGGCCGGCATCGTCTTCTGCTTCGCCCCGGTCTTCCACCCCGGCATGCGCCACGCGGCGGTGGCGCGCCGCGAGCTGGGCGTGGCGACGATCTTCAACGTGCTCGGGCCCCTGGCCAACCCGGCGCGTCCGGCGGCCCAGGTCGTGGGCTGCGCCGACCTGCGGCTGGCGCCGGTCATGGCCGACGCCCTCCGCTCCCGGGGCACCCGGGCCGTCGTCGTGCGCGGCGAGGACGGTCTCGACGAGCTGTCCACCCACGCGCCGACGAGGGTGTGGGACGCCACCGGCGACGCGGTGCACGAGTCGCTGGTCGACGCACGCGACCTGGGGTTCGCCCGCCCGGCGCCTGACGCGCTGCGGGGCCAGGACGCGTCGTTCAACGCGGCCGTGGCCCGCGCCGTGCTGGGGGGCGAGCGCAGCACCGCCCTCGACCCGGTGCGCGACGCGGTCCTGCTCTCGGCGGCGGCCGCCTACGTGGCCCACGACGCGGCGCGGGGGGTGCCGGTGACGGCGTCGATCGGTGATCGCATCGCCGGGCGTCTTCCCGACGTGGCCGCGGCCATCGACTCCGGTGCGGCCGGGGCTCTGCTCGAGCGCTGGGTCGCGGTGTCGCAGCGGCTCGCCGGCCGCTGACCCGTCAGTCCAGACCGATGGCGAACGCCGTCTCGAGATCGTGGCGGCTGTAGGTGCGGAAGGCCACGTGCGTCTCCGTCGCCAGGATCCCGGCGACCCGGGTCACGCCGTCGGTGA
>JAHECT010000076.1 GCA_024641605.1 Micrococcales bacterium
ACAGCCTCGGGGCCGTGCCGCTGGTCTGGCCGGCGCGGGCCATGCTCGGCGCGCTCGTCGGCGCCGACCATCCCGCGGAGGGCGCCGCGGCGCTCGCGGCCGCTCGCGGCGTCGTGCGCCAGATCGCCGAGGACCTGCCCGAGCCCTACCGTGCGGACTGGCTGGCCCGGGCCGACATCGCCGAGCTGCTCGCCGGCTGAGCGTCCCCGCACGCCGACTCCGTCACCCGAAAGACTGAAGTCTGAGCGGAGGGGTGCCGAACAACCCTGTGATGACCGCCGTGACGGCGGCCCTGACGCAGGAGGACGAACCTTCGCCATGACCACGGTTCTCGTGTGCGACGACGCACCGCTCGCGCGGGAGGCGATCCGGCGCGCCGTCGGCGCGGTCCCCGGCGTCGAGCGCGTCACCGCAGCCGGCAGCGGAGAGGAGGTCCTGGCCCGCTTCCCCATCGAGCGACCCGACCTCGTGCTCATGGACGTGCGGATGCCCGGCATCGGTGGCGTCGAGGCCTCCCGCCGGCTCGTGGCCGCGCACCCCGACGCCGCGGTCGTCATGCTGACCATGGGTGAGGACCCCGACGGCGTGGCGCGTGCCGTGTCGGCCGGTGCCCGGGGCTACATCGCCAAGGACGCCAGTCGCGAGGAGGTGGCTGCGACCGTGGCGCTCGCGTTGGCCGCCGGACGCGAGGGGCCGGCGGCGCGGGCCCAGCGGGTGCGTCCCACCGGTGCTCCGCCCGCACTCACCGAGCGCGAGCAGCAGGTGCTCGACGGCATGTCCCGCGGCAAGTCCAACGCCGAGATCGGCCGTGAGCTCTACCTCTCCGAGGACACCGTCAAGACCCACGCCCGTCGGCTCTTCCGCAAGCTCGGCGCGGCCGATCGCGCCCAGGCCGTGGCCCTCGGCTTCCGTTGGGGCTTCCTGCGCTGACCCCTCCCGCCCACGCCGAGATGTCCGCCCACGACGCGGTATACCCCGGTGGGGGGTGGCATCTCGGGGGCGCCGGGCGCTCGATGGCGGGTTCGGCCCTGGGGTGGGGTCGCCGGTAGTCTGGGCCCTTCCGTTCCAGGAGAGGTTCGCCCGTGTCTGACCCGATCGGCATCCCCGAGAAGTTCGCTGCGCTGGGGCTGACCTACGACGACGTCCTGCTCCTGCCCGGCGAGACCGACGTGCACCCCGGCGAGGTCGACACGACGTCCCGGCTGACCCGTGAGCTCTCGCTCTCGGTCCCGCTCGTGTCGGCGGCGATGGACACCGTCACCGAGGCCCGGATGGCGATCGCCATGGCCCGTCAGGGCGGCATCGGCGTCCTGCACCGGAACCTGTCGATCGAGGACCAGGCCTACCAGGTGGACCTCGTCAAGCGGACCCAGACGGGGATGATCTCCAACCCGATCACGATCCATCCCAAGGCGACCCTCGAGGAGCTCGACGAGCGCTGCGGCCAGTACCGCGTCTCCGGGCTCCCCGTCATCGACGAGGACCGACGGCTGCTCGGCATCGTGACCAACCGCGACCTGCGGTTCGTCCCCATCTCCGAGTGGGCCACCACCCTCGTCAGCGACGTGATGACGCCCATGCCGCTCATCACCGGCAGCGAGGGGATCACACGCGAGGAGGCCACGCTCCTGCTGCGTCAGCACAAGCGCGAGCGCCTCCCGATCGTCGACGACGAGGACCGTCTGGTCGGCCTCATCACGGTGAAGGACTTCGTCAAGTCCGAGCAGTACCCCAACGCCAGCAAGGACGCCGACGGGCGGCTGCTGGTGGCCGCGGCGATCGGCTACTTCGGCGACTCGTGGGACCGCGCGACGACCCTGGTCGAGGCGGGGGTGGACGTGCTGGTCGCCGACACCGCGCACGGTCACGTCCGGCTCTTGCTCGACATGGTGGCGCGGCTCAAGAGCGACCCGGCCACCCGCCATGTGCAGGTGATCGGCGGCAACGTCGCCACCCGCGCGGGGGCGCAGGCCTTCGTCGACGCTGGCGCCGACGCGGTCAAGGTGGGAGTCGGTCCGGGGTCGATCTGCACCACCCGCGTCGTCACCGGCGTAGGCGCCCCGCAGATCACCGCCGTCTACGACGCGTCGCTCGCCTGCCGTCCGGCGGGCGTCCCGGTGATCGCCGACGGCGGGCTGCAGTACTCCGGCGACATCGCCAAGGCGATCGTGGCGGGTGCCGAGTCGGTCATGGTCGGGTCGATGCTCGCCGGCTGCGACGAGAGCCCCGGCGAGGTCATCTTCGTCAACGGCAAGCAGTACAAGAGCTATCGCGGCATGGGCTCGCTGGGCGCGATGTCCTCGCGCGGCAAGAAGTCCTACTCCAAGGACCGCTACTTCCAGGCCGAGATCGACAGCGACGACAAGCTCGTCCCCGAGGGCGTCGAGGGCCGCGTGGCCTACCGCGGCCCGCTGTCGGCCGTCGCCCACCAGCTCGTCGGCGGCCTGCGGCAATCGATGTTCTACGTCGGGGCCCGCACCGTGCCGGAGCTCCAGGAGCGTGGCCGCTTCGTCCGGATCACCGCGGCGAGCCTCAAGGAGAGCCACCCGCACGACATCCAGATGACGACCGAGGCGCCCAACTACCCCACGTCCTGACCGCCCACCGGCCCGAGCCGGACGAGCACCCCGAGGATCCTCGTGACCGAGATCGAGATCGGGCGCGCCAAGCGCGCGCGCACGGCGTACGGACTCGACGACATCGCCGTCGTCCCCAGTAGGCGGACCCGTGAACCGGAGGCGGTCTCGGTGTCGTGGCGCGTCGACGCGTACACGTTCGACGCCCCCGTGCTCGCGGCCCCCATGGACTCGGTCGTGTCCCCGGCGACCGCGATCGAGATCGGGCGGCTCGGTGGCGTGGGCGTGCTCGACCTCGACGGGCTCTGGACGCGCTACGAGGACCCCGAGCCCCTCCTCACCGAGATCGCCGAGCTGCCCGACGAGCGCGTCACCCCGCGCCTGCAGGAGATCTACGCCGCGCCCATCCGCGAGGAGCTGATCGCCGCGCGCATCGCGGAGATCCGGGCCGGCGGGGTCACCGTGGCGGCCGCGCTCAGCCCCATGCGGACGGCTGCCTACGCCCAGGCGGTCGTCGACGCCGGGGTCGACATCTTCGTCATCCGCGGCACGACGGTGAGCGCGGAGCACGTGTCGCGTGAAGGGGCGGCCGCGCCGCTCAACCTCAAGGAGTTCATCTACGCCCTCGACGTGCCCGTGATCGTCGGCGGCTGCGCGACCTACCAGGCGGCGCTGCACCTCATGCGCACCGGCGCGGCGGGCGTGCTCGTCGGCTTCGGCGGCGGGGCCGCGCACACCACGAGCGACGTCCTCGGGGTCCGCGTCCCCATGGCCTCCGCCATCGCCGACGTGGCGGCCGCGCGCCGGGACTACCTCGACGAGAGCGGTGGCCGCTACGTCCACGTCATCGCCGACGGCGGTGTCGGGCGCTCCGGTGACATCCCCAAGGCCGTGGCCTGCGGCGCCGACGCGGTCATGCTCGGGTCGCCGCTCGCGCGGGCCAGCGAGGCCCCCGGGCGCGGGTGGCACTGGGGGATCGAGGCGACCCACCCCGTGCTGCCGCGGGGGGAGCGGGTCCACCTCGGCACGGTCGGCACGCTGGCGGAGATCCTGCACGGCCCGTCCAGGGCAGCGGACGGCACGATGAACCTGATCGGCGCCCTGCGCCGGGCGATGGCCACCACCGGCTACTCCGACCTCAAGGAGTTCCAGCGCGTCGAGGTCGTCCTCTCGCGCTGAGCGCCCGTCCCCGTACCGGCGGGTAACAACCGCCACTAGGCTGAGTGTCATGACCGCAGCGCTCGACGCCGACACCGATCAGCACGCCGGCGACGGGGAGGCCCCCGCCCTCGACGTCGGCCTCGTCGCGCGCCTGTTGCGCCACGCGGTCGTCGGCGCGGCGCCGGCGCGCCACAACACCGTCGCCCCCTTCACGGGGACGCGCGCGACCACGCTGCCGCTCTCGACCGAGGACGACGTGGAGTCGGCCTTCGCCATGGCGCGGCGCGCGCAGCGGGCCTGGGCGGTGCGCAGCCCCCGCGAGCGGGCCCGGGTCCTGCTCCGCTTCCACGACCTCGTGCTCGAGCGGCAGGCCCAGCTCCTCGACATCGTGCAGATCGAGACGGGGAAGGCGCGTCGCGACGCCTACGAGGAGCTCGCCGACTGCGCGCTCAACGCGCGCTACTACGGCCGAGTCGGGCCGCGCATGCTCGCCTCCCGCCCGGTTCTCGGGGTGTTCCCCGTCCTCACGCAGACGATGGTGCATCACCATCCGAAGGGCGTCGTCGGGATCATCGCCCCCTGGAACTACCCGCTCACGCTCGCCGTCACCGACGCTCTGCCCGCTCTGCTCGCCGGCAACGCGGTGGTGCTGCGTCCCGACCTGCAGACCACGGTGACGGCGCTCGCGATCGTGGACGTCCTGGTCGAGGCGGGGCTACCCCCGGACCTCATGCCCGTCGTCATCGGCGACGGCCCGGTCGTCGGTCCCTGGGTCGTGGACCGGTCGGACTACGTCATGTTCACCGGCTCCACGCGGGTCGGACGCGAGATCGCCCGGCGGTGCGGTGAGCGCCTCATCGGCTGCTCCCTGGAGCTGGGCGGCAAGAACGCGGTCGTCGTCCGGGCCGATGCCGACCTCGATCGCTCGGCGGAGATCGTGGAGCGGGCCTCCTTCGGCAACGCCGGTCAGCTGTGCATCGGGACCGAGCGGATCCTCGTGCACTCCTCGGTCGTCGAGGACTTCGTCCCGAAGCTGACCCGCCGCCTCGAGGCGCTCCGGCTGGTCCCCCGCGTCGGGTGGGGCGCGGGCATGGGCTCGCTGATCTCCGAGGGCCAGCTCAGCCGGGTTCGGGCACACGTCGAGGACGCCGTGTCCCGCGGCGCCGAGGTCGTCACCGGGGGACGAGCCCTGCCCGAGGTCGGCCCGTACTACTACGCCCCCACGCTTCTGGCTGGCGTCACGCCCGACATGCTCGCCTGCCGCGAGGAGACCTTCGGCCCGGTCGCGAGCATCTACACCTTCGACTCCGACGACGAGGCCGTCGCCATGGCCAACGACAGCGAGTACGGCCTCAACGCCGCGGTCCTCACGCGCGACACCCGCGCCGGGCGGGACATGGCGCGACGCATCCTGGCCGGGACGGTCAATGTCAACGAGGCCTACGGCGCGGCCTGGGGCTCCCTCGGCGCGCCCATGGGTGGGATGAAGGCCTCCGGCCTCGGCCGCCGTCATGGCACGGAAGGGATCATGAAGTACACCGAGCCCCAGACGGTCTCGGTGCAGCACCTCGTCGGGTTCGGCGCGGCACTGGGCCGGACCGATGAGCAGTGGGCGGGACTCATGACCACCGCATTCCGAGCGCTCAAGGCGCTGAGGGTGCCGTGAGCGAGCACTACGACGTCCTGGTCGTCGGCTCGGGCTTCGGCGGCTCCGTCGCCGCGCTGCGGCTGACCGAGAAGGGCTACCGCGTCGGCGTCCTCGAGGCGGGCCGGCGGTTCCGTGACGAGGACTTCGCGGCCACCTCCTGGCGGGTGCGCAAGTTCCTGTGGGCGCCGCGCCTGGGCCTCTACGGCATCCAGCGCATCCACCTCCTCCCGGACGTGCTCGTGCTCTGCGGCGCCGGCGTCGGCGGCGGGTCGCTGGTGTACGCCAACACGCTCTACGTCCCGCCGCAGGAGTTCTTCACCGACCCGCAGTGGGCCGGGATCACCGACTGGCAGCGCGAGCTGCTGCCCTACTACGACCAGGCCGCCCGCATGCTCGGCGTCACCGAGGTCCCGCACCCGACCCCGCTGGACCACACGTTCCGGGCGGTCGCGGAGAGCATGGGAGTCGGTGACTCGTTCCGGATGACACCGGTGGGCGTCTTCTTCGGCGACGGGCCCGGCGTGATCTCGCCGGACCCGTTCTTCGGCGGCGTCGGACCGGCGCGCACCGGGTGCCGCGAGTGCGGGTCCTGCATGACCGGATGCCGGCACAACGCGAAGAACACGATGCCCAAGAACTACCTCGGTCTCGCCGAGGCGGCAGGCGCCGAGGTGCACCCGATGACGACCGTCACCGCGATCCGACCGCGTCCCCAGGGCGGCTACGCCGTCGACACGCTGCGCACCGGCCCCGCCGGGCGCCGCGGTCGGTTCACCGCCGACCAGGTGATCGTCGCCGCCGGGACCTACAACACCCAGAAGCTGCTGCACCGCATGCGCGCCACGGGATTCCTCTCGCGGCTCTCGCCTCGCCTCGGCTACCTCTCGCGCACCAACTCGGAGTCGATCGTGGGGGCGATCTCCCGGCGCTCGGACGCTGACTTCACCCAGGGCGTGGCGATCACCTCGTCGTTCTACCCCGACGAGCGGACCCACGTGGAGCCGGTGCGCTACGGCAAGGGCAGCAACCTCATGGGCCTGCTGGGCACGATCCTCACCGACGGCGAGGAGGGCACGCCGCGCTGGCGCGTGTGGGTGCGGGAGATGGCCAAGCACCCCGGCGACGCGGTCCGGTCGCTCTCGGTACGCCGCTGGTCGGAGAAGGGCGCCATCGCGCTCGTCATGCAGTCGGTCGACAACTCCATCACCGTGAGCGCGGTCCGCACGCGCCTCGGGCGCTGGAAGCTGACCTCGCGCCAGGGCGAGGGCGAGCCCAACCCCACCTGGATCCCGGCGGCCAACGACGCCGCGCGACGCATCGCCGGCGAGATCGACGGCTTCCCCATGGGCCAGCTCGGGGATCTGCTCGACGCCCCGATGACCGCGCACTTCGTGGGCGGTGCGTGCATCGGGTCCGATCCCGAGCACGGCGTCATCGACGCCTACCACCGCGCCTTCGGCCACGAGGGTCTGCACGTTCTCGACGGGGCGGCCATCTCGGCCAACCTGGGGGTGAACCCGTCGCTGACGATCACCGCCCAGGCCGAGCGCGCCATGGCGCTGTGGCCGAACAAGGGCGAGGTCGATCACCGCCCGCCGCTGGGCTCGCTCTACGTCGAGACCGCACCTGTGCCGCCTGTGGCGCCCGTCGTGCCCCCGCACGCCCCGGCGGCGCTGCGGCTGCCGCTCCTCGAGGTTCGGCACGAGCGAGCCGACCCGCAGGCCTCTCCGGTGACCGGCTGAGCCGATGGGTCCCGGACCCGGACGTGGCCCGGCTCAGTCGGCGTCGCGCCAGGAGCGCCAGAGCGCGGCGTAGGCGCCGTCCGCCTCGACGAGCTCGTCGTGGCTGCCGAGCTCGCTGATCCGGCCGTCCTCGACGACCGCGATGCGGTCAGCGTCGTAGGCCGTGTGCAACCGGTGGGCGATCGCGATGACCGTGCGCCCGCTGAGCACGGCGTTGAGCGAGCGCTCGAGGTGGCGGGCGGCACGCGGGTCGAGCAACGACGTGGCCTCGTCGAGCACGAGGGTGTGCGGGTCGGCGAGGATGAGCCGGGCGAGCGCGAGCTGCTGGGCCTGGCCGGGCGCCAGCGCCGTCCCGCCTGAGCCGACGGCCGTGTCGAGCCCCTCGGGCAGCGCCTGCACCCATGGCAGGGCGTCGACGGATCCGAGCGCGGAGAGCAGCGCCTCGTCGTCGGCGTCCGCCCGGGCCAGGAGCAGGTTGTCGCGCAGGCTGCCCACGAACACGTGGTGCTCCTGGTTGACCAGCGCCACCTGGGTGCGCACCATCTCGGTCGGCATGAGCGCGAGCTCGGCCCCGCCGAGCTCGACCGACCCCGTCCGCGGCGCGTAGATGCCCGCCATGAGCCGGCCGAGGGTGGACTTGCCCGCACCCGAGGGACCGACCAGCGCGAGCCGCTCCCCGGGTGCGACGTCGAGGTCGATCCCGTGCAGCACGTCGCGCCCGACCCGGTAGCCGAAGCGCACGTCGTCGACCACGAGCCGGTCGTCGTCGGGAACGAGCGAGGCGTCGGTCTCCGGGTCAGGCACCTCCTGCACGCCCACGAGGCGGGCCAGTGAGGCCTGGCCCACCTGCAGCTCGTCGTACCACCCGAGGATCTCGTCGACGGGCTCGACGAGCATCTGGGTGAGCAGCAGGCCGGCGGTGAGCTGCCCCACCGTGATCGAGCCCTGCGCGACCAGCCAGCCGCCGAGGGCGAGCACGCCCACGAGCGGCAGGACGTAGCCGGCCTCGACCGCCGGGAACCACCAGCACCGCAGCCAGAGCGTGTAGCGCTCCCAGGAGACCCAGCGGCGGATCCTCGCGTCGGTGACCTCCACGCGGGTGGGCTCGAGCCGGTAGAGCTCGACCGTGCGGCCGGCGTCCACCGTCTCCGAGATCGAGGCGCTGACCGCGGCGTAGGTCGCCGCCTCCGCCCGGTAGGACTTCGGAGCGCGCCGGAAGTACCACCGCGAGGAGATCAGGATCGGGGGGACCGCGAGCAGCCACGCGAGCGCGAGCTGCGGCGCGGTGAGGACCAGCGCACCGCCGACGAACACGACGGTGACGAGGGCGATGGTGATCTGGGGGACCGCGTCGCGCACCGCGTGGGTGAGCCGGTCCACGTCCGTGGTGGTGCGCGAGACCAGGTCGCCGGTGCCCGCGCGCTCGACCACGCCGGTGGGCAGTGCCACCGCTCGGACGAGGTAGTCCTCGCGCAGGTCGGCCAGGACCTCCTCGCCCAGGATGCTGGCGCGCAGCCGCGTCGACCTCGTGAAGATCGTCTGCACGACCAGCGCGAGCAGGAACGCGAGCGCGAACAGGTCCACGCGGGCGACCTGCCCGGTGGTCAGCTCCTCCACGAGCATGCCGAGCAGGACCGGTCCCACGATCGAGGCCACCGCCGCGACCGAGTGCATCCCGATCACCGTGGCGAAGCGCGCGCGGTGCCGGCGCAGGAGCTCGCGCACGTAGCGCCGCACGGTCTCCTCGCCCGCGACCGGCAAGGAGGCCCCGGTCATGGTCGAGGCGGCCACCGCGTCCTCAGGGGGCCTCATGCGCTCACCTCCTCGCGGGTGACCACAGCGCGGTAGCGCGGCTCGCGGGCCAGCAGGTCGCGATGGGTGCCCTGCGCGACGACGACGCCGTCGAGGACCAGGGCGACCTCGTCGGCCTGGTCGAGCAGGAGCGGGGACGCGGTGAGCACCACGGTGGTGCGCCCGGCGCGGATGTTGCGCAGGGACGCCGCGATCTGCGTCTCCGTGTGCGCGTCGACGGCGCTCGTCGGCTCGTCGAGCACGAGGACCGGCGGGTCGACGACGAGGGACCGGGTCAGCGCCAGCCGCTGGCGCTGACCGCCGGAGAGGGACCGGCCGCGCTCGGTCACGCGGGCGCGCAGCGGGTCCGACACCTCGGGCGAGGAGTCGACGAGGGCATCGAGGACGTCGTAGGCCGAGGCCGCCTCGACTGCCTCCTGGACCCCGACGCGGCCCGATCGAGGCAGGTCGAGCAGCTCCTGCAGCGTGCCGGAGAGCAGCACGGGGTCCTTGTCCTGGACGAGGACGGCCGCGCGCAGCTCGTCTCGGGGGACGTCGCCGAGCGCCACCCCGCCGAGCGTGACGGCGCGCCCGTCGGGACCGAGCCCGCCGAGCCTGGCCGCCACGTCGTCGGCGGTCGCCTGGTCGGCGCAGACCACGGCCGTGAGCCGCCCCGCGGCGATCGTGAGCCCGGATGCTGGGTCGTGCAGCGGGGCCGACCCCGGCGGGACGGTCCAGGTCGCGGTGCGCCCGGCCGCCGTCGCGTCGTCGTCGCGCTCGAGCCGCAGCACCGTGATCACCCGTCCGGCGGCGACATAGGCCTTGGTCCACTTCTCGGCCGTCTCGGTGAAGGTGCGCAACGGGATCAGCAGGAACGCGGAGTAGCCGTAGAACGCGACGAGCTCGCCGACGCTGAGCGTGCCGGCCTGGACGAGCCGTGCGCCGATCCAGACGACGGCGACGATGAACGTCCCGGGCAGCGCCACCTGCAGCGCGTCGAGCAGGGAGCGCACCCGTGCCACCTTCACGGCGGCGGCGCGGACCTCCTGCGAGGCGTCCTGGAAGCGGTGCAGGAACAGCTCCTCGCCGCCGATGCCCCGCAGCACGCGCAGGCCGGCGACGGTGTCCGCGGCCAGCTCGGTCGCGCGACCCAGCTGCTTGCGCTGGGCTGACTCCCGCTGCTCGAGCGGGCGCAGCAGCGGGGCGACGAGCAGGCCGAGCAGCGGAATGCCGATGAGCACCACGGCTCCCAGCAGCGCGGAGGAGCGGACGAGG
This sequence comes from Micrococcales bacterium, assembly GCA_024641605.1. GTDB lineage: Bacteria > Actinomycetota > Actinomycetes > S36-B12 > CAIYMF01 > Longivirga. The sequence continues at coordinate 10,194 of JAHECT010000076.1, forward strand.
ATGACCGCCACCGCGACGAAGGCGATCACGGCTCCCGCGAACCGTGCGAGCACGTCGAAGGCGCTGCCGATCTTCTCGACGTCGCTGGAGGTGACCGCGACGACCTCGCCCGTGGCGACCTTCGCGTTGAGCTGGGTCCCGAGGTGGGCCGCGCGCCGCACCACCAGCTGCTGGGTGCGGCTCGACGCGGTGATCCAGTTGAGCACCGCCATGCGGTGGCGCAGCACCCCTGCGGCGGCCTGGACGACACCGAGGGCGAGCAGCCCGGCGGCTGCGAGCATGACGGTGCGTTCCCGGCCGTCCGCGGCCGCCTGCACACCGAGGCCGAGCGCGGCCGGTACCACCGCCTGCGCCCCCATCCAGAGGACGCCCCAGGTGACCCCCAGCGCGAGCGGACGCCACTGCCTGCGTCCGATCCAGACGAGGTAGCCGAACGCGGACCGCAGGTCGGGCGTGCCCGGGTCGGTGAGGGGGAGCCTGGTGAGAGACATGGCTGCTCGAGGGTAGGCGCGCCGGACCCGCCGAGTCCCGCGAGTTTCGCGCTCTCCTCGCCCCGTCTCGCTAGCGTCGTGGGGTACGCCGACCAGCCGAGCAGACGAGGTGCCACCGTGAGCGACCCGAACCAGCCCGCGGGCGAGGACAACCCGTTCTCCCCGCCGCCCGCGTCCGGCCAGCCCGATCCGGCCTCCCCGCCGCCGAGCGCACCGCCGGCAGCCCCGCCGCCCCCGCCGGCAGCCCCGCCGGCGTCGGCTGCT
>JAHECT010000077.1 GCA_024641605.1 Micrococcales bacterium
GCCACGAAGGCATCACCGCTCGCGAGCACCGGTCCGTCGCCCAGGACGATGGGGGCACCGAAGTGACGACCCGTGAGGGCGTGGATGGCGGCGTCGGCGAAGTCGTGCTGACGCACCTCGCCAACCTCGTGCACGCCGTCGAGCCCGGGGCGGAGACCGCCCGCGGTCCCGAGGTTGACCACGTACGACGGACGCGCGGTCGCGAGGACGACGGCTACGGCCGTCGCTGCGCAGACCTTGCCCACGCCCGTCACGAGGACGGGAACCGGCCCGGCCAGCTGGCGCGCCTCCTCCTCGAGAGCGACGACGAGGAGGGGACGGTCGGGGCTGACGACGCCACGCAGCTGCATGCCTCCATCCTGAACCCCGCGTCCCACTGAGACGATGGCGTCGTGCACCCCGATCCCCCCATGCCCGACATGCCGACCGATCCCGAGCGCACGCGCGGCCGCTACCGCTACCTGCTCGACGGCGATCCGGCCGGCGTGGACGAGCGGTTCATGGTCGGCGAGGTGGCGGGCGGCGCCGTGCGGGTCCGCAGCACCCGGGTGAGCGCCACGCCGGTGTCCCGGCTCGAGGTGGACGCCCGGCTGACCCCGGGCCGCTGGGACGTGTTGGTGCGCTGGACCGGATCGGCGCCCGGGGTGATCCGCGAGGCCACCGCGACGATCGCCGCCTCAGGTGGCACCGTCGCGACCACCCGCACGATCGACGGGGAGAGGTCCGACGAGACGACCACCGCCGGCTCCCTGTACCCGCTCGTGCGCGCGTTCACCGGACTGCAGGTGCTCGCCTCGGTCGCCGGCCCCCACGGCGTGGTGGTCCCCGACGTGGCCGACCCGAGCGACGGCCGGCGCTTCCTCGTCCCCGTCCCGTCCGAGCGCAGCGCCGTCCTGCTCGGCGAGCGGACGGTCGTGGTCGACGGGGTGGAGCGCGCGGGGTCGGCGTACCACTGGGTCGGAGGGGCCTACCCCGACGGCGCGGAGTTCGTGGTCGACCCGGGCGGGCTGCTGCTGGAGTACGTGGTCGACCAGACGGCGGGGCGGTGGCGGGTCTGCCTGGCGGAGGTGACCGGACCTTGGCCGGTGCCGCTCGACTGGCCGGCTGCCTGAACGCCCTTAGTCGTCGGACTCCTCGGGCCGGTCGTCGGTCGGCGGCGCCTCGTCGGCGTGGGTGCCGTCCACGTGGTGGTGGTGATGGGCCGGGTCGGCGGGTCCGTCCTCGATGTGGGCTACCTCGCGCGTGCGGTGCACGATCCAGCCGACGACGACACCCGACCCGTTCATCGCCCAGTGCAGCGCGGCGGGCGGGAACAGGCTTCCCGTCCACAGGCGCAGCAGGGCGAAGCCGACGCCCCCCAGCCCTGTGACCGCGACGGTGGAGAGGATCGTCGGGATCGGCGACCCCGACGTGTGGGCGTGCGCCTCGTGCATCTCCAGCGACGGGCTGATGTGCCAGAGGCCGAAGAGCACCGACGTCACCACGATCGCCGTCGTCGTCCCCCAGACGCCGAGGGCCAGGGCGAAGAGGACACCGCGGAAGGCGAACTCCTCCACCAGCACGGTCCCGAAGGGGATGTCGAGCAGCGCGCGTCGGGCGGTGGTCACGCCGGAGACCTCGGTGACCCGCTCGTCGGCGAAGTACTTGCGCGTGTGCGGGACCCCGCCGGCGATGCCCACGACGATGCCCGTCACCACGATGATCCCGGCCGACCAGGCGAGCCCGAGCACCCAGGTGGACGGCCCGAGGCCGAGCTCGGTGGCCGAGAGCCCGTGGCGCCAGGCGATGGCGATGAGCCCGGCGGTCGTGGCGGTCGCGGCCGCGACGTAGGGGACGCCCTCGACCCCGCGGGTCAGACCCTGGAAGCCGATCATCGCGACGACGACTCCGACCATGGCGCCCCCGTCGCCGAAAAGCAGGATCCCCCCGGCGACCCCCGCGACGAGGAAGGCGGCGGCCACCCAGCGGCCCATGCTCGTCACCGCCGACCTCCTCCCTCCGACGGGCCCCACGCAGGCGGCCCACGGGGTACGTTCCCATGACGAGGACGCTCACACCTCACGTCTGGGGAGTCGGGATGGCGCACGAGCCCGTTGCACGGGGTCAACAGGTCGGCCTGGCCATCGCCTCCGCTGCGGTGCCGGGGACCTTCACCCGCACGCTGTCGGAGCGCACCTGGCTCGACCAGGGTCTGATCACCGGGCTGGCCACCGGCACCCACTTCATGCTCACCGTCGTTGCGCAGGACGTCATCGACGCGGGCGGTGCGGCGCTGTCCACGGCGTTGCCGCTGCCCGAGTCGTGGAGCGACGAGGACCGGCGCCGGGCCGCGGTCCTGCTGCTCGACATGATCGCCGTCCCCGTCGGCGCCGGCGTCGTGGCCTACGTCGGCCACCACGACGACGAGAGCGCGCGGCGTGCCCTCGTCCGCCAGCTCGGCTGGCGCTTCGCCGTCACGGGCGCGAGCGGGACGATCCTCGCCGGCGCTCTCGCCATCACGTCCGGCATCGACGACGCCGTGGGCGCCGAGGGCCGGATCGCCCGCTTCCCGGTCGCGATCCCGGTCGGGCTGGCGGTGGCCGCGGGTCTGGAGGCGGTCCGCCAGCGCGAGACCCCGCCGGACCACTTCAGCGACCCGGCCAAGTCCAGCCCCCTCCTGGGGTTCGCCGCGGGTATGGGTGTCATCGGGGTGCTGACCGGCGTCGCCGCGGGGGAGAACTGGGTGGCCCATCAGCTGGGCTCGGTCGGCAGCCGGGTCCTCCCCGGCTCGGAGGCCACCTGGCGGCGGGCGGCGCACGCCCTGACCCTGGCGGGCCTGGGCTACGGCACCAACAAGCTCTGGCAGACGGCCATGACCCGCATCGAGTCCGGCACCGAGAAGTTCGACCAGGGCATGGACGCGTCGGCCCCGGGCGTGTGGACGAACTCCTACGTCTCCGGCGACCCGGAGAGCCTGGTGCGGTGGGAGGACATGGGCCGCGAGGGCCGCCGGCACGTGGTCACCTTCGTCCGCACCGAGCCGCTCCTCGACCGGCCGGCCGAGATCGACGGGGTGCCCCGGCCGGAGCTGTCCATCCAGACGGTCATGAAGACCGAGGCCAAGGCCCCGCCCATCTCGATCTTCGTCGGCCTCGACTCCGCCGAGGACCCGCGGGACCGGGTCGCCCTCGCCCTGGCCGAGATGGACCGCACGGACGCCTGGTCGCGCTCCCTCATCATGCTCGTCTCACCGACGGGCACCGGCTATGTGAACTACGTGGCGATCGCCGCGACCCAGTACATGACTCTCGGCGACATGGCGTCCGTGACGCTGCAGTACTCCAAGCGCCCCTCGCCGCTGTCGCTGGGCAAGGTGGGCAACGCCAAGGAGCAGAACCGTCTGCTGTGGCTGCGCATCCTCGAGCGCATCAGGAAGATGCCGGTGAAGAAGCGCCCGAAGGTCGTGATCTTCGGGGAGTCGCTCGGCGCGCTGACCTCGCAGGCCGCGTTCGAGGGCTGGGGCACCCTCGGCCCGGAGGCGCTCGGCATCGACTGCGGCCTGTGGATCGGGACGCCGGAGGGCAGCTCGTGGCGCCACGAGCTCGTGGACCCCAAGCGGATCGACGTCGACCACGACACCGTGGCCGTGGTCAACGACTACGAGCAGTTCCTGGCCCTCGGTGACAACGCCAAGGAGAAGATCCGGTTCTGCCTGCTCAGCCACGACAACGACGGAGTGACCAAGTTCGGGCCGTCCTTGCTCACGCGTCGTCCGGGCTGGCTGGGCCCGGACCGTCCCCGGATGGAGGACGTCCCGGGCCGCTCACCGCGCGGGATTCCCGCCTCGATGCGCTGGCGCCCGATCACCACGTTCTTCCAGCTCCTCGTCGACATGAAGAACGCTCAGATCCCGGGCGCGTACAAGGCCTGGGCGCACGACTACCGGCCCGACCTGCCCGAGTTCATCCGCGACGTCTACAACCTCGACTGCACCGACGAGCAGCTCGAGGCGATCAAGGCCGCCTGCCAGCAGCGCGAGGCCTTCCGCGAGCAGATCTTCTCCTGAGCGCCACGATCCGCAGCCTGTCGCTCGCCCCGGTCCGGACCTCCGGCCGGGGCGCGCGGGCGTGCGCGTCGGGGCCGGTCACCGGCGCTCCCCGCCCGATCGGTGCCGACGCCGAGATCCGGGGGGCCGGATGTCCGGAGCCCCTTGACCTGTTCCACTAGGTGGATTAGCGTTCCACTCATGGCGGATCACCAGGTGGTCGTGGCCGGAGCCGGCCCGGTGGGGATGGTCGCGGCGCTGCGCCTCGCGCAGGCGGGCGTGCCCGTGCTGGTCCTCGAGGCCGGGGCCGACCTGGCCATGGACTCCAAGGCCTCGACGTTCCACATCCCGAGCCTCGAGCTCCTCGACACCCTCGGCATCGGCGACACCATGCACGAGCAGGGCCTCAAGGCCCCGGTGTTCCAGCAGCGGGAGCGCCACGGCGGGATCCTCGCCGAGCTCGACCTCACGGTGCTCTCCGACGTGACGCGCTTCCCGTGGCGGCTGCAGCTCGAGCAGAACAAGCTGACCCGGATCATCCTCCCGATCCTGGAGTCGATGGACAACGCCGAGATCCGCTTCAACACCCGCGTCGCCCGTGCCGAGGACGCCGGGGACCATGCGCTGCTCTGGATCGACGGCCAGGACGAGCCCATCTCCACCGAGTGGCTGCTCGCCTGCGAGGGCGCCAACTCCATGGTCCGCCAGTCGCTGGGCTTCGGGTTCGAGGGCGTGACCTTCCCCGAGCGCTTCCTCGTGATGTCCACGTCCTTCGAGTTCCGCGACGCCATCAGCGACCTCGCGGCGGTCGCCTACGTCAACGACCCCGACGAGTGGATCGTGCTCCTCCGCACGCCGGACCACTGGCGAGCGCTCATGCCGATCCCGGCCGACGAGCCCGACGACGTGGCCGTGAGCGATGCGCGGATCCAGGAGCGCCTCAAGGGCCTGCACGACCCGGGCTCGGACTACGAGATCCTCCAGCACTCGCTCTACAACGTGCACCAGCGCGTGGCCTCGACGTTCAGCCAGCACCGGGTCCTGCTCGCGGGCGACTCCGCGCACATGAACAACCCGCTCGGCGGGATGGGCATGAACTCCGGCATCCACGACGCGTGGTCCGCGGTCGACACGATCCTCGCCGTGCGCGACGGCGCCGACGCCGACAAGGCCAGCCACCTCTACGGGTCGGTCCGTGCCGAGACCTGCCACCAGTACGTGCAGGTGATGACCACGGGCAACTTCCAGGACATGCAGCAGAAGGACCGCGAGGCCCGAGCCGCGCGCGACCAGATGCTCGTCGGCCTCATGAGCGACCCGGTGGCCGCCCGCGACTACCTGCTCAAGACCTCGATGCTCACCAGCGCGCGCGAGTCCATCGCCCGCGTGCAGAGGGAGCTCGCTGCGCTGTAGACAGCGCCCCAGTCACGGGTGGGACGGAGGCCTCCGGGTGGCCGTCGTCCCACCCGTCACCACCCCGGGAGGGGCGGCTCGGTCCGGGTCCGTGCCGCTCCTCCCGGTCTCATGTCCGGTCCGGCTCGCGCCGGCTCAGCGCGCGTGCTCGAGCAGCAGCGCGGCCACCTCGTCGGGGTGGGTCAGCGGGGCGTCGTGGCCGGCGTCGATGACGTCGTACGCCGTGCCGTCAGCATCCAGGCGCGCCCGCGTGTGGATGCAGGGGAACCACAGGGGCGTGCGGGCGAAGAAGACGTGGCGCAGCGCGACACCCACCGGAGCACCGGGGACCGGATCGTAGGCGGGGCCGGCCGGCGCGGGGGTCAGGAGCGGATTCGCCCACGCGACGAGCTCGGCGGTGAGCCCGAGCTCGGAGTCGGTCTCCAGCGGACGCGCCGGCAGCCAGGTGCTCGGGGGAGGTGGTTCGCCGTAGGCCGCCCGGACCTCGGCCGGTACGACCTCGGCGACGGAGGTTCCCGGTGCCGGGACGGGTGAGTCGAGCAGGACCAGCTCGTCCACCCGGTCGGGTACCGCGGCCGCCGTGGCGATGGCCACCACCCCGCCCTGCGAGTGACCCACGAGGACGACCTCGCGCAGGTCACGGGACGCGAGCGTGCTCGTGAGGTCGGCGACGTAGTCGGGGAGCGTGACCAGGGGGTCGGTCCCGTCGTAGCGCTCGCCCGCCTGCGGGAGCGACGGCGCGAGCACCTCGTGCCCGGCGGCGGCGAGGCGGTCCCGGACGCGGTCCCAGGCCCATCCGCCGCGGAACGCGCCGTGGACGAGGACGTAGGTCGTCATCGGGTCACAGCGGGCCGGGGCCGTCCGCGACGACGACCTCCAGGAACTCGCGCGGGTAGGACTCGTAGGGGCGCAGGTGCTCGTACATCGCCAGGAGGTGGTCCTGATAGCCCTCGCGCTGGGTCATGGCCTCGTAGTCCTCGAGGCGCTCGAAGAAGCGCAGGTTGGTGAAGTGGGTGCGGTCCTCCACACCGCGGATCAGTCGGCGGCCGAGGAACCCCGGCGACGCCTCGTGGAAGGGGAGGAAGGCCTCGTACTCCGCGATGTAGCCATCGGCGCTCGCGCCCTCGTCCTTGGACCATGCCTGGGAGACCACTACGTACATGCCCCGATCCTGGCCGACCCGACCGCGTTCCACCGAGCGACCCGCCCGGGTGAGGTGTCAGTCGAGCTCGGCGAGGAGCACGACCCGTCGCTCTGCTGCGCTGAGGGCCGAGGCGTCGAGCACCCGCAGCACCTCGACCGCGTCGTACGGGTCGACCGGCAGCGGTGCCGCTCCGCGGATCGCGGCGGCGAAGGCCGGGTAGAAGACGTCCCAGCGGCCGCGCTCGGTCGGCACGACCTCGTGCTCGTCACCGCGGTGCACGTGACCCCACGACTCGATCGGCTCGAGGCCCCAGCGGTCGCCCTCCTCGGCGGGCGTGCGACCACCGCGCAGGGCGTGCTCCTGGCCGTCGATCCCGCCGATGACGTAGGCACCCTCGGTGCCCAGCACCCGGAACCGGCGCGAGGTGTCACCGCACCACGAGCTCGCGTGCAGGTGGGAGGAGACGCCGTTCTCGTGGGTGAGCAGGACGGTGATGTCGTCCTCGGCGCGCGCATCCTCGCGGTGGATCGCGGATTCGGCGTAGACCGAGGCGACCGGGCCGAAGAGCACGTGGGCCTGATCGGCCAGGTGCGTCACCAGGTCCAGGCGCAGGCCGCCGCCCTCGGCGGGGGTGAGCGCGCTGCGCCAGGCCGCGCGCGGCGGTCCGGGCGTCCAGCGCTCGAAGCGGGACTCGAAGCCGAGGACGTCGCCGAGCACCCGCTCGTGCAGGAGCCGTCGGATGGTGAGGAAGTCCGAGTCCCAGCGACGGTTCTGGTACGCCGTGACCAGCCGACCGACGCGCTCCCCGTGCGCGACGATCTCCGCGGCGCTCGCCGAGTCGACGGCCAGCGGCTTGTCGACGACGACGTGCAGGCCGAGGTCCAGGGCGACGTGGGCCAGGGCCGCGTGCGTGCCGGTCGTTGAGGAGATGGCGACCGCCTCGGCCCCGAGAGCGACCAGGTCGTGCAGGTCGCCGACCGCCGGCACCGCGGGGTGGTCCTCGGAGAGCTGGGCGGTGCGTCCGGCGTCGTTCGTGAGCACCCCGACCAGGTCGAGGTCCGGCGTGGAGGTGATCAGGGGCGCGTGGAAGGCCCGGCCGCCGAGGCCGTAGCCCACCAGGCCGATGCGAACTCGATCACCCACGGGGTCTCCTCGGCTCGGCGCTGTCGCTGGCCCTACCGACGCTACCCCCGGCCGCGGCGCCGGAAGCGGGCGTTGACCCTTCCTCACATCGGCACCCGTGAGCCCTCGGGGCGGCTAGCCTCGCGTGGCGGCACGCTGTCGCGCGCCGTGCGCGAGGAGGTGAGCGGTGAACCCCGTGATCGACCTCGTGCGCACCCATCTGGGCGGGCGCAACCTCGTCGCCGGTGTGGTCGTGGGCGCCTATCTCGTCCCGCAGGCGATGGCCTACGGCGAGCTCGCCGGAGTGGGGGCGAGCGCCGGTCTCACCGTCGCGCTGATCCCGCTGATCCTGTACCCGCTGCTCGGCCGCAGCCGCTGGCTCTCCCTCGGGCCCGAGTCGGCGGTGGCCCTGATGGCTGCAGCGACCGTCGGACCGGTCGCGGCGACGACCGGGATCGCGGTGCCCCTGCTGCTCGGCATCACCAGCGTGATGACCGGAGCCATCCTGCTGGCCGCGCGGTTGGCCAAGGCGGGCTTCGTGACGGACCTGCTGTCCAAGCCGGTCCTCATCGGCTACCTCACGGGCGTGGCCGTGGTCATGGTGCTCAGCCAGGTGGGCCGTGTCGTCGGGGACGACGTCGACGCCTCGACCGTCATCACGCTTGTCCAGGACATCGTCGACGGCGTGACCGTGGACCTCTGGTCCGTCTTCGTCGGTCTCGGCACCCTCGCCGTCATCCTGGGCTTCCACCGATGGGCGCCCGCTGTCCCCGGGACGCTGGTGGCGATCGCGCTCGGCGTCGCGGCCGGCTTCGTCCTCCCGGTCGCGACCATCGGGGACTTCGAGCTCGTGCTCCCGTCGTTCGAGCTCGAGCCGGTCCCCGTGGCCGTCGTGGGCCAGCTCCTGCTCGTCGCGGGCGCTATCGCGGTCGTGGCCTACACGGACGTGATCGTCGTGGCCCGGGCGTTCGCGGGCAACGAGCGCGTCGATCCCAACCGCGAGCTCGTCGCGCTGGGTGCGACCGACGTCGTGGGCGGCGCCTTCGGTGGCTACCCCATCTCCGCGTCGTCGTCACGGACCGCGATCGCGCGCATGAACGGCGCCACCAGCCGCTACTACTCCTGGGTGGTGGCCGCGGTGGTGGTCGTGGCGGGGCTGACCCTCGCCCCGCTGCTGTCGAGGCTGCCCGAGGCGACGCTGGGCGGCATCATCCTCTACGCCGCGTGGACGCTCGTCGATGTCGATGCCTGGAGATCGCTGCGGCGTCTGCGAGTCGGTGAGGTGGCGGTCGCGACCGCCTGCGCGGTGGGTGTCGTGACCTTGGGCATCCTGCCGGGCATCGCCCTGGCCATCGGCCTGTCCATCGCCGAGCTGCTGCTGCGGCTCTCACGCCCCCACGAGGGTGTGCTCGGCTTCGTTCCGGGGCTCGCCGGCATGCACGACGTGGACGACTACCCGGACGCCGAGCAGGTGCCGGGCCTGGTCGTCTACCGGTACGACTCCCCGCTCTTCTTCGCCAACAGCAACGACTTCTACAGCCAGTGCGTGGAGGCGGCTCAGGCGCCCGGCTGCCGGTGGTTCGTCCTCAACGTCGAGGCCAACGTGGAGGTGGACAGCACCGGCCTCGATGCCCTCGTGGCGTTGCACGACGAGCTGGCGTCCCGCGGCATCACCCTCGCTCTGGCCCGGGTGAAGAACGACCTCATGACACCGATGAGCAGCTACGGCGTCGCGGAGCTCATCGGCGCCGAGAACATGTACGCGACGCTGCCCACGGCCGTGGCGGCCTACCGGGACTGGGCAGCGGCGAACCCTCCACCCGCGCCGACCCCACCCGCGCCCGAGCCCGTGCCGCTGGGTCGTGCTGCCGCCTCGTCCACGCTCAAGGCCCTCGGTCTCAACCGCTTCGCGCGCGTGGTCAACATCCAGCGCGACGCCGCCCATCTGCGGCGGCGCGGCGAGCAGGAGGACCGTCGCTGAGCGGCAGGCGGTGCGGTCGACCTGCGGGTTCGGCTCCCGCAACGCGACGACGGGCACCCCTGTGGGGTACCCGTCGTGGGTGGCGCGGAGGCGGCGGGATTTGAACCCGCGAGGGGCTTTGAGACCCCAACCCGCTTAGCAGGCGGGCGCCATCGACCGGACTAGGCGACGCCTCCAGGTGCCGGGCCCGGGCGCAGCGCGCCAGCGTCCAGCCCGGACAGGGTACCCGACGTGGATCGACCCGCCGAACGACGGGCGGGGGTCGCCGTGGGCGTGCGCCGAAGGCTGCTCCTGGCCGGCTGATTTCGTCGTACCGGGGCGCTGAGGCTAGACTTCTCCAGCCGTCAGGCACGCGCCCGTAGCTCAATGGATAGAGCATCTGACTACGGATCAGAAGGTTAGAGGTTCGAGTCCTCTCGGGCGCGCCAGAACACCGCAGGTCACTGCGGTGTGCGCCCGCTGCAGCGGTCGACTCCCACCCACAGGAGTCGCCATGCTCAGCCACGACATCAGCCACTCGGTCATTCGGTGGCGCCGGGGCTTGCATTCAACCCGGGTTGTCCCGCCACACTGGTGGCACGTCCTGCACCACCGGGACGCAATCAGAACCTGCACGGTGTGCCCGGGAAGAACATCCCCCGCCGCTAGGCGCGCGCAGTGGCCAGTGCCGGACACCAGCCCCGTTTGGCTGGCCGGTTCGCTCTGGAGCACGCCATGCCTGATCGCCCCCTGCTCACCATCCCCCAAGCCGCCGCCGAACTGGTGGTCTCCCGCCACACCGTCTACCGGCTCATCACCGACGGCACGCTCGAGGCCGTCCAGGTCCGCAGCCGCCTGCGGATCCGCCCCCGCGACCTCGAGCGCTACCTCGACCGTTTGGCGGACACGGCCCGTAAGGGAGAAGCGCTCGGAGGAGCCGGTGCGACGAATCCGCAGGCCCTCGTCCACGCAACGGCTCAGCGTGACGCAGCGTGTGGTGGCGGAGCCGAGGTCGTTTCACCGCGATCGTCGTGTCGGATCAGCGTGATGCCCAGCAGCAGGAACCAGATGGTGGTCCCAGGCACCGCCAGCATGTACACGACCCACAACACCGAGCTGCCGGTGCCTTCGTTGGCGGCCAACGGTGCCGACAGGGCGAGCAGCAGTCGAGTCGCCGGGATGACGCCGAGGTAGGCCAGCCATCGAGGCAGCGCATACGAGGTCCTCGCG
>JAHECT010000004.1 GCA_024641605.1 Micrococcales bacterium
TTCTGACATCCCGGCGACCGCCTCCCCTGCGAGTGCTGGGTGTGGCGCTCACCCGCCCGTCTGCGCGCCGGCTCCGGTGAGCCACGTGCCGACTCGCTGCCGCCGGACGGTGGACGGCCGGGAGTCGAACGTTCGGCGCCTGCACCACTGGGGCCGGCGCGAGAGGTGCAGGCGAGCCGGTCTGTAAGCCGGATTCTGTGCCCGGTCGCGAGCGACCGGGCGGCGACCATCCATCTGGGGCCGTCGTCTCCGACGACCTCGGTGCGGTCCACCCGCAGGCTCGGACGGGCCGTCCTCGAACGCCTGCGCAGGAGGCCGGAGCCTCCCTCTTGACCTTGCTCCAGGTGGGGTTTGCCGAGCCACGACGGTCACCCGCCGTGCTGGTGGTCTCTTACACCACCGTTTCACCCTTGCCGCCGGTCTCCCGACGGCGGTCTGTTCTCTGTGGCACTGTCCCGCGGGTCACCCCGGGTGGGCGTTACCCACCACCTTGCCCTGTGGAGTCCGGACTTTCCTCGACGCCCACGAGGGACGCCGCGGCCGCCCGACCGACTCGCCTGCACCACCCAGGGTAGCCGCCCTCAGCCGTCGTCGTCCTCGGCACCGGGGTGGGTGCGCGCGGACGGCACCGGTCGGCGAGGATCGTGCTCGTGCTCGTCCTGCTGCCTCCGTCCGAGGGGAAGACCGCGCCCCGCCGGGGTGCCCCGCTCGACCTCGAGCGGCTCACCTTTCCCGAGCTCACCTCGACCCGCGAGCGGGTGCTCGACGCGCTGGTGGACCTGGCCACGCACCACCCCGCGCGAGCGCTCGAGGCGCTGGGGCTCTCGAGCCGGCAGACCGACGAGGTCGCCCGCGACGCCGCGCTGCTCACCGCTCCCACCGCTGCGGCCGGGAAGGTCTACAGCGGGGTCCTCTACGACGCGCTCGACCTGGCGTCCCTCGACGCGGGCGCGCGCAGACGCGCCCAGCGAGGGGTCCTGGTCTGGAGCGCGTTGTTCGGTGCGGTGCGACTGGGCGACCGCATCCCCGCCTACCGGCTCTCCGGGGACAGCGCGCTGCCCGGCATCGGCGGGCTTGCGGCGCTGTGGCGCGACCCTCTGGCCGCGGCGATGGCCGAGGCCACCCGGAAGGGACTCGTGGTGGACCTCCGCTCGGGGGCGTACGCCGCGATGTGGAAGCCGGTGGGCGACGTGGCCGACCGCACCATCACCGTCCGTGTGCTGCAGGAGATGCCCGACGGGTCGCGCAAGGTCGTGAGCCACTTCAACAAGGCCACGAAGGGCCGCCTGCTGCGCACCTGGCTGACCGAGGGTGTGGACGCGCGCAGCGCGGAGGAGCTCGCCGACGCGTGCGTCGCCGCGGGCTACGTCGTCGAACCGGCCGAGCAGCCCCGGCGCGGGCACGCCCGGCGCCTCGACGTCGTCGTCAGCGACCTCTAGCCGTCGCGGTCGGAGATCACGCGCCCGGCCGTCGCGGTCGGGGATCAGGCGCCCGCGTGCGGCGGAAGGTCCTCGAGGTGGGTCGACTCGCCGAACCCGCGCAGCGACGCGTTGCCGTCGTCGTACCAGGTGAGCGTCGTCAGCGAGGCGGGCCCGAGCTCCATGCGGTTCATCGACGACAACGGGGCCGCGAGCGCACGCGCCGTGAGCACGCGGATGGTGCCCACGTGAGCGACCAGGACGATGCGCCGGCCGCGATGCACGGCGAGGACCTCGTCCAACGCGGCACCGACACGCGATGCCAGGTCGGCGAGGGACTCGCCCCCCGGCGGTGCCACGTCGGGTGAGGCGAGCCACTCGGCCATCTGGTCCGGCCAGCCCGCCAGGACCTCGGCGAACGTGCGGCCCTCCCAGTCACCGAACCGCGCCTCCTGCAGCCCCTCGACGACGATCGGCTCGAGCCCGACGAGGGCGCCGATGATGGCGGCTGTCTCCCGCGTGCGCAGCATGGGCGAGCACAGCAGCACGTCGGCGCCGCCTCGGCGGGCCACCTCGGCCGCCGCCGCCTCGGCCTGCCGGATGCCCAGATCGAGCAGCGGTGGGTCGAAGCCCTCCGACGAGCCGCTGAACCGGCGCTCGACGGAGTGCTGCGTGACTCCGTGGCGCACGGCGAGCGTGACCGTCGGCGCCCCGATGTCCGGCCCCCAGCCCACGACGGCCGGGCGCGGGCCCGCGGGGACGGGGTCGGGTTGCGACCGGGTCTCGAAGGAGTCGGCCGGGGTGCGCCGGATCGTCCCCGGGCGACCTCGCTCGACCGCGTCCATCGACTCGTTGGCCAACTTGTCCGCGGCACGGTTCTGCTCACGCGGCACCCAGGTGTAGGTGATGCGCTCGCGCGGGACCACGTCGCGCGCCACGAGGGCGATCCTGCGCAGCGTGTCGTTCTTGATGGCCCAGCGGCCGGACATCTGCTCGACGACCAGCTTGGAGTCCAGCCGGGCCTCGATCTCGGCGTCCGGGTCGATCTGCACGGCCGCCCGCAGCCCCTCGAGCAGGCCGGTGTACTCCGCGACGTTGTTCGTGGTCACGCCGAGGTGGTCGGCGAGTTCGACGAGGACCTCGCCCGTGGCGGCCTCCCGCACGAGAGCGCCGTAGGCGGCCGGGCCGGGGTTGCCCCGTGACCCTCCGTCCGCCTCGACGACGAGACGCCGGTTCACAGACCGGACTCGGGCGTGCGCACGAGGATGCGCCGGCACTCCTCGCAGCGCAGCACCGTGTCGGGCGCTGCGTCGCGGATCCGGCCCAGGTCGGTGGGGGTCAGCTCCATGCGACACCCCTCGCACCGGCGCTGGTGCAGGGCCGCCGCCCCGACGCCATCGTGGTCGGCACGCAGCTTGTCGTAGAGGCCGAGCAGGTCGGCCGGGACGTCGGGGAGGGTCGAGGAGCGCTCCACCGCGATCCACTCGCGGTCCTTGTCGAACGCGGCGAGGGCGGCGTCGCGCTCCCTGGTCGCCGACTCGAGGTCGGCCGTGAGCTGCTCGCGCTCCGCGGAGAGCCCGGCCAGGGCGGAACGGGCGTTCTCGAGGCGCTCCATGACCTCGAGCTCGACGTCCTCGAGCTCGCTCTGCCGGCGCGCGAGCGAGGCGATCTCGTGCTGGAGGTTCTCGAGTTCCTTCGCCGAGCTCACCCGACCGGAATCGAGGAGCTCCTGGTCGCGGCGCGACCGGGAGCGCACCTGCTCGACGTCGTCGTCGGCCTTGGTCTGCGCCCGCTGCAGGTCGGTCGCCTCCGTCTCGGCGGCGATGATCCGGTCACGGAGCACGGTCAGACGGGACTCCAGGTCGGCGATCGTGGCGTGCTGGGGCAAGGTGCGCAGCTTGTGCTCGATCTGGTCGAGCCTCGCGTCGAGGGCCTGCAGCTCGAGCAGGCGCAGCTGGGCGGCGGGGTCGGCGTTCACCGTGCTCCTCGTGTGTTCTCGAATGGACGTCCGACGCTCAGCGCCGGGCGGTCCACGGATCGGTCACTCGCTCCGACACGTGGGCCTCCACCGTAGTCCCGTGCACGGCGAGGTCCGCGACGAGTCGCTCGGCCGCGCGGGCGAGCCAGGGCCACTCCGAAGCCCAGTGCGCGAGATCGACCAGCGCCAGACCACCCTGCTCGCGCGCGTCGAGCACCTGGTGGTGCTTGAGGTCCGCCGTGACGAGGACGTCGGCCCGCGCGCTGCGGGCGGCGCCGATGAGGTCCGCACCCGCGCCGCCGCAGACCGCGACCCTCGCCACGTCGCGATCGAGGTCCCCGGCGACGCGGATGCCGTGCTCGGTGGCCGGCAGGGCCGAGGCGAGGCGGTCCACCAACGTGCCCAGACCGACCGGCTGCTCCAGGTCGCCGACCCGACCAAGCCCCACGCCCGAGGGGGTCGCGGCGAGCTCGTAGACGTCGACCGCCGGCTCGTCGTAGGGGTGCGCCGACCGCAGGGCCGCCAGCACGACGTCCCGTCGGTCGCGCGGAGCCACGAACTCGACCCGTGACTCCGGCACCTGCTCCGGCACGCCGACCGTGCCCACGAGCGGGCTCGCACCGGGCAGGGGCCGGAAGCGTCCCGCGGTCGTGGCGATCACGTTGGAGCACCGGTCGTAGGCGCCGATCACGCCGGCGCCCGCGGCGTGCGCGGCGTCGAGGAGCGGGTCGACGTGGCCGGCCGGGACGAAGACGACGAACTTGTCCCTCCCCGGGCCCGCCGCCGGGACGAGGGGCGTCCCCGCGGTCAGACCGACCAGATCCGCGAGTGCGTCGGACACGCCGCCGGGCGCGCTGTCGGCGTTGGTGTGCGCCGACACCAGCGCGACGCCGCCGCGCACCAGCCGGTGCAGCAGGCGGCCGGACGGGGTCGTGGCCGCGATCGAGGAGACCGGGCGGAGCAGGAGGGGGTGGTGGGTGAGCAGCAGGTCGGCGCGCAGATCGAGCGCCTCCTCGACCGTGGCAGCGACGGGGTCCACCGCCAGCAGGATGCGGCGCACCGGGGCATCGGGGTCGCCGCACACGAGGCCGACCGCGTCCCAGGGCTCGGCCCAGGCCGGGTCGTAGCGGCCGTGGACGGCCGCCACCACGTCGGCGACGGTGGGGGTGCGGGCCTCGTTCACGCGGCGAGCCTACGCAGCCGGCGAGGCGCACGGCGGCCGAGAGGTGTGGGAATGAACCCCCAGGGGTACACGTTGGCGACGAGTGAGACCGCTATCCCGACAGGAGAACCCATGCCCACCCAGGACCTCACCGCGGCGACCTTCGAGGACGCCGTGACCGGCAACGACATCGTGCTGGTCGACTTCTGGGCCGAGTGGTGCGGCCCGTGCCGCAGCTTCGCGCCTGTGTTCGAGAAGGCGTCCGACGCTCACGGCGACATCGTGTTCGGCAAGGTCGACACCGAGGCCGAGCAGTCGCTCGCCGCCGCCGCGAACATCACCTCGATCCCGACGCTCATGGCCTTCCGCGAAGGTGTGCTCCTCTACGCCGAGCCGGGCGCTATGCCCGCCGCGCAGCTCGACAAGCTGATCGAGGCCGTCCGCGGCGTCGACATGGCCCAGGTGCACGCTGACATCGCCGCGCGCCAGGAGTCCGCCGACGCCTGAGCCGGAGGTTCCCCTCTCGACGACGCCGGACCGACCACGAGGTCGGTCCGGCGTCGTCGTGCTTGGCGAGGCGGGCGTCGGGACGCCACGATGGAGCCCCGAGTCAGGAAGAGGTACCCGTGACGACCAGCGAGACCATCGCCGTGCCCGGCCCGTCGGGCGCGATCCAGGCCTACGTCGCGCATCCCGAGGGGCCTGGGCCGCACCCGGCCGTCGTGGTCATCCACGACGCCATGGGTCTGCGGTCGGACACCCGCAACCAGGCCGACTGGCTCGCCGCGCACGGCTACCTGGCAGTCGCGCCGGACCTGTTCGGGGACGGCCGCACGATCACGCGGTGCCTGCGCGACGCGATCCGCGACTACTCCCGGTGGGAGGGCACCGTCTTCGCCGACATCGAGGCGGTGCGCGACTGGGCGCGGGAGCAGAAGGAGGCCTCGGGCCGGGTCGGCGTGATCGGCTACTGCTTCGGCGGGGGCTTCGCGCTCATGCTCGCACCGCCGGAGCGCGGCTTCGACGCGGTCAGCGCCAACTACGGGCGCCTCCCCCGGGACCTCGACGGGTTCTTCGCCGGAGCCTGCCCCGTCGTGGCCAGCTTCGGTGGGCGCGACCGGAGCCTGCGCGGCGCCGCGGTCCGGCTCGAGCAGGCGCTCGAGGGTGCCGGCGTCCCGCACGACGTCGCCGAGTACCCCACGGCCGGGCACGGCTTCCTCAACGACCACGGCCCCGGCGAGGTGCCCGCGCTGTTCGTGGCCCTGGGCTCGATGCTGCCGACGGCGTACGACCCCGTGGCGGCCGAGGACGCCCGCGCCCGGATCTTGAACTTCTTCGACCAGTACCTCAGCCGGGACGGCTCCGCCTGACATACCCCCTGGGGTAAGGGTTGCCTTCGTGTCGTAGACCACTCAACTACCCGTCCGTCCTTGCTGTGCAACGCATCCCGGGCGAGGGACACTAGAGGCGGACGACGAGCTCCGAGCGGGTGATCACTCGGCGCCGGCCACGAACTCGCCGGGCCTGCCACAGCGGCACAACCGCACTCGACAGGAGCTCGGACATGAAGAAGCTGCTCATCCTCGGCGGCGGCACGGCGGGAACGATCGCGGCCAACAAGCTGGTGAAGAAGCTCGATCGCACCCAATGGCAGATCACCGTCGTCGACCAGGACGACAAGCACCACTACCAGCCCGGATTCCTGTTCATCCCGTTCGGGACCTACGGGCCCGACGAAGTGACCAAGTCCCGGCGTCGCTACCTCGATGACTCGATCCCGCTCATGTACGCCGAGATCGACCGCGTGGACCCCGAGGCCAGGACGGTGGCGCTCGCCGACGGGACCACGCTCGACTACGACGTGCTCATCGTCGCCACCGGCGTCACCCCCCGGCCCGACCAGACGCCCGGGATGGACGACCCCGACACCTGGTACGACACGGTCTTCGACTTCTACACGTACGCGGGCACCACGGCGCTCGCGAAGAAGCTCGCGGACTGGCCCGGCGGACGGCTCGTGGTCAACATCGTCGAGATGCCCATCAAGTGCCCCGTCGCACCTCTCGAGTTCACCTTCCTGGCCGACGCGTTCTTCACCGAGCGCGGCATGCGGGACAAGGTCGACCTCGTCTACGTGACGCCCTTGGACGCGGCCTTCACCAAGCCCATCGCGGCCAAGCACTTCGGGGACATCCTCGAGCGCAAGGGTGTGAGCCTCGAGTCGGAGTTCATGCTCGAGCACGTCGACACGGCGGACCGCAAGCTCGTCTCCTACGACGAGCGTGAGATCGGCTACGACCTGCTCGTGACGATCCCGCTCAACATGGGCGCGGACTTCCTGACCCGCTCGGGGCTGGGCAACGAGCTCAACCTCGTACCCGTCGACAAGCACACCCTGCAGTCCAAGCAGTACGACTCGATCTTCGCGCTCGGCGACGCCAACGACATCCCCGCCAGCAAGGCCGGATCCGTCGCCCACTTCGAGATCGACGTCTTCGTCGACAACTTCCTCGAGTACATCGCCGGCAAGGAGATGACGGGGGCCTTCGACGGCCACGCCAACTGCTTCATCGAGACCGGTCACGGCAAGGCCATGCTCATCGACTTCAACTACGACACCGAGCCGCTCCCCGGGAAGTTCCCGGTCCCCGGCATCGGCCCCATGAGCCTGCTCAAGGAGACCAAGGCGAACCACATGGGCAAGCTGGCGTTCCGCTGGGCGTACTGGAACGTCCTGCTCCCCGGACGGCCCATGGGGCTGTCCGCCGACCTGTCCATGGCCGGCAAGCAGGTCCCCGTGTCCTGACGGGCACGAACAACCACGATGCGAAGGAGGACGACGATGCCTGTCACGACCATCGAGGGTCGCGAGGTCCAGGTCGACGACGAGGGCTTCATGACCGTGTACGACGAGTGGGACGAGCAGCTCGGTGGCGCGCTCGCCAAGCTCATCGACGTCGACATGACCGACGAGCACTGGAAGGCGATCCAGTTCCTGCGCTCGGACTTCAAGACCGAGGGCGTCACACCCACGCTGCGGCGCGTGTCGACCGCAGGCGGGCTGGACATGAAGCGCCTGTTCGAGCTCTTCCCCAAGAAGCCGGCCAAGAAGATGGCCTACATCGCCGGCCTGCCCAAGCCCCACGGCTGCGTGTGAGCGCGACCTCGACCCGAAAGGACGTGGCTCGATGACCGAGACCACCTTCGTCCCCAAGTTCGACGACGACGAAGACACCGGCCGCAAGCTCGCGATCATCTGCTCCAAGGGCAACCTGGACATGGCCTACCCCGGGCTCATCCTCGCCAACGCGGCGTTGGGCGAAGGGGTGGAGACGCACCTGTTCTTCACCTTCTGGGGCTTCGACATGATCATCAAGGAGCGGATGGACGACCTGAAGTTCAGCCCGAGCGGCAACACGGCGATGCACCTGCCGGTCGGGGACTGGCGCATCCCCCAGGCGCTGGCGCCCATGCCCGGCATGCAGCCGATGGCCACCCACATGCTGAAGAAGCAGATCGCGGACCTCGGCGTCCCCGAGGTGCCCGAGTTCCTCGAGATCATCAAGGCGTCGGGCGGCAAGCTGTGGGCCTGCCGGATGAGCGCGGACATGAACCACGTGACGATGGACGACCTCTACGAGGGCGTCGACGCCATCATCAACGCGGCCGACTTCATCGAGATGACCGACGGCGCCCAGATGCTGTTCATCTGAGGCTCGGAACGACCGGGGGCGGCCAGGGCCGACCCCGGTCGTTCCATGTCGCCCGAGACCTGGGCGTGGAGGCCCCCGGACGACGGTGGGGGCACCGGTCACGGACAGCAGGAATATACCCCTGGGGGTATAGTGTTGCCACGGATACGCCGAATCCGAGGAGGACCGCACCGCATGACCCCGCCCGCCACAGCCCCGGCAGCGCGCCTGCTGTCCAGCGGGACCGTCCTCGACGCTCCCCGGAGGGCCGCATGATCAGGTCGGTGCCCGAGATCGACGTGGCAGGGGCGCGCACGCTCCTGCGCGCCGGCGCGCTCCTCGTCGACGTCCGCACTCCCGCCGAGTGGGATGCCGGGCATGCGCCCGACGCCGTCCACGTCCCGCTCGAGACGGTCCCCGCCCAGGCGTCGGCGCTGCCGCGCGATCGGGTCGTCGTCGTCATCTGCCGCTCCGGCCGTCGCTCGCAGGCCGCCGTGGCCGAGCTCGTCGCGCGGGGATTCGACGCCCACAACCTCACCGGAGGGATGCTCGCCTGGGTCCAGGCCGGCCTCCCCGTCGTCTCAGCCTCCGGCGCCGCGCCGGCTGTCATCTGAAGGAGAACCGTGAAGAAGACACTGGCCGCCCTCGCCCTCGCCGGGGCCATCGTCCTGGCCGGGTGCGGCTCGAGCGGCGGTGGGACCACCGTCGACGCCGCCACCTGGATCACCGAGGCATCCCAGCCCGGCGTCACCGTCATCGACGTCCGCACCCCGGCGGAGTTCGCCGCGGGGCACGTCGACGGCGCCGTCAACATCGACGTCCAGAGCCCGGCTTTCGCCACTCAGATCGCCACGCTCGACCAGGCGCAGCCCTACGCCCTCTACTGCCGCAGCGGCAACCGCTCGGCCGCGGCGATGGATCAGATGACCTCCGCCGGCTTCACCGACGTCACGAACCTCGACGGTGGGCTGACCGATCTCGCCAACGCCGGGGCACCGGTGGTGCAGTCATGACCGATCTCCGCCTGGTGCACCTGGACACGCCGAACCTCGGCGACCGCAGCTACGTCGTCGGTCGCGACGGCTCGGCCATCGTGGTCGACCCGCAGCGCGACATCGATCGCGTGCTCACGATCCTCGACGAGCACGGCTGGTCGGTCTCGCACGTCCTCGAGACCCACTTCCACAACGACTACGTCTCCGGCGGCCTCGAGCTGGCCCGTGTCCTCGGTGCCGAGTACGTGGTGCCCTCCGGCATGCCGGTCGAGTTCACCGCCCACCAGGTGAGCGACGCCGACGTCCTCGAGTCGGACACCGGGCTCGTGCGCGTGCTCCACACCCCGGGGCACACCCCGAACCACCTGTCGTACGCGCTGCACGTCGACGGTGAGGACCGCATGATCTTCACCGGCGGTTCGATGCTCTACGGCAGCGTCGGGCGCCCCGACCTCCTCGGGCCCGAGCTGACCGAGCCGCTCGCCCGGGCGCAGTGGAACACGATGCGACGCATCCGCGATGACGTGACGCCCACCGCGGCGGTCCTGCCCACGCACGGGTTCGGCTCGTTCTGCAGCGCGACGGCGACCGTCGGGGACTCCTCGACCGTGGCCGAGCAGGTGGCCACCAACCCCGCGTTCTCCGTGGACGAGAACACCTTCGTGCGCGAGATCATCGCCGGGCTGGACGCCTTCCCGGCGTACTACCGGCACATGGGCCCGGCCAACCAGGAGGGTGCCCGGGCCATCGACCTGTCGCTCCCCCTGCTGGTGACGCCGGCCGAGATCGCCGACCGGATCCGCTCCGGCGAGTGGGTCATCGACCTGCGGAACCGCGCCGAGTACGCCGAGAAGCACGTGGCAGGCACGCTGTCGTTCGACGTGCACGGCAACGCCGTCACCTATCTCGGCTGGATGGTCGACTGGGGCACGCCCCTGACGCTGCTGGGCGCGGACACCACCGAGGTCGCGATGATGCAGCGCGAGCTCGTGCGCATCGGCATCGACCGCCCTGCCGCCTACGCCGTCGGCTCCCCGGCGGACTGGACGAGTGACGCGGCGCCGATCGTGAGCACGCCGCGCACGACCCATGCGGGGCTGGCGGCCGCCCTGGACGCCGACCCCGAGATCCCGGTCCTGGACCTGCGCCGGGTCAGCGAGACCTCCGAGGGCCACGTCACGGGTGCCCTGCTCGTGCCGCTGCACGAGCTGCGGGCGCGGACGGACGAGGTCGTCGCGTGGGCGCGGGACAAGGCCGAGCACGGCCCCGTCTGGGTCTACTGCGGGAGCGGCTTCCGCGCCTCCATCGGGGCCTCGTTCCTGCAGGCCGCCGGTGTCGACGTCATCCACGTCGACGACGACTTCCCCAACGCGATCACGGCGGGCCTGCCCATCTCCACCGTCGCTCACGGGGAGACCCTGGGCGCTGCGTACGCTGACTGACGTCCGCGCACGCGCACCGAGAGGACCGGGACCCTGATCGTCGCTGAGGCGCTGCTCGTCGGCGCGGTCATCGGTCTCGTCCTCGGACTCGTGGGCGCAGGGGGCGCCATCCTCGCCGTCCCCGCGTTCCTCTACCTGTTCGGGTTCTCCGCCCTGGAGGCCACCACGGCGTCGCTGGCGGTGGTCGCGGTATCGGCCGCGACCTCCGCCGTCCCGCGGGTGCGCCTGGGTCAGGTACGCACGAAGGCGGCCCTGCAGTTCTGGGCGTACGGCCTCGTCGGGACCCTCGCCGGCTCGTTGCTCGCGCATGCGGTCCCCGAGACGGTCCTCATCGCAGGGTTCGCCGCGCTGATGGTCGCCGCGGCCCTCGCCATGTGGCGCAGCGCCTCCGCGGGCGGAGGTCCCGAGACGCACGACCACCCATGGTGGGTGCTGCCGTCGGCGGCGCTGGGGGTCGGGGCGCTCACAGGCCTGTTCGGAGTGGGCGGCGGCTTCCTCGTCGTGCCGGCGCTCGTGCTCGTCTTCGGTCTGCCGTTCGGGGTGGCCGCCGCGACCTCCCTCGTCGTCATCTCGCTCAACAGCGTGACGGCACTGATCTTCAAGTACCCCGTGTGGGCCGACGTGGACTGGCGCATCACCGCGATCATGACGCTCGCCGGCGTCGTCGTCGGCGTGGCGAGCTCACGTCTCGCCCACCGCGTCCCCCAGGACCGGCTCAAGCGCGGGTTCGCCGTGCTGCTGATCCTCGTGGCCGTCTGGATGGCCGTGGAGTCCATCGCCCTCACGAGCTGACTCGGGCGGTCGCGGACTGGCCGTTCGACATCCAGGCTCCGAGCAGATCGCTTCCGAGGCGGGGGTTGAGCCTCGACTCCCACGCACCACCATCGAGTCGGCGCCGGCGATCGGCCCACACAAGGAGCGCGACCCCTGGCCCACCCCTCCCGGGGCCAGGGATCGCGCGCCCCCGGTGCTACCCCCGAGATCGGTCGACGAAACCGGACGCGGGCGCGGAGGGGCGACGGGGGCGACCATCCGGTCCGTCGCGTCGCCTCGTCGTGGGCGCAGAGGGACTCGAACCCCCGACCACCTGCTTGTAAGGCAGGTGCTCTGACCAGCTGAGCTATACGCCCGCGGACGGGAGGACCCGCCGCGACCGCGAGGGTACCCCGGCGGTCCCGGCGCGTCCGAACCACGCGGGCGCCGGAGCGGTAGCCGCTCGTGCGACAGCCACGTCGTCGAGGTCTCGGGCCAGCGACGACGTGGCTGTCGGTCACGATGGTGCGGCGGCCGGGGCGTCCTCGCATCTCGATCTTGATCGGGCGAGGCCGGACCTCAGAGCGCCGCGAGCGCGGCGGTGTAGTCGGTGACCGAGCGGGCGTCGCCGGGCCCGTTCACGACGCTCCAGCGCACCACGCCCTCCCGATCGACCACGAAGGTGGCTCGGGTGGCGACGCCGGTGGTGTCCAGGAAGACGCCGTAGCTCTGCGCCACGGCTCCGTGGGGCCAGTGGTCGCTGAGGAGCTGGTGGGTGTAGCCCTGCGCCTCCGCGAACGCCTTGTGCGTGGCACTGGTGTCGCAGGAGACCGAGAGCACCACCGAGCCGTCGTCCTCGACGATCGTCGGCTCGTCCCGCACGGCGCACAACTCGGCGGTGCAGATGCCCGTGAACGACTTCGGGAAGAACATGAGCACCACGTTCCTGTCCCCGCGGTACGACGAGAGCCGCACCTTCTCACCGTGCTGGTTGGTGAGCTCGAAGTCCGGGGCCTCCTGGCCGACCTCGATCGCCATGAACGCATCCTCTCCCGCAACGTGCCGAACGGACCTCCCGCACGGCAGGATGCGATCGTGGCACAGCTTCCGGCAGCCCTCATCCCGAGCCCCGGCGGGCGCGGGATGGCCACCGACGCGCCCGGTCGGCTGGCCTCCTCGATCGCGCAGTCCTGGGCTCTCTTCGCCGCGCTCGTGGACGACCTCGACCTTGATGCGCCCACCCGGGCCAAGGGACTGACGGCGCGCGAGATCGTCATCCCCCTCGGCGCCTGGCCGGCTAACCGGCCGCTGGCCCAGCTGCTCGACGAGGCGCGCCGGGGCGTCGTCGGGGACCACGACCAGTCGGCGCTCGTCGAGGCGGTCCGCGCGCGGTACTCCGACGCCCCGGACCACGACGTGCGCGAGGCGGTCCGCCGCCAGGGCGAGGAGATGGAGTCGTTCCTCTACGGCGCCGCCGTCGACGAGCTCGGTGCGCTGCCCGTGGCCTCGATGCTGGGCACCCTCCCGGTCGTGACCTTCCTCCACGCCGCGACCTACCCGCTCGCGACCGCGTCCCTGGACCTCGAGTCGGCAGGTGCGCACGCCCCGGACGCCCTCCTCGACAACGGGCTCGTCGGGCTCACGGACATCATCGGCGCACTCGCCGCGCGTCAGCGGCTCACGGCGTCGGTCAGCGCCGTCACCCCGACCGTCACCGTCGGCACCGGGGCAGCCGACGGAGCCTGGGCCACGAGGCTTCTCGACGACCCGGAGGCGGACGTGGGCCCCGGTGTCCGGGGAAGCGCCCGTCTGCTGCTGGAGGTCACGGCGGGACGGGCGGACGTGCCCGGCGCCTACCGCCGGGGAGAGCTCGGGGTCGAGGACCTCGGCGGGCTGCTCGCCCTCGCGCCGATCGTGGAGCAGGTCCCCGGCATCCCCGGGCGGGCCGCTCTGCTCACGGCGATCCGCGCCTCGCAGGCGCTCGGCTCGGTGTTCCGACTGTTCGGTCGGCGCTGAGGGCGCCGGAAGCCTGGGCGGTCAGCGACGCGACACGCGGGGGGCGACCAGGCGCGTGCCCTGCCAGTCGCTCGCTGCCGAGATCGTGGAGGTGGCCTGCAGGCCCGCGGTGGGCGCCGCGTCCGAGATGTCGGAGGACTCGACGTGCCCGTCGCGTCCCGGCTTGGGCGTGAGCAGCCACACGACACCCTGGTCGGTGAGGATCGCGATCGCGTCGACGAGCGCATCCACGAGGTCCCCGTCGTCGTCGCGCCACCACAGCAGCGTCACGTCGACGACGTCGTCGTAGTCCTCGTCGACGAGTGCGGAGCCCGAGACCGCCACCACTCCGGCGCGCAGCGCCTCGTCGCAGTCCTGGTCGTACCCGATCTCCTGCACCACCTGCCCGGACGCGATCCCGAGCTTGGCCGCCAGGCTGCGCTGGACCTCCGCGCCGTCCGCGGTCGCGGTCACGACGATTCCTCCGTTCCGTCCCGGGCCGAGGCCCGCCTCCCCCCATCGGGGCTCCGGGGTAGTCCATCGGACCGCGCACGCTCCACGCAAGCACTCACGGCGATCGGCTCGCACGAGTCGCGGCCCGCTCCGGATGTTGTGACCGGCGGGTAACCGGCAGGATGGGGCGTGCCGGGTCCGCCGCGCGACCCGCGGCCCCCGGCACCGCGCCTCCCTGCGACCCGAGGAGATGGACCAACCCGTGGCACCCGGACGCGATCGCGAGCCCCTGCTCGCCGGCGGTCTCCCCACCCAGTACGTCGACGCGGACCCGGCGGAGACAGCCGAGTGGCTCGACTCCTTCGACGCCCTCGTGGCCCACGCGGGTCCCTACCGCGCCCGCTACATCATGCTGTCGTTGCTGCGGCGCGCCGCCGAGCAGAACGTCGGGGTCCCGAGCCTGCGCAGCACGGACTACATCAACACGATCCCGTCCGAGCGCGAGCCGTGGTTCCCCGGTGACGAGGCCGTCGAACGCCGCATCCGCGCGTACGCGAGGTGGAACGCCGCGATCATGGTGCACCGCGCGCAGCGCCCCGGCGTGGGCGTCGGCGGTCATATCTCGACCTACGCCTCGACCGCGTCGCTCTACGAGGTGGGCTTCAACCACTTCTTCCGCGGCAAGGACCACCCGGGCGGCGGGGACCAGATCTTCTTCCAGGGCCACGGCTCGCCCGGGATGTATGCGCGAGCCTTCCTCGAGGGGCGGCTCAGCGAGCAGCAGATGGACGGCTTCCGCCAGGAGCTCTCACACGCCGGCGGCGGGCTGTCGTCCTACCCGCACCCCCGGCTCATGCCGGACTTCTGGGAGTTCCCCACGGTGTCCATGGGGCTCGGCCCCATCAACGCGATCTACCAGGCCCGGTTCAACAAATACCTGGAGCACCGCGGGGTCAAGGACACGAGCGACCAGCACGTGTGGGCGTTCCTCGGCGACGGCGAGATGGACGAGCCGGAGAGCCGTGGCGCGCTGCAGCTCGCGGCGCAGGAGGAGCTCGACAACCTGACGTTCGTCGTCAACTGCAACCTGCAGCGACTCGACGGCCCGGTCCGGGGCAACGGCAAGATCATCCAGGAGCTCGAGTCGTTCTTCCGCGGGGCGGGCTGGAACGTCATCAAGGTCGTGTGGGGACGCAAGTGGGACGAGCTGCTCGCCCGCGACACCGACGGCGCGCTCGTCAACCTCATGAACCGGACCCCCGACGGCGACTTCCAGACCTACAAGGCCGAGGACGGCTCCTTCATCCGCGAGCACTTCTTCGGCCGCGACCCGCGCACCCGCAAGATGGTGGAGACCTGGTCCGACGAGGAGATCTGGTCGCTGCAGCGGGGCGGCCACGACTACCGCAAGCTCTACGCCGCCTACCGCTCCGCCACCGAGCACAAGGGCCAGCCGACGGTGATCCTGGCCAAGACCATCAAGGGCTGGACGCTCGGCAGCCACTTCGAGGGTCGCAACGCCACCCACCAGATGAAGAAGCTGACCCTCGACGACCTCAAGGTCTTCCGCGACCGCCTGCAGATCCCGATCTCCGACGAGCAGATGGACGCCTACCTCCCGCCGTACTACCACCCGGGCATGGACGACGAGCACATCCAGTACATGCTCGAGCGGCGTCGCACGCTCGGCGGCGCGGTGCCCGAGCGGAAGATCACGGCCAAGCCCCTGGTGCTGCCCGGCGACCCGGTCTACGACGTCGTCAAGCGCGGATCAGGCAAGCAGGCGGTGGCCACGACGATGGCGTTCGTCCGGCTGCTCAAGGACCTCATGCGCGACCCCGAGATCGGCCCCCGGATCGTGCCGATCATCCCGGACGAGGCCCGCACCTTCGGCATGGACTCGATGTTCCCGACGGCGAAGATCTACTCCCCCCACGGGCAGACCTACACCTCGGTGGACCGCGATCTCGTGCTGGCCTACAAGGAGTCGACCTCGGGCCAGATCCTCCACGAGGGGATCAACGAGGCCGGCTCGGTCGCGTCGTTCACGGCGGCCGGGTCGTCGTACGCGACGCACGGCGAGCCGATGATCCCCGTCTACATCTTCTACTCGATGTTCGGTTTCCAGCGCACCGGTGACGCCTTCTGGGCCGCGATGGACCAGATGGCTCGCGGCTTCGTCCTCGGCGCCACAGCCGGGCGCACGACTCTCAACGGCGAGGGCCTCCAGCACGAGGACGGTCACTCCCCGATCCTCGCCTCCACGAACCCGGCGGTCGTGGCCTACGACGCGGCCTACGGCTACGAGCTCGGCCACATCGTGCGCGACGGACTGCGGCGGATGTACGGCGATGCGCCCGAGGACGTCTTCTACTACCTCACCGTCTACAACGAGCCCTACCCCCAGCCCGCGGAGCCCGACGGGGTCGACGTCGACGGGATCCTGCGCGGCATGCACCTCGTGTCCGCAGCGGGCGAGGGCGAGGGTCCCCGGGCTCAGGTGCTCGCCAGCGGCGTGGCCGTGCCGTGGGCGCTCGAGGCGCAGCGGCTGCTGCGGGACGAGTGGGGCGTGCACGCCGACATCTGGTCGGTCACCTCGTGGACCGAGCTGCGCCGCGACGGCCTCGCGGCCGACCGCCACAACCTGCTCGAGCCGGAGAGCGGACGGCGCCGGGCCTACCTCACCGAGCGGCTCGACGACCGCCCCGGGCCGGTGATCGCCGTGTCGGACTACATGCGCGCGCTGCAGGACCTCATCCGGCCGTGGGTGCCCGGCGACTACGCCACCCTCGGCACGGACGGCTGGGGCATGTCCGACACCCGCGGGGCGCTGCGCCGCCACTTCCTGGTGGACGCGCAGAGCATCGTGGTCCGCACGCTGGCCTCGTTGGCCGAGCGCGGCGAGGTCGGCAGCGACTGGGTGCGTTCGGCCATCGACCGCTACCAGCTGACCGACCCGGCCGCGGCCGACGCCGGCAGCACGGAGGGCTCCGGCTGATCCGCACCGGGTTGTGGTGACCCTCCAACCGAGGTCACTAGGCTCCGCTCCGTGACGAGTCGACGGCGGGTGGCGACGGTGCGCCGCCTGGAGCGGGCCACCGGGACCCTGGCGACCGCGGCCTCCGCGCGCATGGAGGCCGAGCTCTCCTGGTACGCGGCCATGCCTGCGTCGGACCGCTCGTGGGTCAACCTCGTGGCCCAGGCGGGCATCGCGGCCTTCGTGCAGTGGTTCCGCGACCCCGAGGGCGCCCAGGCCATCACCGCCGACGTCTTCGCCACGGCTCCGCGCGAGCTCGTCCGTGCGGTCTCGCTGCACCAGACCGTGGAGATGGTGCGCACCACCATCGCCGTGGTTGAGGAGAAGGTCGACGAGCTCGCCGGGAGCCCGGAGGAGGCCCAGTCCCTCCGGGAGGCGCTGCTCCTGTACAGCCGCGAGATCGCCTTCGCCGCGGCCGCGGTGTACGCGCACGCCGCCGAGGCGCGGGGCGCGTGGGACGCCCGGCTCGAGAGCCTGGTGCTGGACGCGCTGCTCCGTGACGACGTCGACGACGCGGTGGCCTCCCGCGTCGCCGCGCTCGGCTGGTCGGGGATCTCGGGGGTGTGCGTGGTCATCGGGCACGCGCCGCACGGGGATCCCGAGTCGATCGTTGAGTCGGTCAAGCGCGCTGCGCGCCATCACCGGCTCGACGCCCTCCCCGGCGTCCAGTCCCAGCGCATGGTCGTGGTCCTTGGCGGGGCCACCGACGCCGAGCGCGCGGCGCGCGCCGTCGTGAGCCACTTCGCCCCCGGGCCGGTCGTCGTGGGCCCGCTCGTGGGCAGCCTCACCGACGCCGGGCGCAGCGCCCGCGAGGCTCTCTCGGGGATCCGTGCCGTCGTGGCGTGGCCGGACGCACCGCGCCCCGTCCACGCAGACGACCTGCTCCCGGAACGCGCGCTGGACGGGGACCGCGAGGCGATCAGCCGCCTGGTCCAGGAGGTTCACGGCGCGCTGCTGCGCGAGGACCCGGCGTTCGTGGCCACGCTCGAGGCCTACCTCGAGCGCACCGGGTCGGTCGAGGGTGCCGCTCGCGCCCTCTTCGTGCACCCCAACACCGTGCGCTACCGGTTGCGCCGGATCGCGGACATCACGGGCCTCACCGCCGGGAGCCCCCGCGACGCGTGGACGCTGCGCATGGCCCTCGCCCTGGGCCGCCTCGACCAACCGGAGTTGTAGGAAACCTACAAAGTTCGCCGGGGTCTGTTGGCCACGTCGTCAGCGAGCACGCGGGTCCCGGACCGACACGCTGGGCACGTGCTCGTCGTCGTCGCGCCCGGTCAGGGCTCTCAGACCCCCGGTTTCCTCTCGCCCTGGCTCGAGGCGCCCGACGTCCGGACCCGCCTCCAGTGGTTGTCGACCGTCGCCGGCGTGGACCTCGTCCGTCACGGTACGGAGAGCGACGCCGACACGATCCGCGACACGGCCGTGGCCCAGCCCCTCCTCGTGGGGGCCGGCCTCGTGAGCCTCCTGAGCCTGTTCCCGCACCCGGCCGAGGCCTACGGCAAGGTGGCCGCGGGCGCCGGGCACAGCGTCGGCGAGATCACCGCCGCCGTGGGCGCGGGGGTCATCACGGCCGAGCAGGCCATGGTCTTCGTCCGGGAGCGCGGCAACGCCATGGCCGAGGCCGCGCGCAGGACGCCCACCGGCATGACGGCGGTGCTCGGTGGCGACCGCGACGACGTCCTCGCCTCCGTCGCGCGCCACGGCCTCACCGCGGCCAACGACAACGGCGCGGGCCAGCTGGTCGCCGCGGGGACCCTCGCTCAGCTCGAGGCGTTCGCCGCCGACCCGCCGGCTCGCGCTCGACTGCGCCCCCTGCCGGTGGCCGGTGCCTTCCACACCGAGCACATGGCTCCCGCCGTCGAGGTGCTCGCCGGCCACGCCCGCGCGATCTCGGTGCACGACCCGCGCACCCGCCTCATCAGCAACACCGACGGCAACGTCGTCCACAACGGCCGCGACGTCCTCGCCCGCCTCGTCACCCAGGTCAGCGCGCCGGTGCGCTGGGACCTGTGCATGGCCACGATGGCCGACCTGGGCGTCACCGCCCTCATCGAGCTGCCCCCGGCCGGGACCCTCACCGGTCTGGCCAAGCGCGGCCTCCCGGGGATCGAGACCCTGGCGCTCTCCACCCCCGACGACCTCCCGGCCGCCTGGGACATGATCGAGCGCCACGCCACCCTGAGCCCGGTCTCGCAGGCGCCGACCTGGCGCCTGCTCGTGGCCCCGGCCAAGGGCACCTTCCGGCTCGGCACCGACTCCGTCGCCGGGGACGCGCTCGCGCCGGGGATGGCCGTCGGCACGATCGTCAACCTCCGCGACGAGCAGCCCGTGCTCGCACCGCACGGCGGCACGGTGGTCGAGTGGCTGGTCGAGGACGGTGACCCGGTGTCGCCCGGCCAGCCGATCGTCCGCCTCCACCCCGAGGCGGTGTCCGCGTGAGCGCCACGATCTCCCTCCCCGGCACGCGGGCCGGCTCGACCCTGCTCTCGGTGGGCTCCTACCGCCCGGCCCGGATCCTCACCAACGACGAGGTGGCCGGACCCATCGACTCCTCGGACGAGTGGATCCGAGAGCGCTCGGGCATCGTCACGCGGCACTTCGCCGCCGCCGACGAGAGCGTCGTCGACATGGCCCTGGCCGCCGGCAGCAAGGCCATCGCCGCCGCGGGGATCGAGCCCTCGAGCATCGACCTCGTCCTGGTCGCCACCGTCACCCACCCCTACCAGACGCCCTCGGCGGCAGCGGAGCTCGCGCACCGGATCGGGGCCACCTCGGCGGGCGCGCTCGACGTCGCCGCTGCCTGCGCCGGGTTCTCCTACGCGCTCGGCCTGGCCGACTCGCTCATCCGCACCGGCTCCTCCACCCACGTCCTCGTGGTCGGGGTCGAGAAGCTCAGCGACTTCCTCGACATGCACGACCGAGGTTCGGCCTTCATCTTCGGCGACGGGGCCGGCGCCGTCGTGGTGGGACCCAGCGACGTGCCCGGGATCGGCCCGGTCGTCTGGGGTGCCGACGGCGGTCAGAAGGACGCCATCACGATGACCCAGTCGTGGACCGAGTACCGCGACGCACCGGGCGAGACCTACCCCACCCTCGTGATGCAGGGTCAGCAGGTCTTCCGCTGGGCGGTCGGCGAGATCGGCAAGGTCTGCGTCCGGGCGCTGGAGGCTGCCGGGGTCAGCGCCGACGACCTCGACGCCTTCGTCCCGCACCAGGCCAACATGCGCATCACCGACGCCATCGTCCGCTCCCTCAAGCTCCCCGAGCACGTCGTGATCGCCCGCGACATCGAGACCACTGGCAACACCTCCGCGGCCAGCATCCCGCTGGCCCTGGACCGCCTCGTCGAGACCGGCCAGGTGTCCAGCGGCGGCCTCGCGCTGTTCGTCGGCTTCGGTGCCGGCCTGGCGTACTCCGCGCAGGTCGTCCGCCTGCCCTAGACCCCCGGCGCCGGCCCGACCGGCACCGGTCGCACGACCCCGCACCACGCACGACCATCCGTCCATCGCCCGAGCACCGCAAGGAGAGACCGTGTCCCAGCAGATCCTCGAGGGCCTCGCCGCCATCGTGAACGAGGTCGCCGGCACCCCCATCGCCGACATCACGCCGGAGAAGAGCTTCGTCGACGACCTGGACATCGACTCGCTGTCGATGGTCGAGGTGGTCATGGCGTGCGAGGACAAGTTCGGCGTCAGCATCCCCGACGGCGAGGTCAAGAACCTCAGCACCGTCGGCGACGCCGTCACCTACATCGAGAAGGCCGGCGTCACGGCCTAGCCGTCGCGGCGCCCCGGGCCACCGCCCGGGGCGCCGGCGCCCGCGCTGCACCCGCACCACTCCCGAGGAGCCATCACCCATGACTACCCGAGAGCGCACGGTCGTCGTCACCGGCCTGGGCGCGACCACTCCCGTCGGCGGCGACGTCGCGACCACGTGGGAGGGGCTGCTCACCGGGCGATCGGGGGTCCGCGCCCTCGACGAGCGCTACGCCGAGCTCCCCGTTCGCTTCGCCGGGCAGGTCGCGGTCGATCCCAGCGAGGTCATGGACCGGGTCGAGGCGCG
This sequence comes from Micrococcales bacterium, assembly GCA_024641605.1. Taxonomy (GTDB): domain Bacteria; phylum Actinomycetota; class Actinomycetes; order S36-B12; family CAIYMF01; genus Longivirga. The sequence continues at coordinate 20,991 of JAHECT010000004.1, forward strand.
CAAGCTCGACCGCTGCCAGCAGCTGGGGCTCATCGCCGCCCGCGAGGCCTGGGCCGACGCCGGCTCGCCGGAGGTCGACCCCCTGCGGCTCGGCGCCGTCGTGGCGAGCGGCATCGGCGGGATCGTCAGCCTGCTCGACAACTACGACACGCTCAACACCCGAGGCTGGAGCCGGGTGTCACCGATGTCGGTCCCCCAGCTCATGCCCAACGGCGCGGCCGCCTGGATCGGCCTGGACCTCGGCGCGAAGGCCGGCGTCCACACCCCCGTGAGCGCCTGCGCCTCGGGCGCCGAGGCGGTGGGCTACGCACTCGAGATGATTCGCAGCGGACGCGCGGACGTCGTCGTCGCGGGGGGCACGGAGGCGTGCATCCACCCCATCACCGTCGCCGCCTTCGCCGCCATGCGAGCACTGTCCACCCGCAACGACGAGCCCGAGCGGGCCAGCCGTCCTTACGACAAGGGACGCGACGGCTTCGTCATGGGCGAGGGCGCCGGATGCCTGGTCCTCGAGTCCGAGGAGCACGCGCGCGCCCGCGGTGCGCGCATCTACGCCGAGGTCGCCGGCGTGGGCCTGTCCGCCGACAGCCACCACATCGCCCAGCCGGACCCTGACGGAGCGGGCGCCATCCGGGCGATCCGCGCGGCGATCGAGCTCGCCGGCGCCGACCCCTCCGACGTCCTCCACGTCAACGCCCACGCCACCTCCACGCCGCAGGGAGACATCGCCGAGGCGACGGCCCTGCGGGCCGTCCTCGGCGCCGATGTCGACGGAGTCGCGGTGAGCGGCACGAAGTCCATGACGGGTCACCTGCTCGGCGGGGCCGGCGCGGTCGAGTCGGTCGCCGCGATCCTCGCCCTGCACCACCGGATCGCGCCGGTGACCGCCAACCTCGACGACCCCGACGACGAGATCGGCCTCGACGTGGTGTCCGGCGAGCCACGCCGGCTGCGCGAGGGCGACGCCGTGGTGCTCAACAACTCGTTCGGCTTCGGCGGCCACAACGTCGCCCTCGCGTTCCGGAGCATCTGATGACCGCCGTGATCCCCGCCCCCGAGGTGGCTGTGACCCACGTCGACCCCCGCCACCCGCTCGCGCGGATCCCCGCCTTCCTCGACGACGGCACGATGACGCTCATCACCGACGTCGACGACAGCGGCGTCATCGCCGCCACCGGCACCGCACTCGGTGCACCGGTCGTCGTGTTCTGTACGGATCCCACCGTCCAGGGCGGCGCGATGGGCATCGAGGGGTGCGCCGCCATCCTCACGGCCTACCAGCGCGCCCTCGCCGACGGAGTGCCCGTCGTCGGCCTGTGGCACTCCGGCGGAGCCCGGCTGCGCGAGGGTGTCGCCTCCCTCCACGCGGTCGGCGAGGTGTTCGCCATCATGACCCGCGCGTCCGGCCGGGTCCCCCAGATCTCCGTCGTGCTCGGACCGGCTGCCGGCGGTGCCGCCTACGGCCCGGCGCTCACCGACGTCGTGGTGCTCGGCCCCGAGGGCCGCGTGTTCGTCACCGGCCCCGACGTGGTGCGCTCGGTGACGGGCGAGGACGTCGACATGCTGCGCCTCGGCGGCCCCGAGCCGCACGGGCGGCGCAGCGGTGTCGTGCACGTCGTGGCCGCGACCGAGCGCGAGGCGCTCGACGACGGTGCGCGTCTGGCCTCGCTGCTCGGCGACCACGGCACGCTCGACACCGCGCTCGTCGAGGACACCGACCTCGCCGCCCTGCTTCCGGACAACCCGAAGCGCGCCTACGACGTCCATCCGGTCGTGCACGCCCTGCTCGACGAGGGCACCGCGCTGGAGCTGCACGCGCGCTGGGCGCCCAACATCGTGACCACGTTGGGTCGCATGGGCGGCCGGGCGGTCGGCATCATCGCCAACAACCCGCTGCGCCTGGGCGGGTGCCTGGACGCCACGAGCGCGGAGAAGGCGGCCCGCTTCGTGCGGATGTGCGACGCGTTCGGCGTCCCGCTCGTCGTCGTGGTCGACGTCCCGGGGTACCTCCCCGGCGTCGGTCAGGAGTGGGACGGCGTCGTCCGTCGCGGTGCCAAGCTGCTCCACGCCTTCGCCGAGGCCGACGTGCCGCGTGTGACCGTGGTGACCCGCAAGGCGTTCGGCGGCGCCTACATCGCCATGAACGCCCGATCCCTCGGTGCCACGCGGGTCTTCGCCTGGCCGGGCGCCGAGGTGGCCGTCATGGGTGCGGTCGCCGCCGTGCGGATCCTGCACCGCCGCAGGCTCGCGGAGGTACCCGAGGACGCGCGGCACCAGGTGGAGACCGAGCTCGCCGAGGAGCACACCCGCATCGCCGGTGGCGTGGAGCGGGCCGTCTCGATCGGTGTCGTCGACGAGATCGTCGAGCCGGCCCGCACCCGGTCGGCCGTCGCCGCCGCGCTTGCCGATGCGCTCGCCGCCGACCCGGACGTACGCGGTCACCACGGCAACATCCCGCTCTGAGCCCTCCCGGCCCCCGGACGCACGTCGGCCCCCGACCGAACGGTCGGGGGCCGACGATCCCTCAGGGAGGAGGGGTCGAGGGGCTCAGGAGACGCCCTGGCGCAACCAGCGGACCGAAGCGCCGTCGCCGGCGTAGCGGAAGGCCTCCAGCTCGGCGTCCCAGGACGCTCCGAGCAGGTCTGCCAGCTCGGCGGTGAGATCGCCGCCCGCGCCGGAGCGGGCCAGCGCGCCGCGCAGCCGCTCCTCGGTCACCTGGATGTCGCCGGACACCCCGACGATCGCGCGGAAGACCCCCAGCGACGGGGTCACCGAGTAGCGCTCCCCCTCGGTCGTGGCGGTCGGCTCCTCGGTCACCTCGAAGCGGACCCGGCCCCAGCCCCGCAGGGCCGACACGATCCGCCCCGCGGTCCCGGTGACGCCGCACCAGGAGACCTCGGTGCGGACCGTGCCGGGGTCGACGGGCTGCGGGACCCAGGTCAGGTCGACCGGCGCCTCGAGGATGTCGGCCAGGGCCCACTCCACGTGGGCGGCGAGGGCGCGGGGGCAGGAATGCACGTAGACGACGCCGCGGGTCGATGCCCGGGCGCCGGGAGCGGCGCGCACGCCGTCTCGATCGGCCATCGGTCCTCCCTGGTCGAGGGTTGCCTTCCCCAGCATCCTCGAGGGCGGACCGCGGCACGCCCCGTCACTGTAACCCCCTGCGTCACGCCCGCACCAGACGTCACGCAGAGCAGCACGTCGTGTCGTCAGATGATTACCTGGAGTGACCGAACTGCGCACGATTCAGGGGTCAGGACCGCCGATCCTCGTGCCGATACTCACCCCAGCGGCTCACCCCTCGACCGGGCCGCCGGGTACGAGGAGGCCGTTCCGGTGTCGGACACCGAGATCTTCATGACCGAGATGTACGACGAGGGCGTCGTCACCGAGGTCATCCGACCGGCTGCCATCGTGCCCGAGGAGTCCGCCCGGGCGATCCTGGTGGAGCTAGCACTGCACGACGTGCAGAACGGCGGGGTGTGGCTGTCGGACCCGTCGCGCTGGGCCCGCTACGACCGCGCCTGGGACTCCTCCGCCCAGCAGGGCGCGGCCCAGCTCGTGGGCACCGTCCAGGTGGCCTACGGGACACCGACGCGCTACGAGATCACCATCTACCGCGCCACGATCACCCGGGTCGGCACCGAGGCCGGCTGGACCGTGATGTCCCTCTGCGACGAGGCGCTCGGCTTCGGTGGCCTCGACCTCGCCACCTGCCCCCGGGCCTCTCTCGCAGCGCCGCCCAAGCCGTTCCACTGGTGACCCGGCCGCTCAGAACAGCCGCAGCCCCAGGAAGGCTGCGCCCACGAGAGTCGCGATGAGCAGCAGGGACACCGTCACCACGACGGCTCGGTGCCCCACCTTCGTGATCATCCCCTGACCCTAGGGGTGCCGACCCGGCCCGGCGACCGCAGCCCCGCGGCCACTCACACGCGCGCATCGGCGCGTTCTCATCGCGCTCACAGGTCCGCCCGCCACCGTCACCCCATGAGCACCGTGATGAGCCGCCCGGCCGGCACGCCGGCGGGCCCCTCCGCCGCGGCACGACGGCGCGCACGCACCGCCATCGCCTGGCAGTGGCTGGCCGGCGTCGGTCTGGGTCTGGTGATCGGGATCCAGCTGATGACACGCACGCCCCTGTCAGGCCCGGGGGCGCTCCTCGTCGAGCTCGGCCGCTGGACCGGACTGATCGGGACCTACGGAGCCCTGCTCGTCATCGTGCTCGTGGCCCGGGTCCCCTCGCTCGAGCGGGCCGTCGGACTCGACCGGCTCATGGCCTGGCACCGGCGGCTGGGCCCCGCTGTGCTCGTCCTCATCGGCGCCCACGTCGTGCTCATCACCGCGGGATACGCCTCCGGCGAGGCGACCTCCTACCTCGCCCAGACGGTGACCTTCCTCGTGGAGTACCCCTGGGCCCTCCCCGCCGCCGCCGGACTCGCGCTCATGCTCGTGGCAGGGGTGAGCTCCTGGCGGGTCGCTCGCCGCCGGATGCGCTACGAGACGTGGTGGGTCACCCACCTGTACTTCTACCTGGCGATCGCACTGGCCTACGCCCACCAGGTCCTGCTCGGCCAGCAGTTCGTCGACCACGAGTGGGCTCGACGGATCTGGATCGCGCTGTACGTCGTCACGCTCGGCGTCGTGCTCGTCTTCCGGGTGGTGCACCCGCTGTGGAGATCGGTGCGCCACGACATCCGGGTGCACGCGATCGTGCGCGAGTCGCCCGACACCGTGAGCATCTGGCTGAGCGGACGCCGCCTCGACCGGCTCGAGGCGCGTGGCGGGCAGTTCTTCGGCCTTCGCTTCCTCACCCGCGAGCACTGGTGGCAGTCGCACCCGTACTCGCTGTCCGCGGGTCCCGACCCCCGCTACCTGCGGGTCACGGTGAAGGACCTCGGGGACCACAGCTCCGCGATGGCGGCCCTCCCGACGGGCACGAGAGTGGTCGCCGAGGGCCCCTACGGCGTCTTCACCGCGGACGCCCGGCACTCCGACCGGGTCGTCCTCGTGGCCGGCGGCGTCGGTGTGACGCCGCTGCGGGCGCTCATCGACGACCTTCCCCACGACGCCCCGATCGACCTCCTCTACCGCGCTCCGCGCGCCGACGCGCTGGTGCTGCGCACCGAGCTCGAGGCCCTGGCCGCGGTCCGACCGCGGTTGCGGATCCGCTACCTGGTCGGCAGCCGACGTGACTACCCCATCACCGCCCGTTCGCTGCAGTGGCTGGTGCCCGACATCGCCGGGGCCGACGTCTACACGTGCGGCCCGGGTGAGCTGGTCGTCGCCGTCCGCGAGGCCGCGCTCACGGCAGGAGTCCCCGAGGAGCGCATCCACGACGAGGGTTTCTCGTTCCACTCCCCCGCCACCTACTCCCGGAAGGCACGGGCATGAAGCGCGCACTCATCATCGGGACCGGCACCATCGCGGGGGTCGCCGCCGTCCTGGCGCTCAACCCCGAGCCGGCCCAGCTCACCGCGTCCGCCGCGAGCGCGTCCTCGCCCGTCACCTCGCCGGGGCGCACGTCGCTCGACGGGACGACGTCCGGGCACGCGTCGCAGACCTCCCCATCGGGCGCCGGGACCAGCTCGGGCCCCGGTCCGGCGTCCGGATCGAGCACCGCGACAGGCAGCCTGGTCGACGTCGGACCGGGCTACGGACAGCTGCAGGTGGAGATCGGCGTCACCGGCGGGCGCCTGGTCGACATCAACGCCCTGGCCGTCCCCGCCAACGATCCGCACAGCCAGTCGATCTCCCGACGCGCCTGGCCCATGCTCGTGCAGCAGGCACTCACGTCGCAGAGCGCCGACATCGCCGGTGTCAGCGGCGCGACGTACACGAGCATCGGGTTCGCGCAGTCGCTCCGCGCGGCGCTGCAGGACGCGGGGCTCGCATGAGCGCCGTGACGCTCCAGGCGGGCCGGCTCTCGACCCGCAGCGAGGCAGTCTGGGGCACCGTCGTCTCCGTCGACGTCCGCGATGAGGACGCCTCCGAGATCGCGGTCGACGCGGCCTGGGCGGCGATCCGAGCGGAGCTGCACCGCGTGGACCGGGTGTTCTCGCCCTACCGCACCGACAGCGTCGTATCCCGGCTGCGTTCCGGCGGGGTCCACGTCGTTGCCCCCGATGTCGCCGAGGTGATCGATCGCTGCCTGGAGGCGCGCCTGATCACCCGCGGGGCGTTCGACCCATGGCGGGCAGCGGGCGGCTTCGACCCCAGCGGGCTGGTCAAGGGCTGGGCGGCCGCCCGGTGCCTGGACCTGGCCCACCGCCACGGGCTGCGCCGGGTGTCCGTCGACGCAGGTGGCGACCTGGTCTGCCGGGGCGAGGACTGGCCGATCGGCGTCGTGCACCCGGACCGGCCCCACGAGGTGATCGCGGTCGTCGAGGCCGCGGGCCTCGCGGTGGCGACCTCCGGCACGAGCGAGCGCGGTCCGCACGTCACCGACCCGCGCACAGGCTCGCCGGCGCACGGCGCCCGGCAGGCCACGGTCGTCGGACCCGACGCAGCGCTGGCCGACGCGTTCGCGACCGCCCTGCTCGTCGACGGTGTGGCAGGGGCCCGATGGTTCGCCGCGCTGCCAGGATGGTCGGCGTACGTCGTCCACGGCGACCGCGCCACCGCGTGGGGACCTGCGTTCGCCACGACGGCGGGGGCGACGGGAGCATGAGAGCCGTGATGACCGAGGACGACCAGCCGCAGAGCTACCTGCGTTCGCCCGAGGGTGTGCCCCCGGTGCGCGTGCTCGTCGTCGACGACGAGCCCGACCTCGCCGAGCTCGTCTCGACGGCGCTGCGCTTCGACGGCTGCCGCACGGCGACCGCCGCCGACGCCGACGAGGCCATGCGCGTCGCGCGCGACTTCCGGCCCGACATCGCCGTCCTCGACGTGATGCTCCCCGGGGACGACGGCGTCCGCCTGCTGGGCCGGCTGCGTGCCGAGCACCCGGACCTCCCGGCGGTGTTCCTCACCGCCCGGGGCGAGACGCGCGACCGCATCGCGGGACTGCGCGCCGGGGCGGACGACTACATCGCGAAGCCCTTCAGCCTCGAGGAGCTCCTCGCTCGGCTGCAAGCGGTGCTGCGCCGCACCGGCCGGCTGGACGAGCGCGGTGCCCTGCTCACCGTCTCCGACCTCACTCTCGACGAGCTCACCCGCGAGGTCCACCGGGGCGAGGAGGAGATCGAGCTGACCCCCACCGAGTTCGATCTCCTGCGCTTCCTCATGCAGAACGCACGCACGGTCGTGAGCAAGTCCCAGATCCTCGACCGCGTCTGGCACTACGACTTCGCCGGCCGCAGCAACATCGTCGAGCAGTACGTCGGCTACCTGCGCCGCAAGATCGACACCGACCGCGAGCCGCTCATCCACACCGTCCGGGGTGTGGGGTACGTGCTGAGGCCCCCGCGAGCGAGCGACTCCGGTGGCTGACACGCACGTCGGTGGGTGGGCCGCCATGCCCCTGCGCCGGCGCCTGGTCATCGGTCTCCTCGCCGTCATGAGCGCGACGCTGGTCGTCGTCGCGGCGACCACGCTGCTCGCTCTGCGCTCCTGGCTGGTCGACCAGATCGACAACAACCTCGTCGGGCCGAAGATCAGCCTGCTGACCGCCCAGATGCCGCGAGGTGGGGTGGACCAGACCATCCGCTCGTGGACCTCCGCCGGCGCCACGGTCGTGCTGATCGGTCCCGGCGGGCAGGCCACCCCGCTGACCCAGGGCCTCCCGGGTGCCGACGAGCCCGAGCCCTACTCCGCCGCGGACACGGCCGCGCTCGCCGCGGTCCCCCGGGACGATGCTGCGTCGCCGGTGACGATCGATCTCAGCGACTCGGGCCCCAGCCGGGCGGTCGCGATCGACGTGCTCGACCAGTCCCGGCGCACGGTGACGCTCGTGGCCTACATCCCGCTGGCGCAGGCCGCCGAGGTGACGGCGCAGCTGCTCGCGGTCGAGGTCGTCGTCGTGGGCCTTGCGCTGCTCCTCGTCGCCGTCGTGGGCACCTGGTTCGTCCGGCGCTCCCTGCGCCCGCTGGAGGACGTCGCCGCCACGGCCGCGGAGGTGGCCTCGCTCCCGCTCGAACGGGGCGACGTGGACATCCCGGCGCGCGTCGGCGACCCCGTCCCCACGACCGAGGTCGGCCAGGTCGGCCTGGCCGTCAACGCGATGCTCGACCACGTCGAGCAGTCCCTGCGCTCGCGGGCCGAGACCGAGGACCGGCTGCGGCGATTCGTGTCCGACGCCGGGCACGAGCTGCGCACCCCGCTGGCGGCGGTGCGCGGCTACGCCGAGCTCATGCGCCGCGGCGCGCAGGCCGACCCGGCGTCGGCGGCCGAGGCCGCTGCCCGGATCGAGGCGGCGGCCAGCCGCATGGGGCTGCTCGTCGAGGATCTGCTGCTGCTGGCCTCGCTCGACGAGGAGCGCCCGCTGGCGCGGGAGCGCGTCGAGCTCCGCGCGGTCGTCGACGAGGCGGTGGCGGAGGCCGCGACGGCCGGAGCGGACCACGTCTGGGAGGTCGACGGGGCCGAGCAGGCGACCGTCATCGGCGACGCGACACGGCTCCACCAGGCCGTGGCCAACCTGCTGGCCAACGCGCGCGCCCACACGCCCGAGGGGACGCGCGTGACGACCCGCGTCATCGCCGGTCCGACCGAGACGGTGGTCGAGGTCAGCGACGACGGACCGGGCTTCCCCGACGACCTGATCGCCCGCGCCACCGAGCGCTTCACGCGAGGGGACGAGAGCAGGTCCCGCGCCACCGGCGGGTCCGGCCTCGGGCTCGCGATCGTGAAGGCCGTCGCGGAGGCGCACGGCGGGACCCTCACGGTGGCCAACGCACCTGAGGCGGGGGCGGTGGTGCGCCTCGTCCTGCCGAGCGAGCGCACCGCGTTCGTACCGCCACCACCGCCGTCGGTCCGCACAGCGGCCGCGCCGGCGCCGACGCCTCCTTCCTGACCCCGGACGTGAGCGAGCCCCCGACCCTCGGCCGGGGGCTCGCTCACGCGCGTCAGTTCGGCAGGTCGATCGGGCGCAGCACCCGCGAGATGCCGTGGGCGATCTGGCGGTTGCCCTTGTTGATGTCCACCTTGGACAGGATCACCCGAGCGTTGCGCGAGTCGGTGTCCTTGTCCCGCAGGATGATCCGCGGGCCGGGCGCGACCCCGACCTTGATCGTCGCACCGCCGGCGGTCGTGAGGACCGCGCCGTTCGCCTTGAGCGCCTGGGCCGAGGTGATCGTGGCCCCGGGGACGACGTGGTAGAGCAGCACGGCCTCCACCGTGGGGATGCCGAGACCGGCGACGGCACGGAACACGGCGCGCTCGGACTCCAGCGTCTTGCCGGTCAGCGACCGCACGAGGCGCTGGAAGGCCTTGTCCGTGGGGATGAAGGCGGTCAGGCGGACCGAGCCGTCGGTAAGGACCTTCACGGCCGAGTCGGGCTTGGCCTTGAGCACGGCCAGGACGGCCCGGGTGACGATGTCGAAGTCGCCCCAGTTGCTGTCGAATGTGCCGCCACCGTGGGCGGTGAGCACCGCGGCCAGGGGCTTGGTGCCCTGGGCGGCGGTCGCGGGGAGAGGGGCGGCACCGGCCGCGGGGACCGCGACGGCGGCACCGGTGAGGACGAGCGCGGCCGCGGCGGTGCTCGCGGCAAGACGGGAGCGCAGGGACATGTCGGTTCCTCCGTGACCTGACCCGGACCTTCCGGGTGCGTCACCTGCTCATCGGCGGTGCCGACCCGCTCGGATGCACCGGATGACGGATTTCTCTCCGGATCCTCAAGACCGTGATCCCCCGACGTCGATAGCGGGGCTGACGAGGCCGGAGGTGCCCCATGCGAGCCGACGTCCTGCTCTGCGGACCCGTCTCACGGGCCGCCGTGGAGGCCCTCCTGGCGGCCGGCCTGCGAACGGCCGGGCCGGTGCCCTCGGGAGCGTGCCTGGCGGCCACCCGTCGTCATCAGCCCCACCTCGTCCTCATGGTGGGCCACGACGGGGCGGGACGACTGACCGCGACCGTGCGCGCCCTGCGGTCGCACACCGACTCCCTCGTCGTGGTCGCCGGAGCCGGCGACGACCTCGACCAGCAGGTCGCGTTCGCGGCCGGTGCCGACGATGTGGTGCCGCGCGGGAGCTCCGAGCGCCTGCTCCTCGCCCACGTCCGGGCGCTGCTGGGGCGGCGACGCCCGCACGAGCCCGACTCCGTGCTGTCGGTCGGCTTGTTGACCCTCGATCACCGGTCCCGGACCGTCGAGGTCGCGGGTCTCCCGGTGGCCCTCACCCGCATCGAGTTCGACCTCCTGGCGATCCTCATGGAGGACCCGCACCGCGTCGTGCCGCGCGACGAGATCGTCTCCCGGGTCTGGGGCGCCTGGTACGGCGACGACCACGTCGTGGAGGTCCACCTGTCGCGGCTGCGCAGCAAGGTGTCACGGGCCGGCGGGCCGCGCGTAGGCACCGCCGTGCGCGGCGTCGGCTACCGACTCGGGTACGACCGCGCGGCCGCGTGACGCCGCTGCCCGCTCTGGGTCAGGATGCCGTCATGGCCTGGACCGCACCCGACGTCGACCGCGCGCCCTCCCCCCGCCTGACGGATGAGCGCACCTGCCTGCAGGGGTGGCTCGACTTCCACCGGGCCACGCTGCTGGGCAAGTGCGCGGGGCTCACCCACGAGCAGCTCGCCCTCCGCAGCGTGCCGCCGTCCCGGTTGTCCCTCCTGGGCCTGGTGCGGCACATGGCCGAGGTCGAGGCGTGGTGGTTCCGAACCCACGTCGCCGGCGTCGCCTCCCACGGCTTCTTCGGCATCGAGGAGGACAGCGAGTGGGACGACCTCGACGCGGTGCCGGCTCCCGAGGTGCTCGACATCTACGCCGAGCAGTGCCGGCTGGCCGACGAGGCCGTGAGCGGGTTCCCGCTCGAGCACCGGTTCCGCACCCATGACGGGCGCGAGCTCGATCTCCGCTGGGTGTACCTCCACATGATCGAGGAGTACGCCCGGCACAACGGCCACGCCGACCTGCTGCGCGAGCGCATCGACGGAGCCACGGGCGACTAGCCCCGCACGGTCGGCGGGTCGATCGTCGGGGGCGGCTCCTCGACGAGGTCCACCACGATCCAGACCCTCCGCTTCCCGATGAGCCGGAGCGGCCACCGGGCGGGCCACATGAGCGAGAAGTGGCGTCCGTACTTCGCCCGGTGGGCCCGCACGCCGGGACGGAACTCGCTGCGGTCCAGCACGGTCGCCCGCCCGGCGGCGTAGGCCGCTTCGGGGAGGAGCGCGCCGTACCCGTCGCACGCCGCGACCGCCACCCGCGGGTCGGCCAGGATCCGACGGACCTTCCACGAGTGGGCGAACGTGGACACGAACAGATGCGTGCCGTCGCCGCTGACCCAGACGGGTGTGTGCGCTGCGGTCCCGTCGGCCCGGAAGGAGACGAGGTCGAGGAAGGGTTCCCGAGCGAGGCGGGCGGTGCGCTCGTGCGGATCCACGGCTCGACTCTCGCACGGCGCACGTCCCGGCACGCCGTCGCACCCTAGGGTTCCCCCATGGCCGAGCAGAACCCGACGGTGCCCGCACTCGACAAGCGCAAGTCGATCATCATGGGCCTCATCGGGCTGGCGGTCATCGTCATCATCTTCGCGCGCGTCATCCCTCAGATCGGGTCCTACCAGGACGCCGTCACCTCGCTCGAGTCCATGACGCTCACCGGCCTCGTCGTGCTCGGCCTCATGGTGCTCGCGTACAACCTCTGGTACGGGTTCCCCTTCATCGCCGCGACGCCCGGTCTCCCCTATCGCCGGTCCTTCCAGCTCAACCAGGCGGCCTTCGCGATCAGCAACGGCATCCCCGCCGGCGGCGCGTTCGGCCTGGGCGTGCAGTACGCGATGCTCGCGACGTTCAAGGTCACGCCGTCCGCGGCCACCGCGGCGATCACCGCGGTCGGCGTGTGGAGCATCTTCGTCACGCTGGGACTGCCGGTCTTCGGGCTCATGGCCATCACGGCCTCCGACACCATCGACCCCGGCCCCTACGCCTACATCGGGGCGATCGGGCTGGCGGTCCTGCTGGCGATGATCGTCGTGTTCGCCCTCATCATGCGCAGCGAGTCGCTGGCCGAGAAGATCGGTCGACTGGGGAATCGGCTGGCCGGTCCGGTCATGCGTCGCCGGAAGCCCGAGGTCGAGTTCGACCTCGTCCCCACCGTCGTGAGCTTCCGCGAGCAGGTCGTCGGTCTCGTACGCCGACGCTGGGCGCACATCACCGTCGCCCAGGTCGGCGTCTCGTTCATGCAGTTCATGATCCTGTTCGCGGCGCTGCGCGGGATCGAGGTGGGCGGCGAGACCACGCCGTTCCTCGTGGTCTTCGGCGCCTACGCGGTGGCCCAGATCGGCATCATGATCCCCATCACGCCCGGAGGCCTCGGCACGGTCGACGCCCTCATGATCGGGCTGCTCACCGCGATGGGCGTCTCCGACGGCGACGCCACGGCCGCGACGCTGGTCTGGCGTGCCGCCTCCTACGTGCCGCAGATCATCATCGGCATCGGGGCCCTCGTCGCGTGGTACCGGACGGCAGCGCGCGCGGTCGCCGAGCTGGACGCGAAGCGTGCGGCCGACCCCGAGGGTCCTGCCACGGACGGAACCAACGGCGCCTGAGCCGGCCTGTCTGGTCAGCGGGTCAGATGGTCAGTGCCGCTGACCGCGGTGCAGCGCCACGATCCCGCCGTGGATGTCGAGCCACTCCACGCCCTTCCACCCCGACTCGCGCATGTGACCCGCGAGGGACCGCTGGTCCGGCCAGGCCTGGATGGACTCGGCGAGGTAGACGTAGGCGTCCGGGTTGCTCGCGACAGCGCGGGCCACGGGCGGGATCGCACCCATGAGGTACTCGGAGTAGAGCTTGCGCAGCACCCCGTTGCGGGGGTGGCTGAACTCGCAGACGACGAGTCGTCCGCCCGGGCGGACGACGCGATGGAGCTCCCGGAGTGCCGCCGAGGCGTCCACCACGTTGCGCAGGCCGAAGGAGATCGTCGCGGCGTCGAACGAGTGGTCGCGGAAGGGCAGCGCGAGCGCGTCGCCGGCCGTGAAGGGGAGGTTGGGCCGGCGCTCGTGGCCGACCATGAGCATCCCCGGGGAGAAGTCGCAAGGGATCACCCGCGCCCCGCGGTCGATCATCGGCAGGCTCGACGTCCCCGTGCCTGCGGCGAGGTCGAGGACCAGCTCTCCAGGGCTCGGGTCCACAGCGTTGACCAGGGCGCGACGCCACACGCGGGTCTGGCCGAGGGCCAGCACCTCGTTGGCGACGTCGTAGCGATCGGCGACGCCGGAGAACATCGTCGCGACATCCGTGGGCACCTTCTCCAGGGTGGCACGCATCCAGTCGGGTCGCCGCGCTTCTGCCGCCTGGGGCCCTTCGGGCAGCGGGAGTCCCTCCGTCACCCGTCGATCGTAGGAAGTTCAACCACCGACCGGGCGCAATTCGCCAGGGTCGGTGCGCCGCGGCCGCTCCGGAGGGTGCTCAGCCGGGCGCGAGGACCATGCGGCGGGCGAGATCGTCCAGCTCGGCGCCGGGGTCCTCGGTGAGACCGGTGTGCACCGGCGAGGCCTGCACCACCGTGCTCCGGGGCGCCACGAGCCACCGGAACCTCTCCCCCGGGGGACGGCGCCCGTTCGCCCCCGCCGCGGGTGCCCCCTCGCAGACCGCGCGAACCCCCTCGAGATGGGACTGCACCCCGGCGACGTCGAGCGCGGGGTCGAGCGCCTGCGCCCGCGCCAGGTCGTCGGTGAGCGTGACGCCGAGGTAGTCGAGGGCCTGGCAGTAGACGACCACGCCCACGTTGACGAACTCGCACCGCTCCACCCGTGGCACCACGCGCAGGACGGCCCACTCATACGCGTGCGGCACGGGCCACCTCCACGGGGTCGAGCCAGGGTGTCGGGTTCGCGGCCCGGTCGGTGAGCAGGTCCACGTACGCCGATCGCGCGGACGCCACGTCGGCGCGCGCCTCGAGCCACTCGTCGGGCACGAGGGCGACGACGTCGCGGACCAGGTCGGCGGCGACGACCGGTCCGAGCTCGGCCTGCACCGCCGCCAACGGGCCCGCCACGGGGAGCAGCACGTGGTCGGCCGCTCCGGGCAGGCTGCGCGTCGCGGCCTGCTCGCGCGGGGGCCAGTCGTGGTGGAGGTAGAGCGCGGCGCCGTGGTCGATCAGCCACGGGTCGCCGTGCCAGCGCAGGAGGTTGGGGTTGCGCCAGGACCGGTCGACGTTGAGCACGAGGGAGTCGAACCAGACGATGCGGGCGGCGAGGTCCGGATCGACGCCGTCCGGCCGTTCGAGACCCAGCGCTCCCGGGAGGTAGTCAAGGCCGAGGTTGAGCCCGGGGCTGGCGCGGAGCAGGTCCTGCACCTCCTCGTCGGGCTCAGCCGCGGCCAGCGCCGGGTCCACGTCGACGAGCACGAGGTCGGGGACGGGGAGGCCCAGGCGCCGGCCCAGCTCACCCACGACGACCTCCGCCACGAGGGCCAGCCGGCCCTGGCCGGCGCCGCGGAACTTCACCACGTAGGTACCGAGATCGTCGGCCTCCACGAGACCGGGCAGCGAGCCGCCCTCGCGCAGCGGCAGCACGTACCGCGTCGCCCGTACCCGTTCCAAGCTCACGACGCCACGCTAGCGGCACGCACATCGGACGCGGCTCGCCCACGCGAGGGACCGGTCGGAGCCGACCACAGGATGAGTAGCCTGAAGCGATGGAGCTTCCCTTCGCCCTCCGCGGCCTCGAGGGACGGATCACCGTCGCGTACGCGGCGAACGCGAAGCCCGAGCGCCTGGGCGCGCCACCGGCCGCCGCCGGGTTCCCTCGCTGCCACGCCACGGTCGACTACCCGGCGCACGGCTACGACGCCGTCCTCGGGTGGGTGCAGCTCGTGCGGTCCGACGACAACCGGTCGCTCGGACGCGACTTCGAGATCGACCCGCTCGACTTCCTGGGGGAGCTCCCCCATCCGTTCTGCTGGGTCGGGCTCAATCCCCAGCTGTTCGACGCGCCGTCACGCTCGCCGCTGCGGGACATGGCGTGGACGGCGCACAGCTTCCTCTGCGTCCCCGACGGCGGGGACGGCGGGCGGTTCGACGTCCACGCCCTCGCCGGATTCTCGTGGGGCTTCCAGGTGCGGGACCTGCGGATCACGCTCGTCCCGCCGGTCGCGCTCGGACCCGCGGACTGGGACGGGCATCTGGAACACCTGTCGGCGCGCTATCCCACCTGGCGATTCGCCGAAGGGTTCCGCCACGACTGATCGCCACCGGCTGGGTCGCCGGCGCCCGAGCCGGGGTCGATGACCACGTGGTGGGGCGGGTGGGGCTCGAACCCACGACCTGACGGATTATGAGTCCGCTGCTCTGACCAGCTGAGCTACCGCCCCGACGCGCCGCGAGCCTAGCCCGACGCACGGCCGAGCAGCGGTGCACCGGTTCGGCGGCGCCGTCCGCGAGGAAGGAGCGCAACCTCGCGGGCCGGAGACCCTCGCTCGCCCGGACCCCGAGGTACGGCAGAGTGGGACGGGTGAGCGACGGGACTTCGTTCGGGGACCGGGTGAGCGCCCGGGTCACCGGGCTGCGCGCCTGGGCCGACGACCTCCAGCAGCGGCACACGGTCCTCGGCTTCCCCTACGCCGTCATCAAGAAGTACGGCGACGACCAGGGATCCCGGTACGCGGCACTGCTGACCTACTACGGCTTCCTCAGCATCTTCCCGCTGCTGCTGCTCGTCGCGGTCGCGATCAGCACCGTGCTCGCGGGCAACGACGCCCTCCGGGAGGAGCTCATCGACGCGATCGTCCCGGAGGACCTGCAGGCCACCGTGGACAACGCGGTGCGCACCCTGCCGACCGGTGGCCTCGCCTTCTGGATCGCCGTCGTCGCGCTGCTGCTCTCCGGTCTGGGCATCGTCTACTCCGCCTACGACACCCTCAACCACCTCGCCGCCGTCCCCCACCGTCGGCGGCTGGAGTTCTTCCCGCGCTACCTCCGCATCATCGCGATGTTCCTCGTCCTGGTCGTCGGCCTCATCAGCATCGGCGCGATCACCGTCGCCGTCGGCGCGCTGCCGGACCTGCCCGCGCTCACGCGCGCCGCGGCCTTCCTCGGCACGGCCGCCCTGGTCTTCTGCCTGTTCTGGGCGGCCACCGCCCTCCTGCTCCCGCGCGGGGCGCGCGTCACCGCGGTCTGGCCCGCCGCATCGCTCGGCGCTCTCGTCGTCACGGGCCTGCTCACCTTCGGCGCCCTCGTGCTCCCGCAGTTCATCGCCCGGGCCGGTCCCGTCTACGGCAGCTTCGCGACCATCGCCGGCATCTTCGCGCTGCTGTACCTGGTCAACCAGGCGATCGTCTACGCCGCGGAGATCGCCCTCGTGCGGCGCCGTCGGCTCTGGCCGCGCGGGCTCGACCTGACGCAACCGACGGATGCCGACGTCCGCGCGCTGACGCTGGTGGCCCGCACCCAGGAGCGGACCGTCGTGGAGCGCATCTCCGCCCGGTTCGACGCCGATGCGACCGACCCCGACTCCTAGGCGGCCGGGGGCACCTGCCGGCGCCGTCGACGCCAACCCCGGCTCGGTCGGTTGACCCCCCATCAAGCTCGAGATGATCATGAACCGGGCCGCCACCCCGGCTGCCTGACCGATGTGACGGAAACGTGCAGCAGCCCCTTCGATCCCATCGAGGGCGGCCAGGGCAGGCCGTAGCGGACGGGACGGACATCACCTGCCGGTCTGTGGCCGATCGAATCAGTTGCTCCGGTGTCGCTTCCCTCGACGAAGGCGCCGCGGTGGCAGGGTAGGCACGGGCGCAGAAGCGCATCGCGCCAAGACAATCCGAAGGGACGACGGTGCTCGCATGAACGCTCAGCAGCCTGCCGAGACGCAGTCGCATTCGATCGAACCCGAGGCATCTCCACGTGATGAGGGCGGTGACCTGTCCGGCGGGGTCCCCCCCATGCGGTACTTCTGGCGCCTCTGGTTCACGTTCCTGGCCGTAGTCGCCCTCGCTCTGTTCCTGCGATTCGTCATCAGCGACGGCGGCCCGGTCATCTTCACGGTGCTCATGTCCTGGTTCGCCGCCCTGGTGATGGAACCGGTGGTCCGGCGGCTGTCCCGCCACATGCCCCGCGGCGCGGCCACCGGGGTGGTGATGGCCGGGGCGGCGATCTTCGGAGCGGTGTTCCTCGTCGTCTTCGGCAACCTGTTCGTCCAGCAGGTGGTGCAGCTGATCCTGATGGTCCCCGAGCTCGTCGACAAGGTGCTGGCGTGGGCGAACGACGCGTTCTCCATGTCTCTGTCCCGGGACTCGCTGCTGTCCTCAGTCGACCTCAGTCCGGAGCAGCTGGCTGAGGCGGCCGCGAAGCTGGGGGTCAGCATCCTGGGCTTCCTGGGCACGGTGGTCGGTGGCCTGTTCAGCATCTTCACCTTCGGCCTCTTCGTCTTCTACATCTCGGCGGGCATGCCGTGGTTGGCCCGGTGGGTGGGGTCGCTGTTCCCGCCGAGGAGCCAGTCGGTCGTCGCCACCGTCTGGACGTTGACGGCGGAGAAGACCGGTGGCTACGTCGGGGCGAGGGTCGTGCTCGCGGCCATCAACGCGGGGACCACAGCGATCGTCTTCGTGATCATCGGCATGCCGTACTGGCTGCCGCTGTCGCTGTGGACGGGCATCGTGGCGCAGTTCGTGCCGACCATCGGCACCTACATCTCGATCATCCTGCCCGTCGCGGTCGGCCTGCTCAGCCCGAACCCGTGGGTCGGGGTGATCGCTCTAGCCTGGGCCGTGCTGTACCAGCAGGTGGAGAACCTCACCATCGAGCCGCGGATCAGTGCCAAGGCGGTCGACGTGAACCCGGCCGTATCGTTCGGCGCCGTCCTCCTCGGCGCTGCCCTTTTCGGGGTCGCGGGCGCCTTCCTGGCCGTGCCCGTGGCGGCCATGCTGCTGGCCCTGCTCGACGCCTACGGCAATCGCTACGACCTGCTTCCCGACATCGCCAAGTCCGTCGACTCCGCGTCCGCGCCGCGTGCCACGGCTGGCAGGGGTGCCGCCGCCGCCACGCCTGACGCGGACGGTGCCCCACCCGGGGCCGACTGATGTCCCCCGAGGCCGGCGGCACGGAGTCCTCGGCGGCGAGGGAACGACGAGCGGGGCGCTTCACCGAGCTGGACGCCCGCGAGCGCCGTGCCGTGGCCCGGAGGTCGGTGGTGCGGCTGCTCGTCCTGACGTCGTTCGTCGTGGTGCTCTACGTCCTGTGGCCGGTCAGGCCGGCCTCGGCGCCCACCTGGGAGCTAGTCCGGGTGCTGCTCACCGGGCTGACGTTCGGAGCATTGTTCGTGTGGGAGCTGCGCCGCATCGTCAGGGCGGAACTTCCCGAGGTACGAGGTGTCGAGGTCCTCGTCATGCTCGCCGTGATCTTCGTCGTCCTGGCCTCGGTGTCCTACCTCGAGATCAGCGCCGCGGATCCCACGGCCTTCTCCGAGCCTATGGACAAGGTCGGGGCGCTCTACTTCTCGACCACAGTCCTGACCACCGTCGGGTTCGGTGACATCCACGCCGTCAGCAGCGGTGCGCGCATCGCGGTCACCGCCCAGATGGTGCTGGACCTGGTGTTCATCGGTGTCGCCGCCAAGCTCGTCGTCGCCGCGGTACACGCCAACCTCGATCGAAGCGACGACGACCGGACCGCTTCGGCATGACCTAGCAGACGCCGGGGGACGCCCACCGCCATGCTCCGGGTGCCATGACTACACCCTGAGATCCCATGTCGTGGGACGTAAGCCGGGAGCGCGGGCACGCTCATCGGGACAGTTGCTTGCCGATCTTGATCGTGTTCTTTCCGATGCTCAGCCCAACGGCGACTCCGACGGCGATCGCCAGAGAGATGACACCGGCGTCGGCAAGGGCCGCTGTCGCGTCCGCTGTTTCGCCCTGCGCCAGCGCGAGCATGCTGCTGTTGAGCGTGAAGCCAGGAACCAGCGGCAGGATCGCAACCCCGACATAGATGCTGGACGGCGAGCCCTGCAGCGTCGCGGCGACGACCCCGAGAATCCCGACCAGCCCCGATGCAAGACCGAACGCCAGCAGGTTCGGCCCGGTGGAGTTCGAGCCATCGAGAACGATCGGCAGCCATCCGATCGTGGCAATCGCCACGACTGCGACGATGGATGAACGTGGAGTTCCCCACGCAAGGCCGATGCCCAGCACCCCGATTGCGGCGCCCAGAATCGACAGTGGCGCGGGTACGTCAAGTTGCGCGGGTTCGTAGGAGATCCCGAGGCCGGCTCCGACACGGCTGCCGAGCAGCATCCCGAGCGCCAAGAATGCTGCGGTCAGGATGGCTTCGGTGCCACGAGCAATGGCGGAGACCGGTGCGCTGGCCAGCCCATCGATCACGGATGAGACCAAGGCACGACCCGGAAGGTAGTTGTAGAGGGCGGCGACGACGGCAGGGCCGACCAGGATGCTCACCCCTAGCGCCGCGACGACGTTCGGGACAGCGGCGACAATCACGGCCAGCATGAAGACAGACGCGAGCCGAGGCGTCCGAAACGGCCCACCAGCGAGTCGGTCGGGAAGGTCATGGCCGTCGCTACGACCGCAACAAGCAGGGTCAGAGGACCGGTACCAGCCGTTCACGCGCCGAGAGCACCGAGTCGCTCGGCGTCGAGGCTCTCGGCGGGTTGATCCATCAGGAGCCGAGGGAGTCCCCAGGTCGGGTCTTCGAACAGGGATGCTTCGCAGTTCTGGCAGACGCAACGGTCAAGATGACCTGTCTTTGGCAGAGCAGTGGGCGGCTACTCGTGAGTGAAGTCAATCCGGGGGGGATGAGGGGATCGTCCCCGGAGGGCCTCCGAGCAGACAGCCCCTGATCTGCATCTCTGCAGGCCAGGGGCTGCTCTTGGCTCCCGCGACTGGATTCGAACCAGTAACCGCCCGATTAACAGTCGGGAGCTCTGCCGTTGAGCTACGCGGGATCGTGCACCTGCCGGATCGGCAGTCGGGGAAGGATAGCAAGGCGATCCTGCGCCCCCGAAATCGCCGGCGAGGGCTCAGACTCCCAGGGAGTCCCGGAGCACGACGAGGGCCGCGTCGGCCGCGGCCCGGAGCGCGGGGTCGGCGGCGTCCAGCCCCGGATCGAACACGACCGACCAGCGCAGGTCTGTGCTCCCGGGCCGGCGTCGCGCCACGATGCGGGCACCGCTCTCGCCGCGGAGGGCGACGTGGTGCTGGACCACGATGCTGGCGTTGACGCGGTCCCGGACCACCTCCGGCAGGCTGCCCAGGTCGCCCGCGACCGGGATCACGACCGTCCGCGCGGCGCCCCCCGGGCGGTCCTGGGCGCTGACCTCGAGACGCCCGTCGGACCAGGACGCGCGCAGCACCAGGTCCCATGGGATGCGCTCGGGGTCCGAGCCGTCCGGCAGCAGCAGCGCGGTGTCGAGCGCGGCGAGCTCCGACGTGCCGCTACGGGTCCAGGCCAGCACGCGGTCCGGGGCCGCCCGCCGGCGCAGCTCCCCGGGGAGGCGCCAGCTCACGACCCGCCTCCGGCCACCTGCTCGCGCAACCCGCGGCGATAGGTCTCCAGGGCGAGCACGTCGGCGAAGAGCGCCTGGTACGCATCTGGGTCGGCGGTCGGCTCGACCCGCTGGAGGCGGGCCTTGAGGTCGGCGATCCTGCGGCTGGCGTCCATCTCGAGCAGCCGGGCCAGCACCGAGGTGGCGTAGCGCTCGTCGATCTCGTCGGTGGGCAGCGGGTCCACCGCGAGCTCGTGCACGACCGCGCGGACGGCGTCGTCGGGGCAGACCGCCAGCACGGCGTCGAGCCAGGCGCGGTCGGTCAGCCCGGTGGCCGCGCCGCCGGCGTCGACGACCGCGCGGTGGGCCGCGGCGAAGGCGGGCGTCCGGAAGGCGTCGGTCTCCACCGCGTCGACCCAGCTGCCCGCGACCTGGGGGGCCTGCAGGGCGATCTTGAGCGCCTCACGCTCGATGGCGGCAACCTTGTCGCGCGGGTCCGGGCGAGCCAGCCGCGGCGGACCCGCGGGCG
>JAHECT010000218.1 GCA_024641605.1 Micrococcales bacterium
GGCGCCGAGGCGCGACGCGGCGAAGGAGGGCACCGCCCCCACGACGAGCGCGCACCCCACGACGGCGCCGACGCGCGCCGCCGTGGCACGGTGCGAGGACGTGCGAGGTGGGCTCACCCTCTCGCCATCGGCGCGGGTGATCGTTCCTTGAGCCGTCCGAGACCCCGGGAATGAGCACGGTCACGCCGGGTGACCCGCGGGCCGACGCGCGGGCGTGCGGCGGTCACCCGTTCGGAGCAGCGTCAGTCGCAGACGGCGCCGTAGCGCGCCGATCCGACGAGCCGCGCGTACTTCGCGAGGACGCCCCGCTGGTGCTTGGGCGCGGGGCGGGTCCAGGCCGCCTTCCGTCGCTCCAGCTCGGCCGGCTCCACGAGCAGCTCCAGCGTGCGCGCGGCCGCGTCGAGGCGGATCCGGTCGCCGTCCTCGACGAAGGCGATCGGTCCGCCGTCCACAGCCTCGGGGGCCACGTGCCCGACGCAGAGGCCGGTCGTGCCGCCGGAGAAGCGCCCGTCCGTGATGAGCAGCACGTCCTTGCCCAGTCCGGCGCCCTTGATGGCGCCGGTGACGGCGAGCATCTCCCGCATCCCGGGACCGCCCTTGGGCCCTTCGTAGCGGATCACGACGACGTCGTCCTTGCGCAGGATCCCGTCCTCGACGGCCTGCATCGCGCCGGCCTCGCCGTCGAAGACGCGGGCGTTCCCCTCGAAGACGTCGGTGTCGAAGCCGGCCGTCTTCACCACGGCCCCGTCCGGTGCCAGCGACCCCGACAGGATCGCGAGCCCGCCGGTGCTGTGGATGGGGTCGCTCAGCGCCCGCAGGATCTTGCCGTCGGGGTCCGGAGGGTCGATCACGGCCAGGTTCTCGGCCATCGTGCGGCCGGTGACCGTGAGGCAGTCGCCGTCGAGCAGGCCCGCGTCGAGCAGTGCCTTCATCACGACCGGCACGCCACCGATCCGGTCCACGTCGCTCATGACGTACTGCCCGAACGGCTTCACGTTGGCCAGGTGGGGCACGCGGTCGGCGACGCGGTTGAAGTCCTCGATGTCCAGCTCGACATGCGCCTCGTGGGCGATGGCGAGCAGGTGCAGCACCGCGTTGGTGGAGCCGCCGAGCGCCACGACGACGGCGATCGCGTTGAGGAGCGACTCGCGCGTGATGATGTCGCGGGTGGTGATCCCGCGGCGCAGGAGCTCGACGACCGCCTCGCCGGAGCGACGGGCGTAGCCGTCGCGGCGGCGGTCGACGGCCGGGGGCGCGGCCGAGCCGGGAAGGCTCATCCCCATCGCCTCGGCCGCCGCGGCCATGGTGTTGGCGGTGTACATCCCGCCGCAGGCCCCCTCGCCCGGGCAGATCGCCCGCTCGATCGCGTCGACCTCCTCGCGGGTGATCAGGCCCCGGGCGCACGCGCCGACCGCCTCGAAGGCGTCGATGATCGTGACCTCCTTGTCCCCCACGCGCCCGGGCAGGATCGACCCGGCGTAGAGGAAGACCGCGGAGACGTCGAGGCGCGCGGCGGCCATGAGCATGGCCGGCTCGGACTTGTCGCAGCCCGCCAGGAGGACCGCCCCGTCGAGGCGCTCGGCCTCGAACACGGTCTCGACCGAGTCGGCGATCACCTCGCGGCTGACCAGCGAGTAGTGCATGCCGACGTGTCCCATGGAGATGCCGTCGGAGACCGAGATGGTCCCGAACTCGAGGGGATAGCCCCCCGCCGCGTGCACCCCGTCCTTCGCCGCGTCCGCGAGGCGGTCGAGCGAGAGGTTGCAGGGCGTGATCTCGTTCCAGGACGACGCGACGCCGATCTGCGGCTTCTCCCAGTCGTCGTCGCCCATGCCGACGGCGCGGAGCATGCCGCGCGCCGCGGCGCGCTCGAGGCCGTCGGTGACCGTGCGGGAACGGGGCTTGATGTCGGGTGCGTCCACGCGCTGAGCCTAACGACCGCGGCCGCGCACGCACCCAGGGGTCAGGGACGGCTCACGCGGTTGACGAGCTCTTCGCCCGCGCGACGGCGACGCAGCTGATCGGCCACCAGCCGCTGGGCCCGCGGCTCGAACGCCGAGGAGTTGCCTCCCACGTGAGGGGTGATGAGGACCCCCGGCGCACGCCAGAGGGGATGGTCGGACGGCAGCGGCTCCGGATCGGTGACGTCCAGGGCGGCGGTGACCCGGCCCTCGTGCAAGGCGGCGACGAGGTCGTCGGTGACGACGACAGGCCCGCGGGCGACGTTGACGAGCAGTGCGCCCGGGGCCATCCGGGCCAGGAAGCCGGCGTCGACGAGGCCCACGGTCTCGGGCGTCTGCGGGACGATCAGCACCACCACATCCGCCCGCGGCAGGAGGTCGGGCAGCTCACCCATCCCGTGCACGACGCGCCCGTCCTCCAGCACGCGAGGGGACCGGGCGACCCTCACCACCTCGACCTCGAACCCGACGAGCCGACGCTCGATCGCCTGCCCGATGCGGCCGTACCCGACGACGAGGACCCTCCGGTCCGCCAGCGCCTCCATCCGTCGGGGCCGCCACTCGCCCCGCTCCTGGGCGCGGGCGAAGACGTCCAGGCCACGCAGCCGGGCGAGGGCCAGCGCGACGGCGAGCTCGGCCGTGCTGGCGTCGTGGACCCCCGCGGCGTTGTGCAGCGCTGCACCGGGGGGCAGGTGCGGCCACACGGCGTCCACCCCCGCCCACAGGCTCTGCACGACGCGCAGGCGGGGCATGCGCCGCATCGACTCGAGGGCCCGCGCCCCGCCCTGGTAGGCCGGGACGTAGAAGGTGACCCGCTCCAGGACCTCGTCGGGCGGGAGCGGTCCGTCGTCGGTCCAGACCGCCACGTCGAGACCCTCGGTCGCGCCGCCGAGCAGGCTCACGTGGTCGGCCCAGGGCAGCAGCACGAGGTCGTCGCTCACATCGCG
>JAHECT010000219.1 GCA_024641605.1 Micrococcales bacterium
GCGCCGTACTTCCGCGTCTTCAACCCGGTCCTGCAGGGCCGCAAGTTCGACCCGGAGGGCGAGTACGTGCGCCGGTACGTCCCCGAGCTGCGCGGGCTGGCCGGGGCGGCGGCCCACGAACCCTGGACCGCGCCGCTTCTCGCCCCCGACTACCCGTCCCGGATCGTCGACCACCACGAGGAGCGGGACGAGGCCCTGCGGCGCTACGCCGAGCTCACCGGGCGCTGACCGGCGCGAGGACGACCGACCGGCGGGGGCCGGGACGTGGCACCATGAGCGGCAGCGGGGACCCGGAGGCACAGGCATGGGGAACGGAGAACGACGGTCCGCGACCGTGTCGTGCGCCGTCGTCGCCCAGAAGGGCGGGGTCGGCAAGACCACGACCCTGCTCGGGATCGCCGGGGCGGCCTGGGAGCGCGGGCTGCGCACCCTGGTGGTCGACCTCGACCCGCAGGCCAACGCGACCGCTGCCCTCGACCCCGTGTCGACTCCCTACTCCACCAACGACGTCCTCGCCGACGCCCGCCCCGGGGTGGCTGCCGATGCGGTGGTCGCCTCCGGGTGGGGGCCCGAGGTCTCGCTCGTGCCCGCCGAGCGCGCGCTGGAGCACCGGGCCGTCCCGGAGGGCCGCGACTCCACGCTGCGCCTGCGCATCGCCCTCGAGGGCGTCCTCGACGACTACGACCTCGTCCTCGTCGACTGCCCGCCGAGCCTGGGCGAGCTCACCCGCAACGCCCTCGCCGCGGTCCGCCTGGCGCTCGTGGTGACCGAGCCGTCCTTCTTCGCCCTTCCCGGCGCCGCGGCCGCGCTCGAGGCCATCGACGTCGTCCGCGGGTCGAGCAATCTCGTGCTGCGCCCCGCCGGGGTCCTGGTGAACAGGGCCCGCGTCTCCACGAGCGAGCACGCCTTCCGCCTGGCGGAGCTGCGGGCCGCCTACCCGGGCCTCGTCCTCGACCCGACCGTCCCCGAGCGCACCGCCCTGCAGCAGGCGCAAGGGGCCTGCGTCCCCGTGCAGGCGTGGCGGTCCCCGGGCGCCCGCGAGGTCGCCGAGGTGTACGACGACGTGCTCGACACCCTCCTCGCCCGAGCCGCCGAGCCTGCTCGCGCGTCGCTCGACGCCGGCGTCGGCTACTCCACCGGAACGGACCCACGATGACCAACCCCGCCCCTCGCCCGGCTCTGCGCAAGGCCGAGGACTCCACCGTCCACCCCGCTGCCCCGGCGCGCTCCCCCCGGGCCGTCCAGCCGCGACGCAGGCAGGAGCCCACCGCCGCCCAGGCCCCCCGCGCGACCAAGGCGCCGCGCCCATCGCGCGCCGAGGCCGAGGTCGCTGCACCCCCGACGGGCGGCACGTCCGGGCGGGCGGGCACGACGAAGAAGGCGGCGACGAAGGCGGCGACGAAGCAGGGCGGTGGGCGGACGGACCGGGCGTTCTCCGGAGCCACCTCCGACCACCTGCGCCCGGCGGCGGCCGCCGTGGACGCCGACCAGACCGCGCGCCGGCGGCGCAAGGCCTACACCGACGTGGACCTCATGCGCGGCAAGACGGTCGCGCTCGACGTCTCGGTGCCGAAGCGGCTGCGCAAGGCCGCCCGCACCGAGGCCAAGCGCCGCGGTCTCGACCTCGACGCGGTGACCACCGAGCTCCTCCACCGGTGGCTGACCGGCCGCTGACCGGCGCCGACCATCACCGACGGACCGGAACGGTCACGGGACCGGCCGGCGGCCGTCGTAGCGCAGGAACTCCGGGCGTCGGGCGACCAGCGCCCCTGTGACCGCGATGCAGGCGAGCCCGCCGCTCACGACCGCGAACGTCTCGCCCGCGATGCCGGCCACCACGCCGGACTCGACGTCGCCCAGGCGCGGCCCCCCGGCGACCACGACGGTGAAGATCCCCTGGAGGCGGCCGCGGTAGGCGTCCGGGGTGGCGGCCTGCAGGATCGTGGTGCGGAAGATGGCGCTGACGTTGTCGGCGGCACCGGCCACAGCGAGCAGGACGCACGCCAGCCACAGGCTCGATACGAGGCCGAAGACCGCGATCGACAGACCCCACGCCAGGACGCTGAGGACCACGGCCAGCCCGTGCCGGTGGACCCGGCGCAACGAGCCGGAGAACACCCCGGAGAGGACGGCGCCCACGGCGGGGGCCGCCGAGAGCAGCCCGACCGCGGTGGCCGCCGCGCGCGGATCGCCCGGGAACAGTCCCGCCGCCAGGGCGGGGAACAGCGCCCTGGGCATCCCGAACACCATCGCCGCGATGTCGACGTAGAACGACATCTGCAGGTTGCGCTTGCCGCGCAGGAAGGTCAGGCCGTCGCGGACCGAGGACCAGCCGCGGCGGGCGCTCGGCTCACCCTCGGGCGGGACGGGTCGCAGCCGCCACATGGCCCACACCACGGTCGAGAACGCCACGGCGTCGACGGCGTAGGCGACGGTCACGCTGCCGGTCAGGGCGATCA
The DNA here is from genome assembly GCA_024641605.1 of Micrococcales bacterium. GTDB lineage: Bacteria > Actinomycetota > Actinomycetes > S36-B12 > CAIYMF01 > Longivirga. The sequence continues at coordinate 2,460 of JAHECT010000219.1, forward strand.
GCCCGCCCGCGAGCAGCGGGCCGACGGTGAAGCCGACGTTCCACGCGAGCATGCCCAGCGCGTTCGCCGAGGGGAGCAGCTCCGCGCTCACCAGGCGCGGGATGATCGCGCCGCGAGCCGGGTTGCCCACGGCGAAGAAGCCGGACTGGACGGCGACGACGGCGTAGAGGAGCGCCAGGCTGTCGAGCCCCGCGGCGGCCTGGGCGGTGAGGACCGCGGCGCAGGCCATGAGACCCGCGGCCGTCACCAGGCCGATCATGCGTCGGTCGTGGGTGTCGGACAGAGCGCCGCCGTAGAGTCCGAACCCGATCAGCGGGACGAGCTGGAAGAGGCCGACCAGACCGACGGCGAGGCTGGAGCCGGTCAGCGCGTAGACCTGGATACCGACGGCGACCGCCGTCATCTGCTGGCCGACGTTGCTGATGGAGTGCGCCGACCA
>JAHECT010000220.1 GCA_024641605.1 Micrococcales bacterium
ACCCACGGAGCGGCCCGGGCGACCGGCGCGCGCCCGCCGTCGGCCAGCACGACGTCGGTCACGACGCCGCGCGCCTCGAGGTCGAGGTCGGCCAGCGCCTCGGCGACCGAGCGGACCGGCGTCACGCAGGTCTGGTCGTGCTCGAGCAGGTCCAGCCACTCCGCCCGCGTCCGCGTCCCGAACAGGGTGCTCAGCCGCCCTCGCAGCGCGTCCTGCCCGGTGATGTCGTACTGGAGGGCCACGAGGTCGGGCTCGCCGACGAGCTCGGCGAAGCGGGCGAAGAACACGGGCTCGATGGGGGCGACGACGACCTCGAGGCCGTCCGCGCAGCGATAGACGCCGTAGCAGGCGAGACCGCCGGTCAGCGCCCCGGGGACGGGCCCGTCCGACCCGGTCGCGATCACGGTGCCCTGGTCCAGCACCGCCAGCGAGAGCGCCGAGTCGAGCATCGTCACGTCCGCCCGGAAGCCGCCGCGCACGCGCAGACCGCTGACCACCGCGAGGGCCGCCTGCAGCCCGGTCGCGAGGTCCGCCACCGGGACGGCGGGGAGGGGGACCGAGCCGTCGGCCGCCCGGGTGGGACCCAGGAGCCCGGCGTAGCCCTCGGCGTTGAGGTCGTGCCCGGGGAGCCGGGCACGCTCGCCGTCGCCGTAGGCGGTCAGCGACACGTGGACGAGGTCGGGGTTGGCCCGGGCGAGCTCCTCGGGTCCCAGCCCCAGCCGGTCCAGCACCCCGGGGCGGAACGAGTCCAGCAGCACGTCCGCCTCGGCGACCAGCGCCAGCAGGGCCCGGCGCCCGTCGGGGTGCTTGAGGTCGAGGGCCACCGAGCGCTTGCCGCGGCAGAGGGCGAGGAAGGCACCCGACTCCCCCGACGCGGTCCAGGGCGGGGCCGCGCGCAGTCCGTCGCCGCCGCGCGGGTCCTCGATCTTCACGACGTCGGCGCCGAGGTCCACGAGCAGCACGGTCGCGTACGCGCCCGGCAGCAGCCGGGTCAGGTCCAGCACCCGCACGCCCGCCAGCGGAGCACCGGCGCTGGCGGGTCCGGTCACGGCGAGATCGAGTCCTCGAGCGGGCCGTCGGTCTCGGGCCGGGGGACGACCTCGATCCGGTCGCCGGCCCCGCACCAGCGGCACGTCACCGACTCGAGCACCCCGGACTCGGTCACGGCCTCCTCGACCGCGGGCGAGCCGTCGAGGCCGAGGTGCCAGAACTCCCGCACCCGGCTCGTGCGCACGACGTCGAAACGGGTCAGGTTGCCGCAGTGACCGCAGCGCCAGCGCGACTCGGCATCAGGGAGGTCCACGACCACGGTGCTTCCTTCCTCGGCGACCTTCTCGCGACCGGCGCGGTCGCGTCGTCCTCGACCCTACGGCGGCGCGCCTGACCGTCGCCGTCGTACCCCCCGCCTAGCGTCGTCACCGTGAGCACCGCGGCCCGGCAGGCGACCCTCGACGAGCTGGGCACGCCGCTCACCGAGGTGACCTTCGTCGTCGTCGACCTCGAGACCACCGGGGGTTCGCCCGCCGACGCCGGCATCACCGAGATCGGTGCCGTCAAGGTGCGGGCCGGGGAGGTGCTCGGCGAGTTCCAGACCCTCGTCGACCCCGGTGTCCCTGTGCCGCCGTTCATCGCGCTCCTCACCGGCATCACCGACGCGATGCTCGTGGACGCGCCGGGGCTGGCCAGCGCCCTGCCGGCCTTCCTCGCGTTTGCCGAGGGGGCCGTGATCGTCGCGCACAACGCGCCCTATGACGTGTCCTTCCTCAAGGGCGCCTGCGCCCGCACCGGTCACCGCTGGACCGAGCCCGTCGTCGTGGACACCGCCCGGCTGGCGCGGGCGGTCCTGCTGCGCGACGAGGTGCGCAACTGCAAGCTCGCGACGCTCGCCGCGCACTTCCGCTCGGCGACCGAGCCGGACCACCGCGCCCTCACCGACGCGCGGGCCACGGTCGACGTGCTCCACGCACTCATCGCCCGGGTCGGCTCCCTCGGCGTGCACTCCCTCGAGGAGCTGGCCACCTACTCCTCGCGCGTCTCGCCGGCGCAGCGCCGCAAGCGCCATCTCGCCGACGGGCTGCCCGACGCTCCCGGCGTCTACGTCTTCCGCGACGCGCAGGGCGGGGCGCTCTACGTCGGCAAGTCCCAGCGGATCCGCTCCCGCGTGCGCACGTACTTCACCGCCTCGGAGTCGCGCACGCGCATGGCCGAGATGGTCGGGCTCGCCACCCGCGTCGACCCGATCGTGTGCGCCACCCCGCTCGAGGCCGAGGTGCGCGAGCTCCGACTCATCGCCGAGCTCGCCCCGCGCTACAACCGCCGCAGCCGGCACCCGGAGCGGGCCGTGTGGGTGAAGCTCACCGCCGAGCCGTTCCCGCGGCTGACCGTCGTGCGCGGCGTCCGCGACGACACCGGCAGCGGCACCGCGTATCTCGGGCCCTTCACCTCGCGCCGGTCCGCGCGGGCCGCCGTCGAGGCCGTCGAGGCCGCCGTGGGCCTGCGCACCTGCACGTCGCGCATCTCCCCCCGCCGCACCACCTCCGCCTGCGTGCTGGCCGAGCTCGGGCGCTGCCCCGCTCCCTGCGTCGGTGCGGTCGACGTGGCGGGGTACGCCCCGGTGGCGGACGCGGCGCGGGCCGCGCTCGGGTGGGACGCCCGCGGGGTCGAGCAGGCGCTGCGGGGCCGGCTCGCCGAGCTCTCGCAGACGCTGCGCTACGAGGAGGCGGCCCAGTGGCGGGATCGTCTGGAGGCCTTCGCGCGGGGGGCCGCGCGGGCCCAGGAGGTGGCGGCCCTCGCCCGGCTCCCGGAGCTGGTCGCCGCCCGCCCCACCGCCGACCGCGGCTGGGACATCCACGTCGTGCGCCACGGTCGGCTGGCCGCGGCCGGCACCGCGCGCCCC
>JAHECT010000078.1 GCA_024641605.1 Micrococcales bacterium
GCTCCTCCTCGACGAGGCGGCGCACCAGTCCCTCGGCGGAGGCGAGCGCCGCCTCGGCCTGGGAGCGGAACGCGACTGCGCGGTTGCGCGCGGCGGCCTTGGTGGCCTCGAGCGCGCGCTTGCGCGCCGTCAGATCCGCGAGGTGGGACCGGGTGGCCTCGGCGTCGGCCAGGTCGTCCTGGGCCTGCGAGCCCGCCACGATGTCGCCGGCCACGATGGAGTCGACCGAGGCCATGCGGGACAGGACGTCGGAGATGTCGTGGCCCTCGAGTACGCTCGCGTAGATCGCTCCGGGACCGCCGGTCATGTAGAGCTGACGGGCGGCGTCGGCGGTGCGCCCGTCGGCGCGGTCGGCGGCGAGCGTCGCGTCGTCCACCCCCTGGTCCGCGCTCACGAGCTCGCTCACGACGTCCCCGAGGGCGAGCGCGGCTGCGCCGTAGTCCTCGGCCGCCGCCTCCGCGCGCGCCTCGAGCAGGTCCACCCGGGCCCGCAGGGCGTCCGCGGCGGCGCGGGCGTCTGAGAGGTTCGGGTCGGCCGAGGCGTTCGGCACCGCCGGCACGACGACGAGGCCGACGGCCAGGGCCGCCACCGCCAGCAGGGTGGCGCCGCGGTGGGGGGTTCGTGTCATCGCAGCGGGTCGCCGGCCGATCCTGCTCCGACGGCGATGGTGTAGTCGGCGAGCCCCGGCACGTAGCGCGCCAGGAAGGTCGGCGCGACCCGCTGGAGGCTCACCGTGACGGTCTTGCGTTCGGACACGCCGAAGGTGTCCGGGACGACCGTGTCGCCCTCGTCCTCGGCGAAGGTGACAACGGCGGCGTAGGCGGCCTGAGGCGTCGCCTTCACCTTGTAGGCCAGGTAGCCCTCGCGGGCCGCGGCCTGCGCGTGCTCGCGGACCGTGAGGTGGGTCGTCGTGATCGAGAACCCGTCGTAGCCGATCGCCGCGATGAGGGCGAGGGCCAGCAGCGTCTTCAACAGCGTGCCCACGACGACGACGCCGTGCTCGCCGCCCAGGACGGGGCGAGTGCGGTCGTGCCGGGGCCGGACGTGGAGGGTGGTCACGGGTGCGAAATCGACTACGACGGCGCGCGGCTTGAGCGTTCGTGGCCGCTGGATCGCCGATCGGTAGCCCGTCCGGGTCAGCGCAGCCGTCGGCGCAGGACCCCCAGGACGTCGGTGACCTCGGTGATCCGGAGCAGGCGGGCCAGCACGAGGTAGACCAGGACGCCGGCGGTGCCCAGCACGGCGATGAGGAGCGCGGCGGCGAGCTTCGGCCCCCCGGGGACGTGACCGGCGACCAGGACGAGCAGCCCGACCATGACGGCGAGCATGCCCAGGCCCGCGGCGCCCATCCGGCCCAGGGCCCGCAGGGTCCGCCCCGTCTGCAGACCCCCGAGTGCGCGTCCGAGGACGACCCAGGCGACGGCGAGGGTGATCCAGTAGGCGAGGACGTAGCCGATCGCGAGCGCCGCGAGGTCGGTGGGCGACGGGGAGGAGGTGAACAGCCACGTGAAGAGCGGCACCGCGATGGCGAGGTTGAGCGCGTTGAGCACCACGGTGAGCCAGAACGCGGTGCGGGTGCGCTCGAGGGCGTAGAAGGCACGCTGGATGACGTAGTAGAGCGAGAACGGCAGCAGGCCGAGCGCGAACACCGCCGCCAGGGCTCCGGTGATCTGAGCGGACTGGGTCGAGGTCTCGCCGTAGTTGAACAGCAGCACGCCCGCCTGGGTGCCCAGCACGATCAGCCCGATCGACGCCGGGACGATGAGCGACGCGGCAGACCGCATGCCGGACGCGACGTCGGCGGCGAGCTCGTCCCGCCTGTCCTCGTGCGCCGCTCGGCTCATCCGCGGCAGCAGCGCCGCGACCAGCGACACCGTGATGACCGAGTGCGGGAGCACGAACATGAGGTGGGCGTTCGTGTACGCCGTGAGCCCGGCCGGTGTCTCACCGGACTGCGCCGAGGCCGCGTTGACCGACGTGGCGAGCCGGACGATGACGGCGTAGGCGAGCTGGTTGACCAGGACGAGCGCGAAGGTCCAGAACGCCAGGCCACCCGCGTTGCGCAGGCCCACACCGCGCCAGACGAAACGCGGACGCCACACGTAGGAGACGCGGCGCAGGACGGGGATGAGCACCAGGGCCTGCGCCACGACCCCCAGGGTGGTGCCGATCCCGAGGAGCGCCACCTGGTCGGGCGCGAGCAGGCCGTCCGAGGCGGCCCCGGACCCGGCGACGGCGATGAAGAGCAGGAACGTCACGATCGCGATGACGTTGTTGACGACCGGGGCGAACATCGGCGCTCCGAAGTGCCCGCGGGCGTTGAGCACCTGGGAGAGCATCGCGTAGACGCCGTAGAAGAAGATCTGCGGCAGGCAGAAGCGGGCGAACGCGATCGCCAGGTCGAGCTGGCTCTGGGTGTAGTCGGGCGTGGCGTAGATGCCGACCAGCCACGGTGCCGCGATCACCGCGACCACGGTCAGCGCCAGCAGGAGCAGCCCGACGAGGGTGATGAGGCTGTGGGCGTAGCCGTCGCCGCCGTCCGGGTCGTCCTTCATATGGCGGACGAGCTCGGGGATGAAGACGGCGTTGAGCGCGCCACCGATGATGAGGATGTAGACGACGTTGGGCAGCGTGTTGCCCAGCACGAAGGCGTCGGCCACCACGCCCGCGCCGAGCGCCGCCGCGAGCGCCATCCCGCGGACGACGCCCACGAGGCGAGAGGCGACGGTGCCCGTGCCCATGACCAGGCTCGAGCGCAGCACGCTCGCGGTCGCGGTCGACGTCGCGGCCCCGGGGGCCGCCGCGCTCACCGACGGCGGGACGGCCGAGACGATGTCGCCCGCCAGCTCCTCGCTCAGCGACTCGACGAGCTCGTCGTCGCGGTCGGTCACGACGACACCCCCTCGTCCCGGGGCGGCCCGGCCGGCCGCGGTCGGCGCCGGCGTACGAAGTTCGCGCCGAGCAGCACCACCAGGATGCCGAACAGGGCGATCACGACCCACTGCGCCGCGCGGGCGTAGGCGGCCGAACGCACCTCGAAGGTGACCGGTCGGCCGAACCGTGTCCCCTCCGGGGTGAGGAGCACGGCCGCAACCTCGACCGGACCGGTGCCGATGACCCGCGCGGTCACCTCGAGAGTGATCTTCTGCCCGGGCGCGAGCGTCACCGTCTCGACGTCGTCGGCCTCGAACCGCACGGACGGCGCGCCCACGAGCCGCACGCCCACGCGGGCGGGCCGATCGAGGTCGTTGCCCACCGTGACGGGGATGACGCCCGACTCGCCGGGCAGCGTCACCGGTGCCGTGGACAGCAGCCGGACCTGCTCGATGTCGCCCTGGATCTGGGCGTTGGTGTCGCGGACGAGGCGGCGTCCGCTGCTGCGGTCGTCGCGCCAGGCCGCCGACTCGCTGCGGGTCAGTGCGCTCTCGAGGTCCGACACGCTCCCGCCGGTCGCGTCGGGCGCCACCTGGCGCAGTCCGGACAGGTCGCGCCGGGCCGCCGCGACGAGGGCCAGGTACTCGGGGGAGAGCTCGGCCCGACGCGCCGCCGCGGGGTAGTCCGTCCGGGTCCGCTCGACGTCGCTCGGCGGGGCGGCCAGCAGCTCGTCGAGCCGGGCCGGGCGGGCGTACGGAGCGGCGGCCACGGCCGCGAGCACCTCGCCCGTCACACCGGCCGCGGCGGGGGACCAGCGCATCCCCGGGGCGAGGACGAGAGCGCGCGCCGTGGTCGGCAGCTCCAAGGTCATCATCGCGATCTCCGCGAGCGCGGTCTGGCGACGGACGACCGGGTCCAGGCCACGGCGCGTGCCCGAGACCAGGGCACTGATCTCGGGGTCGAAGGCGACGGCCCGCAGCGGCGAGCTCCCCGTGGCCAGCTCGACCGATCCGCTCGGCGTGTAGGGGATCTCCCGTGGGGGCGGCAGGGACGCGGACGAGAGGACGACGGCGCGGCTGCCGGCGGCGCGCAGGACCTCCAGCGTGCCGTCGTCGGCGAGCCCGTCGGCGGGCCAGGCGAGCCCGCGGGCCACGGGCCGGCCCAGCAGCAGGGCGGGGAGGTCCGCGGCGGTGGTCGACGCGAGGGCGATGTCGACGTCGAGACCGGACCGGTGCAGCGCCACGACGTCTGGGTCGGCGTAGGCGGACGCGGTCACCTCGGCGGTGGCGGGCAGCGCGCGCAGACGATCGAGGAACGACGCGGCGTCCAGGGAGCGGGCGCCGGGGGTCCGGGTGCCGTCGGGCGCCTCGATCTCGTAGCCGTCGGCCATGTCGGCGAGCGCCTCGAGCAGCGCCGGGTCCACCACCCAGCTCACACCCTCGGGCGCCGCGGCGGCGGCATCGAGCAGCCGGGAGAGCCGTCCTCCGGGGGCGACGCCGGCACCGAGGCGGTCGTCGAGGAAGACCGACGGGGCCAGCCGCGCGGGTGCGCTCGAGAGCGGATAGAGCCAGACGACGCGGGTGGGATCCACGGCCGTCGGGTCGGGGAACCACGGCAGGGGGACGCGGGTGAAGCCCTGCTGGGTCGGAGCCGAGCCGAGCGTCCCGGTCGCGATCGACTCGACGCCGAGGACGACCACCTGAGGCGTCGACGTCGACAGGCCGAGGGAGTCCACCGCGACCGCGATCGTGAACGGGACGCTCGCACCCGGCTCGAGCGTCTCCGTGATCGGAGTGGTCGTGGAGGGGACCGAGATCCCGGTGCGGCCGGCGTTGCCGGCGAGGATCTCCTGGATCTCGTCGCGGGTGCGCACGGGTGTCGGCGACAGGCGCAGCCGCACCGACACCGTGCCGACGGGGTCGTCCGTGGTGTTCGTGGCCGTGCCCGTGATCGTGAGGGTGTCACCGGGGCCGGGGACGAGGGGGGTCATGGCCGTCAGGCGGATCGCGACCGCGTCGCCCGCGGCGGTCGCTGCGGACGAGGGGGGGACGGTGCCCGCGGCGACGCCGACGAGCAACGCCGCGGCGAGGGCGAGCCGGGCCGCGATCATCCGGCGGGGTCCGCCTCGGCCAGGAGCTCGTCGACGCGGTCCAGGAGCCGGCGCTCGTCGGCGTACGCGAGCCGCTCCCCGACCTCCTCCAGCGGGACCCACGCGACCTCGACCACCTCGACGTCGGCGTCGGAGAGCTCGCCGCCCTGCGCCTCGAGCAGGAAGTGGTGCACGGTCTTGTGCACGCGGCGCGTCTCGGCGACGAACCAGAAGTCGATCGTGCCCAGCGGCGCCAGCACGCGCGCCCGGATGCCGGTCTCCTCCTCGACCTCGCGCACGGCGGCGTCCTCGGCGGTCTCCCCGGCCTCGAGATGCCCCTTCGGCAACGACCAGACGAGCCGTCCGCGACGGTTGTGGCGCGCGATGAGCGCGGCCCGCGGGGTCGCGCCGCGCCGGTCCAGGACCAGCCCGCCGGCGCTCACCTCGTCGACCCGCGTGAGGGTCGGGGTGCGTCTGCCCGGACGCCCCGGAGGCGTGGGGCGAGGCGAGCCGGACATAGGGGGAGGATAGCCGCGCACCCGGGCGCCTAGGCTGTCGCGACGTGACCCCCGCCTCCCCCTCCGACGCCGTCCGGGTGCTCGCGGCCCGCTCCGGCGCGGCCGTGGAGCTCGGTGGGAGGTTCGCCGCGGCCGGCCACGAGCTGGCGCTCGTGGGGGGGCCCGTGCGCGACGCCCTCCTGGGACGCCCGGTCGAGGACCTCGACCTCACGACCGACGCGCGACCCGAGCAGGTCGTCGCGATCGTCTCCGGATGGGCGGACGCCGTCTGGGACGTCGGCATGGCCTTCGGCACGGTCGGCGTACGGTCCGGGGACGCGCGGCTCGAGATCACGACGTACCGGGCGGAGGCCTACGAGCGCACCTCGCGCAAGCCCGAGGTCAGCTTCGGCTCCTCGCTGGCCGAGGACCTCGTCCGCCGCGACTTCACCGTCAACGCCATGGCCGTGCGGCTTCCGACGTGGGAGTTCGTCGATCACCACGACGGCCTCGGCGATCTCGCCGCGGGACGTCTGCGCACGCCTGGGCGTCCGGAGGACTCCTTCAGCGACGACCCCCTGCGGATGATGCGGGCGGCCCGCTTCGCCTCGACGCTGGGCTTCGCGGTGGACCCCGACGTGGTGGCGGCGATGACGGCCATGAGCGGTCGCCTGGCCATCGTGTCGGCGGAGCGCGTGCGCGACGAGCTGGTCAAGCTCGTGCTGGGCCAGGACCCGCGGGCCGGCCTGGCACTGCTCGTCGAGACGGGCCTCGCCCAGCTCGTCCTACCGGAGCTCCCCGCGCTGGCGCTCGAGCTCGACGAGCACCACCGGCACAAGGACGTGTACGAGCACACGCTCCAGGTGCTCGAGCGCGCCATCGTCCTCGAGACCGAGCACGATCCCGCCTCCGGCCCGGACTTCGTGCTGCGCTTCGCGGCGCTCATGCACGACGTCGGCAAGCCCCGGACCCGTCGCTTCGAGGGCGACGGGCGGGTGTCGTTCCACCACCACGAGATGGTCGGCGCACGGATGACGCGCAAGCGGATGCAGATCCTGCGCTTCTCCACCGACGAGACCGACGAGGTGTCCCGGCTGGTGGAGCTGCACCTGCGCTTCCACGGGTACGGGGACGGCGAGTGGACGGACTCGGCCGTGCGGCGGTACGTCCGCGACGCCGGCGACCAGCTCGTCCGCCTGCACAAGCTGACCCGGGCGGACTGCACGACGCGGAACCGGCGCAAGGCCGAGCGGCTCGCCAGAACGTACGACGACCTCGAGGCGCGGATCGCCGAGCTGTCCGAGCAGGAGGAGCTCGCCGCGATGCGTCCCGACCTCGACGGGAACCAGATCATGGACGTTCTCGGGATCCCGCCGGGTCGCGAGGTGGGCGAGGCGTACCGCTTCCTGCTCGAGCTGCGACTGGACCGGGGTCCCCTCGGGGAGGACGCCGCTACCGCCGAGCTGCGGGCCTGGTGGGCTGCCCGCTCCTGACGTCCGCACGCACAAGCGCCGTGAGGGCCCGGAGTGTTCGGCTCTATTGGATGAGGGTCGCCTTCATCGCAAAGACGGGTCAGTCGACGTCGGGGTCGGGGGTGGGGCGGCGGAGGTAGTCGAGGAGGCTGGGCGGGTTGCTGGGCGCGGGCAGCGGCGCGGGTGCTCCGGGGGTGAGGACTCCGCCCGCGCGCAGCCAGCGCGCCAGCGCGCCGTCACCCTCCACCAGCACCGGGCTCGCCGCGGCCGCGGCCACGATGAGGAAGCCGAACCCGACGAACCAGGTCACGAACGCCATGCCGACCCCGACGAAGCCGAACTGCTCGACGTTGCCCTCCAAGATCCGCGGCATCCAGGCGCCCGCGGCGGCCCCGTAGAGCGCCGAGCCGATGCCGGTGAGCAGCGCGGTGGGCAGCAGGGGACGCCAGGCCAGGTGGCCGCGGAGGAACGTGTGCGCCGACCACCACCACAGGCAGGTCGACCCGGCGAGGGCCACGGTCAGGGTCAGCGCGGTCCCCGGGAGGCCGGTGAGCAGCCTGCCCACCGATCCCACCGTCGCCAGGAACGTGACGGTCCCGGCGAGCCAGATCAGCGCGCGCCGCTTGTCGTTGAACGCCCGCTCGGCCGGCCGCCGCCAGGCCCTCAGGTAGACCCGTTGCACGGCCGTCGTGAACGACACGGCGAACAGCAGCGTGAGCGCGAGGCCGGTCAGGCTGGTGGCGGAGCGGATCTGGTCCACGGAGCTGAAGGACTCCTGGACGTAGTCCAGCGCGAGGCCGGAGAGGCCCAGGCGGGAGATGAGCGTCTCGAAGACGCCGGTCCGCAATCCCGTCGGGAGGAAGGCCGCGACCACGATGACGAGGGGGAGCAGGGACACGAACGCCTTGGACGCGAGCGCGACGGAGCGTTCGACGAACTCGAGCTCGAGCAGACGCCGCCAGTACCTGCCGACGAAGCCTGTGTCGGCGGCGGACAGCGTCGTCTCCGCACGCCCACGCCAGGACGCCCGGCTCGCCACGTCAGTCCGCGACCGACGCGGACTCCGCCGCCACCCGGGCCTCGGTCGCGTCGTCGTCGGTGCTCGACCGGCCCGCTGCGGTCAGGAACTCGATGACCGCGAGCGCCAGGATCGCGAGCACGGCGGTCCACAGGAGCAGCGACCCGGTCACCTGGTTCGACAGCAGGACCACCCCGACGGCGATCGCGACGACGAGCACCCGCCACACCGTGCGGGTGCGTCCGACGAACGCCCCCACCTCGGCGAGGGGCCCCTCGGCGGCGCGGTCGCCCGCGCCCGTGAGGACTCCGCTCACACCTGACCGCAGGCGCGTGGCCGCGCTGGACCGGCCGAGGTACCAGCCCACCGCGACGAGGATCAGGCCGAGGACGAACGCAGTCCGGACCGCGTCGACGAGGAACGCCGTGAGGATGGTGAAGAAGGCCCTCTCGGCGAGAGCGAACGGCGTGTCCTGCAGGCTCAGGGAGACCTGGTTCTGCCCCGCCACGAGCCCCAGTCGGACGGCGACGGCGCCCAGGAGGACGGCGACTCCCACCGCCACCGTCATCCGCGGCCGGTTGCGGGCGAGCAGCACCGCCCCCACGAACAGGAGCAGGACCGCGTAGATCAGCCACTGGGCGACCGGTTGGCCGATCGCGTAGAAGAACTGGGCGCGGGCGAGCTCCTCGGACTCCAGGAGCACGATCTGGCGGTCGGCCGCCGGAGGAACCGGGATGTTCGCCGCGAACGACAGGCCGCGGTCGACCAGGCGCTGCTTGACGATCACGAACAGGTCCCCGGTGTCGAGCACGACCTGGCCGTTGGTGATCGTGACCGCGCCGTCCTCCTTGCCCTCGAGGGCGGCGACGAGGGCCTCCTGCGCCTTCTCGTTGATGGCCACCCAGACGTCGTCGAACTGGTCGGAGGCGAGGATCTCGTTCACCGTGCGCTCGACCAGGCTGTTCACGCCCGAGGCGATCGGCCCCGAGAGGGCAGCCAGACGGGGGTACTCGGCCAGCAGGTCCTCGACCCTGGCCTGCGCGTCGAGCCGGACGATGAGCTCGGAGCTCACCTTGTCGCCGACGGCCTTCTGGATCACCGGGTCCTCGGCGAGGGGAGCGACCGTGGCCACGAAGCGCTCGGTGTCGGTCAGCGTGCGCTGGGCCCAGAAGGAGGTCAGGGCCAACGGGAACAGCAGCGCCGCGACGACGACCACGACCCAGGCGGAGAAACCGCGCCCGTCGAAGCGGCGGCGGTCCTTCTTGGCCTCGAGCTCGGCGATCCGCGCCTGGAGCGCCTCGACGTCGGGAGTGCTCGCATCGCTGCTCATGGCTGCCGTCCCTCTGTGTCCGGAGTGTGCGGCTCGACCCTAGTCCCGCCGCCGTCGCTCCCGAGAGCGTCCGGCACGAGCGCGTAGGACGCGGCCGGGTCGCGGCGCTCCGCGGTGAGCGCCCACCAGCCGCCGATCACGACCAGGGCGACGGTCCAGGCCGCGACGGCCGGGGCGACGCCGTCGCTCGGCGCGGCGAAGGCCGCCGCGGTGAGACCCAGGACGAGCGCCACGTTGACGCCGACGTCGTACAGGGAGAAGACGCGACCCCGGCGGTCGTCGTCCACGTCCTCCTGGACGATCGAGTCCGAGCAGACCTTGGTGGCCTGGCCGCCGAACCCGATGAGCGCCGCCCCCGCCACGAGCCCCGCGAGGGAACCGGCCGCGAGGCCGAGCGCACCGAGCGAGACGCCGCTCACGAGGGCGAGCACGGACCACCGCACGGCGCCGAGCCGTCGGGCGGCGACGGGGGTGGCCACCGCCCCGGCGAATGCACCGAGCCCGGCCGCGCCGAGGGCGAGGGTGAGCGCACCGATCGCCGCCTCGGGGTCCTCCGGGTGCAGGAGCCCGCGGACCTGCAGGACCGCGAGGGCGATCGCGACGCCGAAGGCGACGCGGTGCACCATGACGAGGCCGATCGCCCGGGCGGCCGGCCGCCGCTCGCGCAGGTGGCGCAGACCCTCGACCATGCCGCGCGCCACCCCGCGGACCGTCTCGGGCACCACGCCCTCGTCCGGCCCGAGCTCGGGTCCGGCCAGGCGCGCGGCCACGATCGAGGCGACGACGTAGGCCGCCAGGGCGAACCCCAGCACCACCACCGAGCCGTGGTCTCCGCCGCCGACGAGGCTGCGGACACCCACCCCGACCAGGCCGCCGAGGACCGACGCCACGGTGCCGGCGGTCGGGGCGATCGCGTTGGCCGTGACGAGGTGGCGGTCGGCGACCACGTGGGGGAGCGACGCCGACAGCGACGCGAGGATGAAGCGGTTGACCCCCAGGACGACGAGCACCGCGACCGCGAGCACGGCGTCGTCGCGCCCCGCGGCCACGATGGCGGCCAGCCCCACCAGCAGCAGGCCGCGCAGCAGGTTCGCGCGGACGAGGATCGTGCGCCGCCACCACCGGTCGATGAGCACACCGGCGAAGGGCCCGATGAGCGAGTAGGGCAGCAGGAGGATGGCGAACGCGAGGGCCACTCGGGTCGCGGTGGGCTCGCGCTCTGGTGAGAAGAGCACGAAGGTGGCCAGCGAGGCCTGCAGGAGCCCGTCGCCGAACTGGCCCGAGAGCCGCGTGCTGAGCAGGAGGCGGAAGCCCCGCACCCCCACGACCTCGCGCAGCCCGACGCCCGTCACGCCCGCAACCTACGCGACGAGGGCCGGACCCCAGGGGGTCCGGCCCTCGTGACGCGTGCAGGCGAGGGTGCAGCGGCT
>JAHECT010000221.1 GCA_024641605.1 Micrococcales bacterium
GCCGCCAGGCTCAGCCCCAGGGCGCCGGCCACCGCGACCGCGCCCGCAGCGCGCAGCACGGCGCGCCGGGACACCTCGGCCGAGGCGGGCGACGCACCCGGGTCCGTCGCGGCGTCGAGGGTCAGCCGCAGCCAGAGCATCGACGCGACGGCAGCGCCGACTGCGCACACGGCGGCCAGCCCCCAGACCAGGTCCGCGGTCACTCCCACGAGCCAGCCCACCGCGGCCCCCGCGGCGTAGAGCCATGGGGCCCGGGTCCGTCGCGCCCGGCTGACCCGGCCGATGAGCGCGCCTGCGGCGACCACGACCACGACGATCCCCAGGGCCAGCAACGGCTTGTCGGCCGTGCCCACCCAGGAGATGAGGGTCTCGCGGACTCCGTCCGGTGCGGCGGCGACGATCCGGTCGGCGACAGCCGTCACCGGGCTCGGGGTCGACGGGAGGAGCAGGCCCGACAGCTCCGCCGCCGCCAGCGCCCCGAGGGCGCTCACCGCACCGATGAGCGCCGCCCGCCCCGGAGCGAGGACGGCGACGCCCGCGACCTGCGTCGTGGCGCTCATCAGCCGCTCTCGGGGATGAAGCCCGAGTCCAGCTCCCACGGTGCGATCGGGGAGTTCTCCAGCACCCACGCCTGCAGGTCGCGGTCCCATCCGGCGGCGACCGCGACCCCCACGAGGATGAACACCAGACCGAGTCCCCGACGGAACCACCCGTGCGGGTCCGCCGCCCAGCGCAGTCCGCGCACGGCCCGCTGCCCGAGCAGCGCGATGGCGAGCAGGGTGGCGCACAGGCCGAGGACGTAGGCGGCGAGCAGGACGAGGCCCTCGGCGAGGTCTGCGGGCAGCACGGTCACGATGACGTAGCCGTAGAGCGGCGAGCAGGAGGTGAAGACCGGCCCGAGGGCGGCGCCCGTGAGCACCGCGCCGAGCGTCCCCTCGTGCTCCCCGGCCCGCTGGAGGCGGGCCGTGCTGCGGGACTGCAGGCGCAGGGCCGCGCTCACCTGGTCCCACTGGGCCGGGAACAGCGCCGCGAGCCCGAGCGCCACGAGGATCGCCCCGGAGACGTAGGACCACACCTCCGGCGGGATGCCGATGAGCGCCGTCGACGCGCGCAGGAGCAGCGTGAACACGAGGACGGAGAGGCCCAGCGACGCGGTGATGACGTAGGCGCGGCGCCTCGAGGCGATGGCGGCCGTGCGGCGCGCGACGGCCACCGAGCCCCCGGCGGAATCCTCCGGGCCCGAGGGGGCGGGGGCCATCGAACCGCCGACGATCACCGGCAGCAACGGCAGGACGCAGGGCGCGAGGGTCGTGAGCGCTCCCGCGACCAGCGCGCCGAGGAGGACGAGCGGGCTCACACCACCTTCCCCGCGATCTGGTCAGCGGTCTCGCTGCCCGTCCACTTGGTGAGCTCCTCGCCCTGCCCGTCCACCTGGACGAACGTGTGCTGGACGGTCACGCCGTAGCGCTGCTTGAGCTCGGTCGAGCTGTCGAAGTCGGTCTTGACGACGGTGAGCCCGGCCGGGATGGCCGCGGGGTCGCCCGTGAGGTTGGCGTCCGCGCGCCGGCAGGTCGGGCACCACGACGCGGCGAAGAACAGGACCACGTCGGTTCCGGCGTACGCGCCGGGGTCGGACTGCCAGGCGGCGTAGTCGATGTAGGCACCGGCGGTGGCCGCCGGCGCGGCGGACTCCGAGGCGTCCGCGGACGAGTCGTCGCTCGGCTCCGGGGAGGCCGGCGTCGTCGACGGGCTGGCGCTGGTGGGTGCGGCGCCGGTGGCCCCACCGGCGTCGGTGCTGGTGGCGCTGCCGCAGGCAGCCAGGCTGAGGGCGGCGATCGCGGCGATCGCGCCGTGGCGCAGGGACGTCCTGGTCATCGGTTCTCCTCGGTCGGTGCTGGGTACATGCAATCCCAGACGCGGCTCCCCGGCACGCCGGGAGGGGTTACGAACTCCTGACGGCCTGCCTCGGGCGACGCCCGGGGAGCGGCGATCTCCCTACGCTGGGTCCATGCCCCGCGTCCTCGTCGTCGACGACGACCCCACGGTGGCCGAGGTCGTGCTCGGCTACCTCCGCCGCGACGGTCTGGAGGCGGCCCACGCCGCGGACGGGATCTCTGCGCTGCGCATCGCCGAGGCAGCGCCCCCGGACCTCGTCGTGCTCGACCTCATGCTCCCGGGGATCGACGGCCTGGAGGTGTGCCGGCGGCTGCGGGAGCGCCACCCGGACCTCCCGGTCGTCATGCTCACAGCTCGGGGCGAGGAGGAGGACCGCATCGCCGGCCTCGAGGTCGGCGCGGACGACTACGTCGTCAAGCCGTTCAGCCCGCGCGAGCTGGCCCTGCGCGTCCGCTCGGTTCTGCGCCGCAGCGAGGCGCGCGAGGCCGCGGCGGGGGACGCGCCCGACGTGCTCGTCGACGGCGACCTCCGCCTCGACGTGTCCGCCCGCACGGCCACGCGCGACGACCTCGACCTCGGCCTCACCGCCCGGGAGTTCGACCTGCTCGCCCACCTGCTGGCCCATCCGGGTCGGGCCCTGCGCCGCGAGGACCTCATGCGCGACGTGTGGGGCTGGGACTTCGGCGACCAGTCCACGGTGACCGTCCACGTCCGTCGCGTGCGGGAGAAGGTCGAGGAGTCCCCGGCCGAGCCGGTCCGGCTGGTCACGGTGTGGGGCGTCGGCTATCGCTGGGATCCCGCCCCCGGGTCCCCCGGCGAGGCGCTCGTCACCGCCTACGGGGACGACGCCTCGTGATCGTCGACTGGCAGCTCGGCGCGCAGGCCGCCCTCGCCGCCGCCGTCGTGGGCGGGCTCGGTGCCGTGGGCGTGAGCCTCGTCGCCCGGCGCAGCCCCGCCCTCGCCGCTGCGCTCACGCC
>JAHECT010000222.1 GCA_024641605.1 Micrococcales bacterium
GCGCGCTCGCACCGCCGTGGATGCGCACCTACCGCGCAGCGCTGCTGCCGCGGGACGTGATCGCCGGGGTGACGCTCGCGGCGGTCGCCATCCCCGAGGTGATGGGCTACACCTCCATCTCGCAGACCCCGATCGTGACCGGGCTCTACACGATCATCCTGCCGACCATCGTGTTCGGGCTGCTCGCCTCGTCCCGCCAGCTCGTCGTCGGTGCCGACTCCGCCACCGCGGCCGTGCTGGCCGGCGGGCTCGCGGCCCTGTCGGTCACGGGGCTGACGCCGGGGTCGGCCGAGTGGCTCGCCTGGTGCCAGCTCACCGCCATCGTCACCGGTGCGCTCCTCGTGATCGCGCGCGTGTTCCGGCTGGGCTTCATCGCCGACTTCCTCCCCGCTTCCGTGCTCATCGGCTTCCTCACGGGCGTGGGGATCCAGGTGCTCACGGGCCAGATCCCCGACATGCTCGGCATCCCGAAGGGGACGGGCGGGTGGTTCGAGCAGCAGTGGGCGTGGATCACCGGCCTCGGCGACGCCAACCTGCCCGACGTGGGGTACGCCGCCCTCACCCTGGCCATCATCCTCGGCTTCAAGCGGTTCCTCCCGCGCGTGCCCGGCGCGGTGGTCGCCGTCCTGCTGTGCATCGCCATCTCCGCGGCGGTCGACTCCTCCGCCAACGGGGTCGCCACCGTCGGCGCCGTCCAGGGCGGCCTGCCCCCGTTCGGCCTGCCCAGCGGGATCACCTGGTCCGACGCTCTGCAGGTCCTGGGCATCGCGCTGTCCTGCCTCGTCCTCATCGTGGCCCAGTCCGCCGCGACCGCGCGCAGCTTCGGAGCGCGTCACGGCGACCGGGTCGACGTCAACCGCGACATCGCCGCCCTGTCGGGGGCCAACATCGCTGCCGGTCTGTCCGGCACGTTCGTGGTGAACGGCAGCCCCACCAAGACGCAGATCCTCGACGGTCAGGGCGGGCGCAGCCAGGTCTCCAACCTGACCATGGCCCTCATCACGCTGCTCGTGGCGCTGTTCTTCACCGCCGTGCTCGCCCCGATGCCGAAGGCGACGCTGGCCGCCATCGTGTTCCTCATCGGGCTCGAGCTGATCGACCTGCTCGGCATGCGCGAGGTGCTCCGTCAGCGCCGAGACGAGTTCGTCGTCGCCGCGCTCACCGCGGTCGTCGTGTTCGCCATCGGCGTGCAGACCGGCATCGTCGTGGCGATCGTCCTGTCGGTCATCATCCTGCTCAAGCGCCAGTACCGGCCCGCGGACTACGTCGTCACCATCGGCGCCGGCGGTGCACCGGCCTACGAGCCGGCCCGTCCGGGGGCGCAGAGCGAGCCGGGTCTGCTGGTCTTCCGGTTCGACTCCGCTCTCTTCTACGCCAACGTCACGCGCTTCGTCGACGACGTCCAGGCGCTCATCGAGTCCGCCCCCGATCCCGTCCGTCTCGTGGTGCTCGACTGCTCGAGCGTGACCGACGTGGACTACTCGGCCCGGGCCGCGCTGCGGTCGATGGTCGACTTCGTCCACGCGCGCGGCGCGCACGTCGCGCTCGCCGAGGCCGACCCCACCCTCATCGCCGCCCTCGAGCGGGGCGGGATCGTGGACAAGCTGGATCCGGCGGCGAACTTCCCCACAGTCGGTCATGCCGTGGACGCGTTCCGTGACGATCCCTCGAGGTTCCAGCGTCCCTCGACCGGGTGATCGGTGCCGGAGCCGACATCAATCCGGCCGACCGGCAGCCCGAGAGCCGGGGGCCGACCTAGGGTGTTGGCCGTCACGCACGGCCGCTCGCGGCCCCGACCCGGAGGTCCCATGCTCAGGAAGGTCCTCGCTGCCGGCACCGCCCTCGCAGCACTTCTTCTCCTCAACCCCGCCCCAGCCTCGGCGATCGTCAACGGCCAGCCCGACGAGGGGGCGCACCCCTACGTGGGACAGCTCCTGTTCCACGTGCCCGACGAGGTCGACACCCGGTTCGACGACCCGGGCGCCTGGTTCACCTGCTCGGGCACGCTGCTCGACGCCGACACCGTCCTCACCGCCGGTCACTGCACCTATGGCATCGGCACCGACGGCACCGCACCCGCCAAGCCGCCGACGATCGGCGACCTGAACGGTGGCACGGACGTGTGGATCTCCTTCGAGGAGGTGCCCGACTTCGCGATCCTGCCGCCCAGCAAGGGATTCGTCCCGGACAACAACGCGGGTCGCTACGCGGCGTGGTCAGCGGCGTTGAACGCCTCCCCGACCTGGCACAGAGCAGCTGCCTACTCGCACCCGCAGTACAACGACGCGGCCTTCCTGCTCTACGACCTCGGCGTCCTCGAGCTCGCCGCGCCCGTCGAGGGCATCACCGAGTTCGGTCAGCTGCCGGCGCTCGGCCTGCTCGACGAGCTGTCGCGGGACAAGAAGCAGACCTACCAGCCGGTCGGCTACGGCCTGGAGAAGTCCGGACCGATGACCGCGGAGGGCGGGGACACCCGGCGTAAGGCCGTCCAGTCCCTCGTCAGCATCAACGGCGCCTTCGGCTACGGGAAGGGGACCTCCGCGAAGTTCTCCTCCAACAACGGCAAGCCGCACACCGGTGGCACCTGCTTCGGCGACTCGGGCGGCCCGATCTTCCAGGGCACCGGACCGGTCATCGTCGCGGTGACCTCGTTCGGGATCAGCCAGACCTGCTCGGGATCCACCGGCGGGTACCGCGTCGACCAGACCGACGACCTCGACTGGCTCACCGAGTTCGACATCGACTGAGCCGGCGACAGCACGGAGGGCCCGTCACCTGATGGTGACGGGCCCTCCGGCATTCCGTAGCCCCGACGGGATTCGAACCCGCGCTACCGCCTTGAGAGGGCGG
>JAHECT010000223.1 GCA_024641605.1 Micrococcales bacterium
CGCGGGGGGATGTCGTCCTCGATGCCGAGGAGCTTCTCCACCGCGAGGACGTAGCCGGCCTCGTTGGCGATGCACGCGAGGTAGTCCATGCGCGTGACGAAGGTGACCGCCTGGGTCCACGTGCGGAACTCGAGGTTCTTCTCGATGCCGGTGTGGAGGTAGCCGATGCCGCAGCGGGCCTCGGTGACCGTCTCGCCCTCGAGCTCGAGGATGAGCCGGAGCACGCCGTGGGTGGACGGGTGCTGGGGACCCATGTTGACGACGACGCGCTCCTGCTCGCCGGCCGCGGGGGCGAGCACGGTGTCCCAGTCGCCGCCGGTGACGGTGTAGACGCGGGCGCCCTCGGTGTCGTCGTAGGCGCTGGCGTAGAAGTCCTGGTCGGCCGGACCCTCGGCCTCGCCGATGACGTCGTCGTAGGACGACTCGTAGGTGACGTCGTCGCTCATCAGAGGTAGGACCTCCGCTGGTCGGGGGGCGGGATCGTGGCGCCCTTGTACTCCACGGGGATCCCGCCGAGGGGGTAGTCCTTGCGCTGCGGGTGGCCGACCCAGTCGTCGGGCATGAGGATCCGGGTCAGGCCCGGGTGGTCGTCGAAGACGATGCCGAACATGTCGAAGGTCTCGCGCTCGTGCCAGTCGTCGGCGGGGTAGACCGAGACGATGCTCGGCACGTGCGGGTGCTCCTCGGACATCGACACCTCGACGCGCACGCGGCGGTTGTGGGTGATCGACAGGAAGTGCCAGACGGCGTGCAGCTCGCGCCCCGTCATGTGGGGGTAGTGCACGCCGCTCACGCCGGTGCAGATCTCGAAGCGCAGGGCCGGCTCGTCGCGCAGCGCGGTGACGAAGGCGAGGAGGTGCTCGGCGCGCACGTGGAAGGTGATCTCGCCACGGTCCACCACGATCGCCTCGCACGCGAGGTCGAGCGAGAGCCCGGAGTCGCCGAGGGCGACGTCGAGCTCGTCGGCCACCTCGTCGCGCCAGCCGCCGAAGGGGCGCACGCTCGGCTCCGGGAAGCGGATCTCGCGGACGAGGCCGCCGTAGCCGGAGGTGTCGCCGGATCCCGAGCCGCCGAACATGCCGGAACGGACGTCCACGACGGGGAGCGCGGTCGCGCCGGCGGGGACGACCTGCGCCTCGGTGCCGGCCTCGTTCCCGGGGCCGGTGCCGGTGTCGGGGGAATCGGTCACCGGAGCAGCCCCTTCATCGCGGAGGTGGGCGTCGCGGTGAGGGCGATCTCCTCGAGCTCGTCGATCTCGCGCTCGCGGTTGACGCCGATGCGGCGCTCGCCGGCCTTGGCGCGGACCTTGAGGATCGCGTCGATGAGCATCTCCGGGCGCGGTGGGCAGCCGGGGAGGTAGACGTCGACGGGGACGATGTGGTCGGCGCCCTGCACGATCGCGTAGTTGTTGAACATGCCGCCGCTGGAGGCGCACACGCCCATCGCGATGACCCACTTGGGCTCGGGCATCTGGTCGTAGATCTGGCGCATGACCGGCGCCATCTTCTGGCTGACCCTGCCCGCCACGATCATGAGGTCGGCCTGGCGCGGCGACGCGCGGAAGACCTCCATGCCGAAGCGCGCGAGGTCGAAGCGCGGGCCGCCGGTCGACATCATCTCGATCGAGCAGCACGCGAGGCCGAACGTGGCCGGCCACATGGAGTTGGAGCGCGCGAGCCCCGCGACCTTCTCGACGGTCGTCAGCAGCACACCGCTCGGGAGCTTCTCCTCGAGTCCCATGCTCAGTCCCTTCCGTCGGTCGGTCGTGCGCCGGTCAGTCCCACTCGAGACCTCCCCGGCGCCAGACGTAGGCGTAGACGACCAGCAGGGTGACGATGAACAGCACCATCTCGATGAGCCCGAACAGCGCGAGCTGGTCGAAGGCGACCGCGAACGGGTAGAGGAACACGATCTCGATGTCGAAGATGATGAAGAGCATCGCCGTCAGGTAGTACTTGATGGGGAACTTGCCGCCCCCCATCGCCTGGGGCGTCGGGTCGATGCCGCACTCGTAGGAGTCCAGCCGCGCGCGGTTGTAGCGGCGGGGGCCGATGAGGGCGGGGGCCGAGACGGCGAAGATCGCGAAGGCCGCGCCGAGGATGCCGAGGATGAGGATCGGCAGGTAGACCTCGCCCACGGGTGGCTCCTCGCTCGTCTCGGGTCGGCGGCCGCTGGCCGTGGCGATCCTAGTGCGGTTGGTGCTGGTGCTGGTCCTGCTTGGTCGTGCCTGGCAGTCGTAGGGCCCCGAGGATCCTCGCGGTCTGCCAGGCGTGCGCGTGCGCTTGTGAAAGCGTTCACATGAGCGTCCGTAAGCCTACAACGCTGGCGGGGGTGCCCGAGGCGTCGTCAAGCGTGGAGGTGTCACCCGGCGACGGCGTCGAGATGTCACCTGGCGACGGCGTGGAGGTGTCACCCGGCGACGGCGTATACCCCGGTGGGAGGTGACAACTCGGGGGTCGGGCGTGGAGGTGTCACCTGGCGACGGCGTATACCCCGGTGGGAGGTGACACCTCGGCGGGTGGCGTCAGCGGCGGGCGCGGACCTCCGCGGCGATCCGGATCCGACGGAGCCGCTCGAGCAGCGCGGCCCGCTCGTGGTGCAGCTCGTACGTCGTGATGTGGAGGAGGAGGTGGCCCTCGGCCACGACGTCGGCGTCGCGCGAGCGGTCCTCGAGCAGACGGCCGGGCTCGGCATGGACGGGGCCGTCGATCTCGATGACCAGCGCGGACCCGTCGGCGAGGGTGACCACCAGGTCGCGCGGACGGCCGGCGATGAGCACCTGGCGGCGGGGCTCCGGCAGGCCGGCCGCGCGCACGAGCCGGACCG
>JAHECT010000224.1 GCA_024641605.1 Micrococcales bacterium
CGCGTGCTGCCGGCCTTCCCCTCGCGCAAGCACCTGCCCAGCAGGCTGGCCCGCCTGCGCGAACTCGACGGCCGGGCCGCCGCGCTCGTGCGCGGGCAGGGCACCGAGTTCGACTCGCTGCGCGAGTACGTCGAGGGCGACGACGTCAGGTCGATCGACTGGCGCGCCACCGCGCGCGCCGCCGACGTGATGGTGCGCACGTGGCGCCCCGAACGCGACCGGCGCGTCCTCATCGTGCTCGACACGGGGCGGACGTCGGCGGCGCGCATCGGGGACGGCACGCGCCTCGACGCGGCCCTCGACGCCACCCTCCTGCTCGCCGCCCTCGCCGGGCGCGCGGGCGACCGCGTCGACGTGCTCGCCTTCGACCGGACGGTCCGCGCCGAGGTCCGAGGTGCTCCAGTGACCGAGCTCCTCCCCCGCATCTCCGACGCGCTCGGCCCGGTCGAGCCTCGGCTCGTCGAGCTCGACGCGCACGGCCTCGTGTCGGCCGTGGACGCGCGCGTGCGCCAGCGGGCGCTCGTGGTGGTGCTCACGGCCCTCGATCCCGCGGTCCTTCGGGAGGGGCTCGAGCCCTACCTCCCGCGGCTCGCAGCCCGGCACGTCGTGGTGCTCGCCTCCGTGCGCGACGAGCGCCTCGCCGAGCTGGCGGGCTCTCGCGGCGACGTGCGTGCCGTCTACGACGCGGCCTCCGCGGAGGTCTCGCTGGCCGAGCGCGCCCGCTCGACGGAGCGGTTGCAGCGAGCCGGCGCGGAGGTCGTGGATGCGGACGAGCTCGCGCCCGTCCTGGCCGACCGCTACCTCGCGCTCAAGGCGGCGGGCCGGCTCTGAGCGCGGAGCGAGCGATCAGACCGGCGCGCTCCAGTCCGCGACGATCGCGCGCATGTCGGGCGACAGGCGGTCCCAGTCGACGGCACGGGTGGCCGCGTCCTCGTCGTCGTGGAGACGGGCGCGCGCCGCCTGGTCGCGCAGCCGGGCGAGGACCGCGAGCGCTCCCAGCAACGGCAGCGACGCGACGCGCACAGCAAGGTCCAGCTCACGGGTCATGGCGCACCTCCCTGCCAGGAGGTATCGACGTCGGGGCCGCCGGCCTTGACCTCGCCTCAGCCGGCGTAGGGCGCGACCGCCGTGACGGCGGCGGGGTCGGCCACGTCCCCGATGTCGCCGATCCGCTCGGCGCGGCGGCCGAGCACCACCACGTAGGCCAGGAACGCGATCCACACGGCCGCCCCCAGGGCGATCCGGGCCCAGGTGGGGAGCGGGCTCGGGGTGACGAAGGCCTCCACGACACCGCTGACCAGCAGCACCACCACGAGGCCCAGGGCGATCGTCAGGGTCGACCGGCCCTCCTGCGCGAGGGCCACCGAGCGCGGGCGAGGGCCCGGACTGACGATCTGCCAGCCCAGGCGGATGCCGGCGCCCCCGGCGACGAACACCGCGGTGAGCTCGAGCAGGCCGTGCGGGGCGATGAGACCGAGGAACAGGTCGAGCCGGTCGGCCGAGGCCATGAGGCCGCCGACCACGCCCACGTTGAGCGCGTTCTGCCAGAGGATCCAGACGCCGGGCAGGCACAGCAGCGCGCCCCCGACCAGCGCGAGGGCGGCGACCCAGGCGTTGTTGGTCCACACACGGAAGGCGAACGAGCCGGCCGGGTCGGAGGAGTAGTAGTTCGCGAAGTCCTCGTTGACGAGCGCCTCGAGCTCGCCTGGTGTGGTCAGCGCGGCCACGACGTCGGGGTTGGTCGCCACCCACGCACCGATGGCGGTGGCCACCACGAGAAAGGCCACGGCCACCGAGATCCACCAGGCGCGCGCCCGGTAGACCGCGACGGGGAAGGCGACGACCACGAAGCGGGCCACGTCGTCCCAGGAGGCGCCGCTCCCCGACGCCACCGCGGCCCGGCCCGAGGCGACGAGCTGGGAGAGGCGTCCGACGACCGAGGGATCGGGCGCGGCCGACTGCACGAGCGAGAGGTGGGTGGCGGCCTGCTGGTACAGCCTGACGAGCTCGTCCACCTCGGCACCGGAGAGCCGGCGTCGACGGGTCAGCTCCTCGAGCCGGTCCCAGTCGGCGCGGTGGCGCGCGACGAACACG
The DNA here is from genome assembly GCA_024641605.1 of Micrococcales bacterium. Taxonomy (GTDB): domain Bacteria; phylum Actinomycetota; class Actinomycetes; order S36-B12; family CAIYMF01; genus Longivirga. The sequence continues at coordinate 2,095 of JAHECT010000224.1, forward strand.
TCGAGATCCATCCGTGCACCTCCGCCCGTCACCGGGGAGACTAGCCGGGTGAGCAGCGGAGACTGGAGCACGCTCGTCCCGGTCACGGGCGAGGCGGTGGCGCCCGATCTGCGCATCGCCCAGTTCCCGAGCAGGACCCTTGCGCTCGCGCTGGATCTCACGATCCAGGTCCTGGCGCTCCTGCTGCTCGTCTTCCTGAGCGGGTCGGTCGCGGGGCTCGTCGACGGCGCCGCCGCCGCCGCGATCGCCGTCGTCACGCTCGTGGCGATCCTCGTGGGGCTGCCCACACTCGTCGAGACGCTCACCCGAGGGCGGTCGCTGGGCAAGGTCGCCGTGGGGCTGCGGGTGGTCCGCGACGACGGCGGGCCGGTGCGGTTCCGGCACGCGTTCGTGCGGTCCCTGTTCATGCTCGTCGACTTCTGGATCTCCAGCGGGGCCGTCGGGCTCATCAGCTCGCTCACCTCACGCCATGCGAAGCGCCTCGGCGACCACTTCGCCGGCACCGTGGTCATCCGCGAGCGCGTCGTCGCCGTCACCCCGGCCGCTCGCGCGCTGTGGATGCCGCCGGCGCTCGAGCCCTGGGCGCACAGCCTCGAGCTGTCCCGGCTGCCCGACGCCACCGCGCTGTCGGCCCGCGCCCTCCTGACCCGTGCCGACGCCCTGGCCCCGGCGGCTCGGTCCGACCTGGCCCGTCGCCTGGCCGCCGAGGTGCGTGCCTACGTCGCCCC
>JAHECT010000079.1:0-1794 GCA_024641605.1 Micrococcales bacterium
ACAGCTTCGCGGTCGCCTCGGCCACCCGGGAGCCCATGGTGACGACGTGGAAGGCCACCACGTCGGTCTCGCCGCTCCCCACGGGGCGGAAGAAGTCGGCCAGGCAGAGGTGCCGGTCCCGGCGCTGACGCGGGAACCGCAGTCGCACGCGTTCACGACCGGCGTCGGGGCCGTCGTGGTGGAGGATCACCAGCTCGTCGCCGTCGGACTGGCAGGGGAAGTAGCCGTAGGTCACGGCGGCCTCGAGCAACCGGTCCGTGTGGACGCGGTCCAGCCACATGCGCAGGCGCGGGCGGCCCTCGGACTCCACGAGCTCCTCGTAGGTCGCCCCGGACGCGCCACGGCCCGGCTTGAGCCCCCACTGGCCGAGGAAGGTCGCCCGCTCGTCGAGGTAGCCGACGTAGTCCGCGAGCGAGATCCCCCGCACGACGCGTGAGCCCCAGAACGGTGGCGTCGGGACGGAGTTGCTCACGGACACGTCGGAACGGGCCGGCAGCTCGCCCCCGGGGACATCGACCGCGGGCCGAGCGGCGACGCGCCTCCCGCGCAGCGGGGGCAGCTCCGCGCCCGGGACGCCCCGCTTGACGGCCATGACCGCATCCATGAGACGCAGACCCTCGAAGGCGTCGCGGGCGTAGCGCACGGTGCCCGGGTAGACCTCCGCGAGGTCCTGCTCGACGTAGGCGCGCGTGAGCGCCGCACCGCCCAGCAGGACGGGGTAGCGCTCGGCCACCCCGCGCATGGTGAGCTCCTCGAGGTTCTCCCTCATCACGAGGGTGCTCTTCACGAGCAGCCCGCTCATGCCGATCGCGTCAGCCGCGTGCGCGTCCGCCTGCTGGATGATGTCGGTGACCGGCACCTTGATCCCGAGGTTGACCACGGAGTAGCCGTTGTTGGACAGGATGATGTCGACGAGGTTCTTGCCGATGTCGTGGACGTCGCCCTTGACGGTCGCGAGGACGATCGTCCCCTTCCCGGCCTCGTCGGTCCGCTCCATGTGCGGCTCGAGGTGGGCGACCGCGGTCTTCATGACCTCGGCGCTCTGCAGGACGAACGGCAGCTGCATCTCCCCGCGCCCGAACAGCTCCCCGACCGTCCTCATGCCCTCGAGCAGGGTGTCGTTGACGATCTCGAGCGCCGGCCGGGTCTGCAGGGCGAGGTCCAGGTCCTCCTCCAGGCCCTTGCGCTCGCCGTCGATGATGCGGCGCTGCAGCCGCTCTCCCAAGGGCAGGGACGCCAGCTCGTCCGCCCGGGCCCGTGCCAGCTCCGCCGCATCGACACCCTCGAACAGCTCCAGGAAGCGTGACAGCGGATCGTGCGCCAGGTCACCGGCGTCGTCGTAGCGGCGCCGGTCGTACACGAGATCCAGCGCCGCGTCACGCTGCGCGTCGGGGATCCGCGACATCGGGACGATCTTGGACGCGTGAACGATGGCGGAGTCCAACCCGGCCTGGACGCACTCGTGCAGGAAGACGGAGTTGAGCACGACGCGCGCTGCGGGATTGAGCCCGAAGGACACGTTGGAGACGCCGAGGGTTGTCTGCACCTGCGGATGGCGACGCTTGAGCTCGCGGATGGCCTCGATGGTCTCGATGCCGTCCCGACGCGTCTCCTCCTGCCCCGTGGCGATCGGGAACGTCAGGCAGTCGACCAGGATGTCCTCGACCGCCATCCCCCACTCGCCCGTCAGGTCGGCGATGAGCCGGTCCGCCACGCGCACCTTCCACTCGGCCGTGCGAGCCTGACCCTCCTCGTCGATGGTCAGCGCCACCACGGCGGCGCCGTGCTCCCGGA
>JAHECT010000079.1:1804-10441 GCA_024641605.1 Micrococcales bacterium
CCGAGTTCACGACCGCTCGCCCACCGAGCATCTCCAGCGCGGCCTCGACCACAGGCGGCTCCGTCGAGTCGATGACCAGCGGCAGCGTCGAGGCGGTGGCGAAGCGCCCGGCGATCTCACGCATGTCGGCGACGCCGTCGCGGCCGACGTAGTCCACGCAGAGGTCCAGCAGATGCGCGCCGTCGCGGATCTGCTCCTTGGCGATGCGGACGCAGTCGTCCCAGCGCCCCTCCAGCATCGCCTCGCGGAAGGCCTTCGACCCGTTCGCGTTGGTCCGCTCCCCGATGGACAGGTACGCCGTGTCCTGCCGGAATGCGACGTGCTGGTAGATGCTCGACGCGCCATGGTCGCGCCGGGGCCGACGCGGAGGGGTCTCACGCCCGCGGACCCGCTCCACGACCAGCCGCAGGTGCTCGGGCGTCGTCCCGCAGCACCCGCCGACGAGCCCCAGGCCGTACTCGCGCACGAAGGTCTCGTGCGCGTCGGCCAGCTCCTCCGGCGTCAGGGGGTAGTAGGCCCCGTCGCCACGCAGGACGGGTAGCCCTGCGTTGGGCATGCACGACAGCCCCACGCGCGCGTGGCGCGAGAGGTGCCGCAGGTGCTCGCTCATCTCCGCCGGACCGGTCGCGCAGTTGAGGCCGATGAGGTCGATCCCGAGCGGTTCGAGCGCCGTGAGCGCCGCGCCGATCTCGGAGCCCACCAGCATGGTTCCCGTCGTCTCCACCGTCACGTTGACGATGAGCGGCAGGTCCGCGCCCGCGGACTCCAGCGCCCGCCGCGCGCCGACCACCGCCGCCTTGGCCTGGAGGAGGTCCTGCGCCGTCTCCACGAGGATCGCGTCGGCTCCCCCGGCGACGAGGCCGCTCACCTGCACCTCGTACCCGTCGCGCAGCGCCGAGAAGGTGGCGTGCCCGAACGTCGGCAGCTTGGTTCCGGGACCGACCGAGCCCAGGACCCACCGGGGACGGTCCGGGGTCGCCACGGCGTCGGCAGCCTCGCGGGCAAGCCGGGCACCGGCCGCCGACAGCTCGTGGATGCGGTCGGCGATCCCGTACTCGCCGAGGTTGGCCAGGTTGGCACCGAAGGTGTTGGTCTCCACGCAGTCGACGCCGACGGAGAAGTAGGCGTCGTGCACCGCGCGCACGACGTCGGGGCGCGTGACGTTGAGGACCTCGTTGCAGCCCTCGTGCCCCTCGAAGTCGTCCAGCGTCAGGTCGTGGGCCTGGAGCATCGTCCCCATGGCGCCGTCGGCCACGACGACGCGAGAGGAGAGCGCGGAACGCAGTGCACGGACCCGGGCAGGGTCCTGGAGGGGGGCGACCATGGTCGGACCAGCCTAACGGCGGACACGCGAGCGGCGATCCGGGCCGGGAGGTCCCCGACGTCGGCAGCGAGGGTTAGGTTGTCCGCGGGTCCCGGTTCCACCGTGGGCCCCACGGGACGGAGGTGGCCGGTGATCGAGTTCGAGGGACTCCCCGAGAGCCTGCCCGACCTCGTCGACCCGGTGATGCTGTGCGCCTTCGAGGGGTGGAACGACGCCGGTGACGCCGCGAGCGGCGCGGTGCTCCACCTCGAGGAGGTCTGGACGGCCACCCAGGTCGCCGAGTTCGACCCCGAGGACTTCTACGACTACCAGGTCAACCGACCCGAGATCGTCCTCGACGAGGGGCAGCGCTCGGTCGTCTGGCCGACCACCCGCATCTCCGTCGCCCGCATCCCCCTCGCCACGCGCGACGTCGTCCTTGTCCACGGCATCGAGCCGTCGATGCGGTGGCGGCAGTTCAGCCGCGAGCTGCTGGCCGTGGCCCGCGACCTCGGCGTCGAGATGATCGTGACTCTCGGCGCCCTGCTCGCCGACACGCCCCACACCCGGCCGGTCCCCGTGAGCGGCACGTCGGGCGACCTCGCCCTGGCCGAGCGCCTGGGCTATGAGCCCTCCTCCTACGAGGGCCCCACCGGGATCGTCGGCGTCCTGCAGGACGCCTGCACCTCCGCCGGCATCCCGTCGGTGTCCCTGTGGGCCGCCGTCCCGCACTACGTCGCGCAGCCCCCGTGCCCGAAGGCGACGCTCGCCCTCCTGGCGCGGATCGAGGACCTGCTCGACGTGCCGGTGCCGCTCGGCGACCTGCCCGAGGAGTCGCGGGCGTGGCAGATCGGGGTGGACGAGCTGGCCGCCGAGGACGAGGAGATCACCGTCTACGTGCGCCAGCTCGAGGAGGCGGTCGACACCGCCGACCTCCCCGAGGCGTCAGGCGACGCCATCGCGCGGGAGTTCGAGCGCTACCTGCGCCGCCGCGCCTCCGACCCGCCCAAGGGGGCCTGAGCGGTGCGAGCCCTCCCCCCGGTCGCGGCGCTCGCCGCGGCCCTGCTGCTCACCGCCTGCTCGCAGCAGGCGTGCACCGACATCGGGTGCGGACCGGAGGTCGTCGTCGACGTCCGCGAGCTGACCGCCGGCCTGGCCGGCGAGCAGGTGAGCACGACCCTGTGCGTCGACGGCCTGTGCGAGACCCGGGTCCTCACCCCGGACGAGGGACAGCTCTTCGGCTCCCTGCCGGCCGGGACCCAGCAGACCGCCGCCGACGGGGCCACCGTCCAGGTGGAGCTGAGCGTGACGCGCGACGGGATCCCGGTCCTCGACGCGACGACCGACGCGACGCTGGCCAGGTTCCAGCCCAACGGACCCACCTGCGCGCCCGTCTGCCTGCAGACCTCGTTGGTCCTCACCGACGGCGAGCTGCTCCCCGCCTGACCGGATCGCCCCCCTCCCCGGTCGCGTCGGCGTAGCGTCGAAGGCGAACAGGGAGGCGATCACCATGACCCGGGGCTACGTCGCCGTCGTGGGCCCGTCCGACGCCACCGACCGTGAGGTCGACCTCGCCGAGCGGCTCGCCGCCGCCCTCGCGGAGGCCGGCGCGACTATCGTGACCGGCGGCCGAGGGGGCGTCATGGCCGCCGCTGCACGGGGTGCGCGATCCGTCGGAGGGACCTCCGTCGGCCTGCTGCCCGGCATGGACCGCTCCCAGGGCGACCCCGCCCACACCCTGCTCCTGCCCACCGGCATCGGCGAGCTGCGGTGCGGGCTCGTGGTGAGGGCCGCCGACGTCGTCGTCGCCGTGGGCGGCAGCTGGGGCACGGCCTCCGAGGTGGCCATCGCCTCGCGTGCGGGCACCCCCGTGTACCTGCTCGAGGCGTGGCCCGTGCACGGGGAGGGACCGACGACGGTGGACTCCGTGGAGGAGGCCGCCCGCCTGGCCCTGGCGCACCTGCCGGGCTGACCCGAGTCAGCGGCCCCGGAGGGCCCGGTAGCGCAGGGCGAGCGAGGCGGTGCTCGCGTCCACCCCGGACAGGTCGGGCACGTCGTCGGCCTGCAGGGCGGGCAGGAGCCGGCCGGCCATCACCTTGCCGAGCTCGACGCCCCACTGGTCGAAGGAGTTCACACCCCAGACCACACCCTGGGTGAGCACGACGTGCTCGTAGAGGGCGACGAGGCTGCCGAGAGCGTGCGGCGTGAGGCGGTCGAGCATGAGGGTCGTCGACGGCCGGTTGCCCGGCATGACCTTGTGCGCCAGCAGGTGCTCGGGAACGCCCTCCGCGCGCAGCTCATCAGCGGTCCGCCCGTAGGCCAGGACGTGCGCCTGGGCGAGCACGTTGCTGATCAGCTTGTCGTGGTGGTCACCGACGTCGTTGACCGGCTGGGCGAAGAAGATGAAGTCGGCTGGGACCAGCGCCGTGCCCTGGTGGAGCAGCTGGAAGAACGAGTGCTGCCCGTTGGTGCCGGGCTCCCCCCACCACACGGCGGAGGTGTCCACGTCCACCGGTCCGCCGTCCAGCCGCACCGACTTCCCGTTGCTCTCCATGGTGAGCTGCTGCAGATAGGCGGGGAACCGCTCGAGGTACTGGTCGTAGGGCAGAACCACATGGGTCTGGGCGCCGAAGAATCCGCGGTACCACACGCCGAGCAGGCCCATCAGGACCGGAAGGTTGGCGTCCAGGTCGGTGCGACGCAGGTGCTCGTCCATCGCATGGAACCCGGCGAGCAGGTCGCGGAAGCCGGCAGGCCCGATCGCCAGCATGAGGGACAGCCCGATGGCGCTGTCCATCGAGTACCGACCGCCGACCCACTCCCAGAAGCCGAACATGGCGGCCGGGTCGATGCCGAACGCCTCCACCTCGACGGCGTTGGTGCTCACGGCGACGAAGTGCTTGGCGACGTCGGCGTCGGGGCCGAGACCGCTGCGCAGCCAGGATCGCGCGGTGTGCGCGTTCGTCATCGTCTCCTGGGTGGTGAAGGTCTTGCTCGACACGATGAACAGCGTCTCGGCCGGGTCGAGGTCGAACGTCGCCTCCGCGATGTCGGTGCCGTCGACGTTGGACACGAAGCGGAAGACCATGTCGCGGCGCGACAGGTGGCGCAGCGCGCGGTAGGACATGACGGGGCCGAGGTCGGAGCCGCCGATCCCGATGTTGACGACCGCCCGGATCGGCCGGCCCGTGCTCCCGCGCCACTCGTCGCCGCGTACCCGCTCGGCGAAGGCGGACATCCGGTCCAGGCTCGCGTGGACCTCCTCCACCACGTCCTCGCCGTCGACCACGAGCGACGCGCCGCGGGGCGCCCGCAGCGCGGTGTGCAGGACGGACCGGTTCTCCGTGGTGTTGATGCGCGCACCGGACACCATCGCGTCGATGCGGTCGGGCAGGCCCCGCTCCTCGGCCAGGGCCACGAGCAGGCGCAGCGTCCGCTCGGTGGCGCGGTGCTTGGAGAGATCCGCGTGGACGCCCGCCGCCTCGATCGTCATGCGCGAGGTCCGCCCGTGGTCCGCCGCGAACAGGCCCCGGATCGTCTCCCCGCCGACCTCGCGCGCGTGGGCAGCCAGCGCCTGCCACGCCGGACCGGCCGTGACCGGTCCGCGGTCCCAGGGAGTGCTGGTCGTCACGGTCGCTCCTCCTGCATCGAGCCACGCGGCCCGCGGGCGCCCGGACCTCGCTAGCCTCCGGTGAGGACCCTAGCGACTCGGCTGTCCGACGCGCCGCCCCGGAAGGCAGGACCCATGACGACCGATTCACCGATGCAGCTCGGCATGGTCGGTCTGGGACGGATGGGGGCCAACCTCGTCCGGCGCGCCATGCGCGACGGGCACACCTGCGTCGTCTACGACGTCGACCCGGCAGCCGTGGCCGCTCTCGTCGCCGAGGGTGCGACCGGCGCGTCGTCGCTGGAGGAGCTCGCAGCCGGTCTGGACGCACCTCGCAACGTGTGGGTCATGGTCCCGGCGGGCGCGATCACCGAGTCCACCGTCCACGCCGTGGCCGACGTCCTCGCCCCCGGCGACACCATCATCGACGGCGGCAACAGCTACTACCGCGACGACCTGAGGCGTGCCGCCGAGTTCGGTGGGCGCGGGATCCACTACGTCGACTGCGGCACCTCGGGCGGGGTGTTCGGGCTGGAGCGAGGCTTCTGCCTCATGATCGGCGGCGACGACGAAGCCGTCTCGAGGCTGCGTCCCGTCTGGCGCACCCTCGCCCCTGGCCCCTCCGACGTGTCCCGCACGCCCGGGCGCGACGGGGATCCGGCTCCCGAGGAGGAGGGCTGGCTGCACTGCGGGCCCTCCGGCGCCGGCCACTTCGTCAAGATGGTCCACAACGGCATCGAGTACGGGCTCATGGCCGCCTACGCCGAGGGCCTCAACATCCTGGCCAACGCGGACGAGGGCACGCGCCCACGGGATGCCGACGCCGAGACCGCGCCGCTGGAGCACCCGGAGTTCTACTCCTACGACATCGACGTCCCCGCGGTGACCGAGGTGTGGCGTCGCGGGTCGGTGGTGGCGTCCTGGCTGCTGGACCTGACCGCGACCGCGCTGCACTCCTCACCGGGGCTCGACGAGTTCTCCGGCCGGGTGTCCGACTCGGGCGAGGGCCGCTGGACCGCCATCGCGGCCGTCGAGGAGGGAGTCCCGGCCCCGGTCCTCTCGGCCGCGCTCTTCCAGCGCTTCTCCTCGCAAGGCCAGGCCACCTACGCGGACAAGGTCCTCTCGGCGATGCGCAAGCAGTTCGGCGGGCACGACGAGAAGAAGGGCTGAGCGCCGCCCTCGGTCCGGCGGCCCGACGGTCCCTCGGCCGGGCTCAGAGAGCCACGCCGAGGAGGGCGTCGAGCGCGGTGCGCACGAGCTCCCCGGCCGCTGCGTCCTCGGCTCCGGGCGCGCCTGAGCGCAGCCGGGCCTGCTCGGCCCAGCGATCGACCACAGCCAGCGCACCCGGCGCGTCGAGGTCGTCGGCGAGCCGCTCCCGGATGCCGGTCACGACCGGCTCGGCGGGCGGGGCGGGGCTCGCGACCGCGGTCCGCCACGCGGCGAGGCGCGCCTCGGCCCGGGGCAGGTCCTCCGCGGTCCACTCCCAGTCGCCCCGGTAGTGGTGGGCGAGGAGAGCGAGCCGGATGGCCGCGGGATCGTGGCCCTCGCGGCGCAGCGCCGAGACGAACACGAGGTTGCCCCGCGACTTGCTCATCTTCTCGCCGTCGAGGCCCACCATCCCGGCGTGGGTGTAGTGGCGCGCGTACGGCCAGGAGCCGGTGGCCACGTGTGCCTCGGAGGCGCCCATCTCGTGGTGGGGGAAGGCGAGGTCGCGCCCGCCCCCCTGGACGTCCACGGGGCTCTGGAGGTGCTCGAGCGCGATGGCCGTGCACTCGATGTGCCAGCCGGGCCGTCCCCGGCCGAAGGGGCTCTCCCAGGCCGGCTCCCCCGGCCGCTCGAGCTGCCAGACGAGGCAGTCGAGCGGATGCTCCTTGCCGGGGCGGTAGGGGTCTCCGCCGCGCTCGCCGAACACCTCGTGCATACGCTCCCCCGACAGCCCGGCGATGGAGCCGAAACGGTCGTCGGCGTGGACGCGGAAGTAGAGGTCGCCCTCGACGGAGTAGACCGCCCCCGCCGCCTGCAGCTTCTCCACGTAGGCGATGACGGACGGGATCGACTCGACAGCGCCGACGTAGTGCCGCGGCGGGAGGACGCTCAGCGCGGCCATGTCCTCGCGGAAGAGCTCGGTCTCGCGGTCGGCGAGGGACTCCCAATCGTCGCCGGTCTCGAGCGCCCGGGCGAGCAGCGGGTCGTCCACATCGGTGACGTTCTGGACGTAGTGCACATCGTGCCCCGCATCGAGCCACACCCGCTGGACGAGGTCGAAGGCGACGTAGGTGGCGGCGTGACCCATGTGGGTGGCGTCGTAGGGCGTGATGCCGCAGACGTAGAGACGCGCCTCGGGCCCGGGTGCGGTCGCGCGCACCTCGCCGGTGGCGGTGTCGTGCAGCCGCAGCGGCAGCCCCCGCCCGGGGAGACGGGGGACCTCGGGCGCCGGCCAGGAGTGCATGGGCCCGATCCTAGGGGCGCGTCGCACGCGCTCCGGCCACGCGGCTCAGAACGCCGGCCACGGCAGGGACGGCCAGCCGTCCCCCGGGAGCGGGTAGGCGGCCCCGCGTACGAGCCGCCCGATCCGCTGCCGGGTCCGCGCGACCTCGCGAGGAGCGAGCAGCTCGCGCAGCCGGCTCTCGAGACGCTCGTCGAGCTCGCCCATGAGTCGCTCGACGTCGGCGAGGTCCTCCTCCGGCAGGGGCTCGCCCGCCCAGCCCCACAGGACCGTCCGCAGCTTCTCGTCCTCGCTGAAGGTCACCCCGTGGTCGACCCCGTAGGTCCGGACCTCGTCGTCGGGCTCGACCCGGCCGCGTAGGACGTGACCACCCTTGCGATCGGCGTTGTTGACGAGCACGTCGAACACGCACATCCGGCGCAGGTCCGCGTCGTCGGCGTGCACGAGGGTCACGGGACGACCACCGGCTCCGTGCGCCTCCACGACCTCGAGCCACCCGTCCGGCACGGCGCCGCGGCCCACCACGTCCACGAGCCCGCCACCGGGGGGCATCTCTCCTCCGTCCTCGGCGCTGACCCACGCCTGCACCATGCCGGGTCCGAACGGGCCCGCCTCGCGCCACACGGTCGGTGGCACGAGGTGCCAACCCAGCGCCGAGGAGACCTCGTACGCCGCCACCTCCCGTCGTCCGAGTGTCCCGTCCGGGAAGTCCCACAGAGGACGCTCGCCCGCGGTCGGCTTGTAGACGCACGCGACCTCGACGCCGTCGAGCGCCGCCATGGCGAGCAGAGTCGCGTTGCTCGCGTCGACGAGCCGCCCCTCGATGGTCAGCTCCCCGGTCGCGAGCACCTGCCGGAGGTGATGCGCGTCGACCACGGGACTCAGCGGCGGTAGCCGTTGGCCCGCGGGCAGATATGACCGCCGGGCTCGAGGGGCTGGGTGCAGAAGGGACAGGGTGGACGCCCCGCCGCCACCACGGACATGGCCCGCTTCACGAACGCCCGGGCCTGGGCACCGGTGAGCCGGACCCGCAGGCAGGTGGGGCCGTCGTCCGGGTCCTCCTCGAGGTCGGGGACGGTGTCCTCGTCCTCGACCATCTCGTGCGCCTCGATGACGAGCAGCTCGGTCTCCGGGTTCCACCCGATCGCCATGGCGCCCACCCGGAACTCCTCGACCACCGGGGCATCGAGCGGGTCGAGGTCCTCGCTGCCGAGCGGCGCCGACGCGGGGATGGCTGCTTCGCCGCCGGACCGACGCATGATCGTGTCCAGCATCGTC
>JAHECT010000080.1 GCA_024641605.1 Micrococcales bacterium
CCCCCGGCGGAGCCCGCGGCCGAGGAGCACGCACCCTCGGCGCCGGCCTCCGAGCCCGCTGCGCCCGCGGACGCCGCGGACGTCGGCCCGTCCCCGACCCGCGGCACCGAGCAGTCCGTGCGGGAGGGGGACTTCGGCCTCACAGAGGCGCTCGGGATCATGCTGGACCGGGGGGCCTCCGACCTCCACCTGACGACGGGCGCACGGCCCACCATCCGGGTGAGCGGCTCCCTCGTGCCGCTGGACGAGTTCGAGGTCCTGACGCCGCCCGTTCTCCAGCGGGTCCTCTACGCGATCATCACCCAGGCGCAGCGGCTGAAGTTCGAGGAGGAGCTCGAGCTCGACTTCGCGTACTCCCTGCCCGGGCGGGCCCGCTTTCGCGTGAACCTCTACCGGCAGCGGGACGCGCTCGGCGCGGCCTTCCGCGTGATCCCCTTCGAGATCAAGAGCCTCGAGTCCCTCGGCGTCCCGCCGACCGTGTCGAACTTCGCCGGTCTCCCGCGCGGGTTCGTGCTCGTGACCGGGCCGACCGGATCGGGCAAGTCGACGACGCTCGCCTCGCTGGTGGACCTTGCCAACCGGACGCGCCACGACCACATCATGACCGTCGAGGACCCCATCGAGTTCCTCCACCGGCACAAGAGCTGCCTGGTCAACCAGCGCGAGGTGGGGGAGGACACCCACTCCTTCGGCGCCGCGCTCAAGCACGTCCTGCGCCAGGACCCGGACATCATCCTCGTCGGCGAGATGCGCGACCTGGAGACCATCAGCGTGGCCCTGACGGCCGCGGAGACCGGTCACCTCGTGTTCGCGACGCTGCACACCCAGGACGCCGCCCAGACCATCGACCGCGTCATCGACGTGTTCCCGCCGCACCAGCAGCAGCAGGTCCGTCAGCAGCTCGCCATGTCGTTGCAGGGAGTCGTCTGCCAGACGCTCTGCAAGACGGCGGACGGACATGGCCGCGTGGTCGCCACGGAGGTACTCGTCGTGACGCCGGCGGTCCGCAACCTGATCCGGGAGGGCAAGACCCACCAGATCTACTCGGTGATGCAGGCGGGCGCCCAGCACGGGATGCACACCCTGGATCAGCACCTGGCCGAGCTCGTCCGAACCCGCCGGATCACCTACGAGACCGGCGTCGAGAAGTGCCACCACATCGAGGACTTCAACCGGCTCGTCGGCCGGGGCTGAACGGAAGGCTTGGACCCATGGCATCGACAGCGACGTACGAGTACGCCGTCCGCGACCGCGCGGGGAAGGTCGTCACCGGGCGCATCGACGCGGACTCGCCCGCGCAGGTGGCCTCGAAGCTCAAGAGCATGGGCTACGCCCCGCTCAAGATCGCAGCGGTCGGCAACTCCGGGTTGAAGAAGGAGATCGCCCTGCCCCGGCTGGGCGGCAAGGTCAAGCTCAAGGAGCTGGCGGTCTTCAGCCGCCAGTTCGCGACGATGATCAACTCGGGGCTGAGCATGCTCCGGGCGCTGTCCATCCTCGAGGAGCAGCAGCCGAACAAGGCCTTCGCCGAGGTGATCGGCGAGCTGCGGTCCGACGTCGAGAGCGGCTCGGCGCTGTCGAACTCGATGGCCAAGCACCCGGACATCTTCCAGCCGCTCATGATCAACATGATCCGGGCCGGCGAGGTCGGTGGCTTCCTCGACCAGGTCCTCATCCAGATCGCGGACAACTACGAGGCCGAGGTCAAGCTGCGCGGCAAGGTCAAGTCCGCCATGACCTATCCCGTGGCGGTGCTCGTCATGGCCGTGCTGCTGACGATCGCCATGCTCCTGTTCGTGGTCCCTACCTTCGCCAAGCTCTTCTCCGACCTCGGCGGTGACCTGCCGGCGCCGACGCAGCTCCTGGTGACCCTTTCCGACTTCCTCAAGGTGGCATTCGTCCCGCTGATCGTGCTGACGATCGCGGCGTTCGTGGTCTGGGTCCGGATCAAGCACACGGACGCGGTCCGGGAGTTCGTCGACCCGCTCAAGCTCAAGACCCCGGTGTTCGGTCAGCTCTTCCGCAAGATCGCGCTGGCCCGCTTCTGCCGCAACCTGGGCACGATGCTCAGCTCCGGCGTGCCCATCCTCCAGTCGCTGGACATCGTCGCGGACACCTCGGGCAACAAGGTGATCACCCACGCGGTGCGCGACATCGGCGAGAGCGTGCGTCGCGGTGAGAGCCTCACGCAGCCGCTCAGCGAGCATCCCGTCTTCCCGGCGATGGTGGTGCAGATGCTGGCCGTCGGCGAGGACACCGGTGCGCTGGACGCGATGCTGCGCAAGATCGCCGACTTCTACGACCAGGAGGTCGAGGCGATGACCGAGCAGATGACCTCGCTCATCGAGCCCATCATGATCGCGGTCCTCGGCGGCCTCGTCGGGTCCATGATCATCGCTCTGTACATGCCCATCTTCAAGATCTTCGATCTCATCGGCGCCAGCGGCTGAGGTCGAAGGGATCGCGCGACGGGTCGGGGCCGGTGGCCCCGACCCGTCGCGCTGCCCGGGCTGGACCGAACGGGCGGGGTGCTCAGGACCGGGGCGGATGCCGGCCGATAGGGGGGTATCGGGCCGCATCCCCCCGGTCGGCCCTGAGCGAAAGGACCACTCCCGTGCTCACTCGAATCCGCACCCGCCTCGAGGACCGAGACAAGGGCTTCACCCTGATCGAGCTCCTCGTCGTCATGATCATCATCGGTATCCTCGCAGCCATCGCCATCCCGACGTTCCTCAACCAGCGTGAGAACGGCTGGAAGTCGGCGGTCAAGTCCGACCTGAAGAACTCGGCCATCGCCGCCGAGTCGTGGGCGACCGACCAGGCCGGCGGCTCGTTCACTGCTCTTGACACCGCCGCCCTGGACGGCCAGCGCGGCACCGGTCAGACCGCCGATGTGACGGTCACCGTCGAGGCAGCCGGGATCTCCGGCTACTGCCTCATGGGCGTGCACTCGGCCCTGGACAGCACCGTCGCCGCGAACGTCTTCTACTACGACAGCCTCGTCGGAGCACCGACCAACACGGACTGCTCGGCCGTCGCCTACTGAGCCTCCCCTCGGAGCCGGCTCTTCGGAGCCGGCTCCGACCCATGTCGAGGGGTCCGCGGGTACCCGTTCGGCGCAGCGGGCGGAATTCGTGCTCGGCTGGGGCTCAAGGACCCGCGAGACAGGTCGATGAATCCTGCGTCATCAACCAATGACCGCTCCGGCCAAGAACGGGCACACCCGCCGCGAGGCGGGGTCGCAAAGCCAGGGGGCTCCTCGGAGTCAGCCCAGCTGCCTCGGCACGGACCTGCGTCGGCAGCGGTCGTCACCCGAAGTGGAGACGGACACATGCTCGCTCGTCTGCAGAAGCGCGTCGAGGACTCGGAGCAGGGCTTCACCCTGATCGAGCTCCTGGTCGTCATGATCATCATCGGCATCCTCGCTGCCATCGCCATCCCGACGTTCCTCAACCAGCGTGAGAACGGCTGGAAGTCGGCCGTCAAGTCCGACCTGAAGAACTCGGCCATCGCCGCCGAGTCGTGGGCCACCGACCAGGCGAACGGTTCCTTCGTCGGGCTGGACACCGCCTCGCTGGACGCCCAGCGCGGCACCGGCCAGACCGCTGACGTGACCGTCACGGTCGAGGCCACGGGCCAGAGCGGCTACTGCCTCATGGGCGTGCACTCGGCCCTGGACAGCACCGTCGCCGCGAACGTCTTCTACTACGACAGCCTCGTCGGCGCGCCGAACAACACCGACTGCTCCGGCGTCACCTACTGATCCTGACGCGGACTCGTCCGCACCAGGCGCCCGCGGGCGCCACGCACGGCCCCGAGGTGGGGCGGACCGGATGGTCCGCCCCACCTCGCACGTTCCGGCCCGCTCAGGTGGCCCGTGCGGGTGAATCTCCCCGCCGTGGGGCCCCGGAGCCTTCACCTGCGGCATGACCCGGTCGATCCCCTGGACATCATCCGTCCTCGAAGGGGACACACATCATGAACACGTTCACTGCGCACGGAAGGGACGAGCGGGACTCGGGATTCACTCTCATCGAGCTGCTCGTCGTCATGATCATCATCGGCATCCTCGCCGCCATCGCCATCCCGGTCTTCCTGGGACAGCGGCAGAACGGCTGGCGCACCCAGGTCAAGAGCGACCTGCGCACTGCGGCGATCGCGGCCGAGTCCTGGGCCACCGACAACGGCGGGTCCTACACGCTGCTGGACACCGCCGGCATGGACACCGCCCGCGGGTCCGTGGCGACCGCCGAGGTCACCGTCCAGGTCGTGGGCGCCGGCGTCAGCGGCTACTGCCTCGAGGGGACCCACGTCGCGCTCCCCGGCGACAGCCTCTGGTACGACAGCCGGGTCGGCGCCGCCCTGTCGGTCGACTGCTCCGCGGTGGCCTACTGACATGGGCAGTGGGCCGAACGGGGAACCTGCTGGATCTCCGCGCTCAAGCCGGGCGCAACCCCCGCCGATGCCCACCCCATGAGGATTCCTGGGCGCCTGCGAGCGGCTGACGACTCCGGTGTGACCCTCGTGGAGGTCATGTTCGCCCTCGTCATCGCGACGGGGGTGCTGCTCTCCCTGGGTCTGGCGACGATCGCCGGGGTCCGCGGGACGCTCCTCGCGCGTCAGAACCAGCTCGCCGGTGACATGGTGAACCAGGCCATCGAACGGGT
Organism: Micrococcales bacterium; assembly: GCA_024641605.1. Classification (GTDB taxonomy): domain Bacteria; phylum Actinomycetota; class Actinomycetes; order S36-B12; family CAIYMF01; genus Longivirga. The sequence continues at coordinate 4,665 of JAHECT010000080.1, forward strand.
CCGGGCCCTGGACTTCGCCGACGTCGCCATGGTGACCGGCGATCCCTCGCTGTCCTCCGACCCGAGGATCAACGCCTCGAAGTTCGACCCCGGGACCGGCACCGCGGAGACCCTCGTGTTCGCCTCGGTGGGAACGCTCAACCCGCACACAACGCTGGATACGCGCAACAACACCGAGTTCCGCGTGAGCCGCTATGTGACCCAGCCTGCGGGCCTGACGACCGGCACGCGCCGCCTGACGGTGGTCGTGACCTGGGCGAGCCCTGAAGGGGTCCGGGAGCGTTCCGCGTCCACCTTCGTCACGGCAACCCGACGCGGGCTGCCGCTGCCGCGATTCCTGCTTCAGTTCTCCTCCTCCTCCGCGCAGAACAAGGGGGCGGGCACGACCGTGAGCTACGGACTCCGCCTCAAGAACTACGGCGCCCGCGACTCCTGGAACATCGAGGGACCGGCGGGAACGTGGTCCTACGTGGTCGACGCGGACCGGGACGGCGTGCTCGACGCGACGGAGACGACCGCGCTCACCGACACCAACGCGGACGGGATCATCGACAGCGGGTTCATCGAGACCGACGGCGAGCTGTTCCTGCTCGCCTCCACGACTGCGCCCAACACGGTCGGCAGCACGTACTCCTACGCCTGGACGTTCCGCTCGATCGCCCAGCCCGCAGCCACGACTGCGGCGCAGACGCTCAACGGGTCGCTGAACGTGACCGGGGCCCCGACGCCGCTCCCGACGCCGACCGTGACCGGACCCGCGACGCAGGATCCGTGGCCGGTGCCAACGGCCTCGTGCGCGACCACCTGCACGCTGCCCCTGGCCTACCTGCACGAGCTGCCGCTGGGCAGCCACGCGAACGACGGGACGAACGTCTCCTCGTTCGACACGAACTCGACACTCCAGGCCGGCGTCAACGACTACTCCCTCGGGAAGCCGGGCGGCGTCAAGGGCCGCTACCTGCAGCGCGGAGGGATCCTCTCGACCGAGACGAACCGGGACAAGGTCGCCGACTGGCGGATGCAGGCCCCAGCGAAGCTGAACATCAAGGCGGGCAAGGCTGTCGCCTACCTCTACATCGCCTGCCTGAGCGGCACCGTGCCCGGCACGCTGGACGTGGCGGTCGGGGACGGCGCCTCCACCGCGCTCAGCTCGTTCACCTCGCGAGGCACCGGCACGGCGACCCTCCTGAGCTGCGACAGCACGTTCCGTCCGTTGGCCGTCCCCGTAACGATCGCGACCGGCTTCAGCGTGACCAAGAACCGGTACCTCGTTCTCCGGGCCACGGTCCCGGGGGCCTCCCTCAGCGACATCCGCATCGGTTACGACTGGGCCGGCGCGGCCTCGACGGTGGTGATCCCGCAGTGACGACCCCACGGTTCCTCTCACGTGCCGATCGAGGTGACAGCGGTGTCACCCTGGTGGAGCTGCTCGTCGTCATGGTGCTGCTCTCGATCGTGCTCACCATCACCATGTCCGCCTTCCAGGCGAGCTCGAAGGTGTTCAACGCGACCAACGATGACGCCACGGGGCTCGCCGAGGCGCGCAAGGTGAGCGAGCGCATGGGCCGCGACATCCGCAACGCCCGAGGCATCGACACCGGTGCGACGACGAGCAAGCTCGTGGTCTGGATCGACGCGAACTCCGACTACCGCCGGCAGGCGAGCGAGAGCGTCACGTGGGAGCTGCAGCCCAGCGGCGACGGCTCGCACTACGACGTGATCCGCAAGTCCGGATCGACCTCGCAGGTCATCGAGGCCCGCTCGCTCGTGAGCCAGATCGCGTTCACCTACGACGTGCCCGCGCCGAACACCAACGTGGTCCAGGCAGAGGTCACCTACGACGCCTTCGTGGACGTCGGGTCTCTGCCTCGCACCCTCTACTTCGTCGAGCGGCTGCGCAATGCCGACGACGTCTCCTAAGGAGCTGGGGACATGCTGACCCGTCTGTTCAGGCGCCCGAGCGCGGGGGAGGAGGGCATCGCCCTCGTCACGGTGATTCTCGTGACGGCTCTCGTGACGACCCTCGTGGTCGCGATCACCACCCTCACCCTGAGCAGCCTGCGCTCCTCTGCGGACCACGGACGCTTCGAGGGCGCCGTCGCCGCGGCGGAGACCGGTGTGGACCAGGAGCTCGCCGCGCTGCAGAAGAACCAGTCGTACTCGGACGGACCCGCGATCGGCGGCGCCTTCGCGAACGCCGAGGCGGAGCGCACCTGGGCGCTCGACGCCATCAAGGCGAAGATCGCGGGGGGCGCGGCATACACGAACACGGGATCCGGGGAGTTTGTGGCCATCAAGCCGCCCGACCGCAACGTGATCTACTCGCTGGGCTGCGACCCCGCCTGTGCCGTGCCCAACGCCAAGAAGCGCTTCCTCAAGGTGGAGTACATCTTCGCCCCGTACAAGCCGGGCAGCGCGATCCTCACCTCCGGCGACCTCAACTTCTCCTCCTCTGTCACCGTCGACGTGAGCCTCCTCGCCGCCGGCGGGTCGGCGAACGTCCACACCAACGGCGACATGTCCGGGACCGGGTGCTCGCAGACGGTGAACGGCACGGTGACCTCGAGCGGTGGCTACAGCGTCTGCGGATCGGTCGGTGGGTCCGGCTCCGGCGGCGGCCTCCCGCTCGAGACCGTCCCCGAGGTGAAGCCGAACTTCGTGTACACCAACTTCGCCGAGGACTACTCGGGCGGTGCCGGCCTGTTCACCGGAGCGTCCGCGAACTACATCGGCACCTGGTACGACCTGTGCCCCGACGGGACCATCAAGGCGCCCGGCGTGGCCCCCTGCAGCGGCGTGCAGCTGGCGAGCGTCTCGTCTGGCGGCACCTTCCGCGGGTGGTCCTACGCAGCGCCCAGCGGCACGACGGCCGCGCAGTGGAGCATGACGTCCACCTCCTGGGGCAACGGGATCTACTACGTCTACCAGGGCGACGCGACCATGAACCGCAACACCGTGGTCAGCGCGATGTCGGTGATCGCCGAGTCCGCCCCGACGGGCGGACCGAGCGCGTCCTGCGGCAAGCTCGGGGGCAACATCACCGCCAAGCTCGTCGGCATCCAGAACGCCGCGCTGTCGGGCATCGTGTTCGTCGCTGAGGCAGACCTGCAGGTCACGTCGAACTTCGAGGGCGGAATCGGCGTCTTCGCGGCCGGCGACCAGATCCGGCTCGAGACCTCGAGCAACGGCATCACCGGGACAGTCATCGCGAACGACCGGTGCACGGCCGGAGGCGACAAGAACGAGGTGAAGAACGCCGTCGTCAAGTACGACAAGAACGTCGAGGTCCCGCTGCTCGACATCATCCGCACGACGCAGTGGCTGGAGCTCAGCCCCAACGGCGCGTGACACGCGAGCGAGGCGTCGCGGCCCGGGCGGCATCACCGTCTAGGGTCGCGGCGTGACTGCGGAGACCTGGCCGATCGCCCTGCTGCTCGGCGTGACCGGCTTGGCGGTGGGGTCGTTCCTCAACGTGGTGATCTACCGGGTGCCCGAGGGCCTCTCCGTGCTGCACCCGCCGTCGCGCTGTCCCGCGTGCGGCCACCAGATCCGACCGTGGGAGAACATCCCGGTCCTCTCGTGGCTTCTCCTGCGCGGCCGGTGCTCCGGCTGCGGCGCCAGGATCTCGGTCCGCTACCCGCTCGTGGAGCTGCTCACGGCCGTGCTGTGGCTGCTCATGCTGTGGCGTTTCGATCTCACGGCCGAACTGCCGGCGTACCTCTACCTCGTCTCCGCCGGGGTCGCCTTGGCCTTCATCGACCTCGACCACAAGCGGCTCCCGGACGTGCTCACCCTGCCGTCCTACCCCGTGGCCCTGGTCCTGCTGGCCGTCCCGGCCGTCACTGACGGCGCGTGGGACAGCTGGCTGCGCGCACTGGCGGCGGGCGCGCTTCTCCTGCTCTTCTACGGGATCCTCTGGTTCGCCTACCCGGCCGGCATGGGCTTCGGCGACGTCAAGCTGGCGGGCGTGCTGGGGATCTACCTCGGATGGCTGTCGTGGTCGATCCTGGTCCTGGGCGGGTTCCTGGGCTTCCTCCTCGGCGCGGTCGTGGGACTGGCGCTCATGCTTGTCGGACGGGCCACGCGCAAGACGGGGGTGCCCTTCGGCCCCTTCATGATCGCCGGCACCCTCGTGGCGGTCGTGTGGGGCGACGCCGTCGTCGAGTGGTACTCGACGCTGGCTTTCGGCTGATCCGCCCGCTCTTCTCGCCCTGATTCCTCAAGCCCGACGCCCACGGCGCCGAAAGCGCTAGGGAGACCACCGACAAGCCGGTGGCTGGCGAAGGGTGACTACCGTGGCTGGTCGAACCGCCATCGGCCTGGACATCGGGACCACCGGCGTACGCGCCGCGCAGGTCACCGTGTCCAAGGGAACCGCAGTCCTGGACCGATTCGGCCAGGTCGCGCTTCCCGCAGGCGCCGTCCGCGACGGCGAGGTGATCGAGATCGAGGCCGTCACCGAGGCGATCAAGACCCTCTGGGCGCAGGTCAAGTTCACCCAGAAGGACGTCGTCCTCGGCGTCTCGAACCAGAAGGTGTTCGTGCGCCAGGTCGACGTCCCGTGGGTGTCGGCAGGCGAGCTCAAGGCGTCGCTGAAGTTCCAGGTGGCCGACCTCGTGCCGATGCCGGTCGAGGAAGCGGTCCTGGACTTCGTCCCGCTCGACGAGGTCGAGGGGGAGCAGGGTCGTCAGATCCGCGGGCTCCTCGTGGCCGCGAGCCAGGACATGGTCATGGGCTCGATCCGGGCCATCCAGGGTGCCGGCCTGCGCTGCCAGACGGTGGACCTGAGCTCGTTCGCCGTGCTCCGTGCGGCCGGCGCCGCCGATCCGCTGGGGCTCTCCGGCCCCGAGGCGGTCGTGGACATCGGCGCCCGCGTCACCAACATCGTCGTCCACGAGGGCGGCGTCCCCCGCTTCGTCCGCATCCTCATGCTCGGCGGTGACCACGTCACGGGCGCCATCGTCGAGCGGCTCGGGATCACCGCCCAGGAGGCGGACTTCCTCAAGCGCCAGCCCGCCACGTCGACCGAGCCGGCCGTCCTGGACGCGCGACGCATCATCGACGGCGAGCTCACCGCGTTCGTCGACGAGGTCAGGGGGTCCATCGACTACTACCTGGCGACCACCGGCAGTCGCCCGCTCAGCCGTCTCGTGCTCTCCGGCGGCGGATCGCTGTCCGACGGTCTCGCCCAGCGGCTCGCCACGGCCGTCCGCACCCACGTCGAGTATGGGCGGGCCTTCGGGAGCCTCACCCTCGGCAAGACCGGCCTCGAGCCCGTCCAGATGCAGTACGTCGAGCCGCTGGCTGCAGTGCCGGTCGGCCTCGCGATGGGAGCCGTGTGATGGTGTCCTTCAGCCGGTCCGAGGGCCAGGTCCAGGAGCAGGAGGGCGGCGGCGTCCACACGCTCAGCGCGCCTGTCCAGACCTCCGCGGCGGCCTTCCCGCGCGTGAACCTGATCCCCGAGGCGATCGCCGAGGAGGCGCGTGTCCGACGAGCGCGGCTCGTGGCCGCGGGAGCGGTCGCCGCTACCGTCGTCGCAGTCGGCGGGCTCTACCTCATGGCTGCCAACGACGTCACCGCCGCCCAGGAGGAGCTCGACGTCGCCACGGCACAGGCCGCGGTGCTCGCGACCGAGGCGGCGCAGTACGCCGAGGTGCCCGCGGTTCGGGCGTCCGT
>JAHECT010000081.1 GCA_024641605.1 Micrococcales bacterium
GCGTGAGGTCATGGCGGGAGCTGGTGCGCGGCACCCGTCTCGTGGCCACCGACCTCGACGGCACGCTCCTGCGACCCGACGTCTCGGTCTCCGAGCGCACGGTCGCCACGCTCGCCCGCGCCCGCGCCGTCGGCCTTCCCGTCGTGTTCGTGACCGGCCGGCCGCCCCGGTGGATGGCACCGGTCGTTGCGAGCACGGGCCACACGGGCCTGGCGGTGTGCGCGAACGGCGCCGTGGTGCTGGACCTGGCCAGCGCGCGGGTGCGCGAGACCTCCCCGCTCGAGCAGGCCGCGCTGGAGGAGACCGTCACCGTGCTGCGGGCGGAGGTGCCGGGGATCGGGTTCGCCGTGGAGTGGGCCACGCAGGACGACCCCGCCGACGCCACCCGCTTCGCCTACGAGCGCTCGTTCCTCCCCCGGTACCCGCACGACCAGGCGCCCGAGGACGGCGACGTGCGCGTCTTCAGCCGCGGACATCGTGTGGTCAAGCTCCTGGCCCGGGTGGAGGACGAGGGCCACGACGCCGACGGTCTGCTCGACCTCGCAGTACGGCACGTGGAGCATCTCGTCGAGGTGACCCACTCCAACGCCGCCGACGTCCTGCTGGAGATGAGCGCGGCCGGGGTGAGCAAGGGCGCCGCCCTGGCGCGGGTGGCGGCCGAGCTGGGCGTGGCGGCGGGGGAGACGGCGGCGTGCGGCGACATGCCCAACGACCTGCCGATGCTGACCTGGGCCGGTGTCGGCCTCGCGGTGGCGGGTGCGCACCCGCGAGTCCTCGAGGCCGCCGACGCGGTCATCCCCGACCCCGAGCGCGACGGCGTGGCCCAGGTGATCGACGCCGTGCTGGACGCCCGCCCCTGAGCGTGTGGCCGGCGCCACACGACCAGCCGATCGCGCAGTGACCTCGCTCACAGGCCCGCGGGTGCCCGTCCCCCTATCGGACAGGTCACAGAATGATCTCGAACGACCTGCCTACCTTCTCCCGTCGCCCGCACCGTACGGATCTGCCGTACCGGGCGTCACGCCTAATCCGCGGCCGCTCTCGCGCCGCGGAACCGGGGACCCACGCACCGTGGGGCGAATCGCGGCCCAGCCGCGTAGGGCACCTCTTGCGCCCGAGCCCGTCAGCTAACCCGGTCGGCGACGAGAGGAGACCTGTGCTCACCCTGCGTCGAACCGCGCCCGCCGCCCTGGCCGGCGCCCTCGGCCTCGGCCTCATGGCCGCACCGATGCCCGCCCAGGCCGCGACCGTCGTCCCCTCGACGACGACCAGCCTGACCACCGTGTCCACGACGACCGTCGCGCCCACCGCGGCGCAGCTCGCTGCCGCGGCCGCCGCGCGCAGGGCGGCGATCGTCACGCAGAAGCGCACGCGCGCCGTGCGCGTGGCCCGCTACCAGATCGGCGACGCCTACATCGCCGGGCGGATGGGCCCCAACGCCTTCGACTGCTCCGGCCTGACCCGATTCGTCGTGCGCCGCACCACCGGTCGCGTCCTGCCGCACTACTCCAAGGCTCAGTACAGCGTCACCAAGCGCGTCTCGCGCAAGAACCTCAAGCCGGGCGACCTCGTCTTCTTCTTCCGCTACGGCGCGCACCACGTCGGTGTGTACGTGGGCCGCGGCAAGATGGTCCACGCCGCCAACCCGCGCGCGGACGTCCGCGTCGACTACGTCTTCCGCGGCTGGTACGGCAAGCACTACAGCGGTGCGGGTCGCTGGATCTGACCCCCGCCCCGACGCCCGACGCGCCCGGTCCCTCCCCGAGGGACCGGGCGCTGTCATGCGCGAAGCCTGGACCTGTATACCCCCATGGGGTATAGTGTCCGTGTCCACCGAAGACGCGACGAGGTGAGCGCGATGGCGCACGGGTACGCCGGTGACCGGGACCTGGTGCTGACGCGCCTCCGACGGGTCGAGGGGCAGGTCCGCGGGATCGCCCGCATGGTCGAGCAGGACACCTACTGCATCGACGTGCTGACCCAGGTGTCGGCCGCCACGCGCGCCCTCGAGAACGTGGCGCTCCTACTCCTCGAGGACCACCTCGACCACTGCGTCCGAGACGCAGCCCGGGCCGGGGGCCCGGAGGCGGACGCGAAGATCGCCGAGGCCAGCGCCGCCATCGCCCGGCTCGTCCGTTCCTGACCCAGCACTCCCGCAGCGAGAGGACCGCCATGAGCACCAGCACCTGGATCGTCGAGGGCATGACCTGCCAGCACTGCGTGAGCGCGGTGACGCAGGAGGTGTCCGCGCTCCCCGGGGTCACCTCGGTCACGGTCGACCTCGAGTCCGGCAACGTCGTGGTGGAGTCAGCCGACGAGCTGGCCCGCGACACGGTGGCCGCGGCCGTCGACGAGGCCGGCTACACCCTGCGGCCATGAGCTCCACGACGCACGACGCCGCCCCGGTGCTGAACCTCACCATCACCGGGATGACGTGCGCGTCGTGCGCGGCGCGCGTCGAGAAGAAGCTCAACCGCGTCGAGGGGGTGAGCGCGACCGTCAACTACGCCACCGAGACCGCGCACATCGAGCGCGCGCCCCAGGTCACGCTGGACGCGCTGGTCGCCGTCGTCGAGGCGACCGGCTACGGCGTCGCCCTCCCCGACGAGGAGGACGACGAGGAGGCGCGCACCGCCGACCTGGGCAGGCGCCTCAGGGTGAGCGCCCTGCTGACGGCCCCCGTCGTCGCGATGTCGATGATCCCGGCGCTGCAGTTCGACTGGTGGCAGTGGATCGCCTGGCTGCTGTCCACGGTGGTCGTCGTGTGGGGGGCGGCGCCGTTCCACCGCGCCGCCTGGATCAACGCCCGGCACGGGGCGACGACCATGGACACCCTGGTGTCGCTCGGGGTGCTGGCGGCCTACCTGTGGTCGACGTACGCCGTCTTCCTCACCGACGCCGGCGCTATCGGCATGACCATGTCCGTCGAGTGGCTGCCCATGCGCGACGACGCGGAGCACGGCCACCCCGACCTCTACCTCGAGTCGGCCACCGTCGTCACGACCTTCCTGCTCCTCGGCCGGTGGCTGGAGGCGCGGGCCAAGCGGCGCTCGGGCGAGGCGCTGCGCGCCCTCCTCGACCTCGCCCCGGCCACCGCGAGGGTCCGTCGTCCGGAGGGCGACGTCGACGTCCCCGCCTCGAGCGTCTCGGTCGGCGACCTGGTGATCGTGCGCCCGGGCGAGCGCATCGCGACCGACGGCCTCGTCGTCGACGGGGCCTCGGCCGTGGACCTGTCGATGCTCACCGGGGAGTCGGTCCCGGTCGAGGCGACGCCGGGGACCGAGGTCCCGGGCGGAGCGGTGGTCCAGGACGGGCTGCTCGTCCTGCGGGCGACCCGCGTCGGCGCCGACTCGGCCCTGGCCCGCATCACCGCGCTGGTGACCGCGGCGCAGAGCGGCAAGGCGCCGGTCCAGCGCCTCGCCGACCGCGTATCCGCCGTCTTCGTCCCGGTCGTGCTGGTCATCGCGCTCCTCACGCTGCTCGGGTGGGGCCTCACCACCGGCTGGCAGCAGGGGTTCACGGCGGCGGTGGCCGTGCTCGTCATCGCGTGCCCCTGCGCGCTCGGGCTCGCCACGCCCACGGCCCTCCTCGTGGGAACCGGCCGCGGCGCGGCGATGGGCGTGCTCGTCCGCGGCCCCGAGGTGCTCGAGTCGACCCGTCGCGTCGACACCGTCGTGCTCGACAAGACCGGCACGCTGACGACCGGGGTCATGACGGTGATCGGGTCGGAGGGAGACGACGACGCCGTCCTGCTCGCCGGCGCGCTGGAGGACGGGTCGACGCACCCCGTCGCCCGAGCCATCACGACCTACGCCGCGCAGCAGGGGGCGCTCCCGGTCGCCGAGGAGCACACCGCCGTCCGGGGGTCCGGCGTCTCCGGCCGGGTGGGGGGCCACGACGTCGTGGTCGGGCGTCCCGACTGGGTCGGTGTCGACGACGAGCAGCTCGCCGCGGCCCGCCGCTGGCACGAGCGCGGCGCCACTGTGGTCGCTGTCGCGGTCGACTCCGAGGTGCGGGCGCTGCTGGCGATCGCCGACGAGGTCCGCCCGACGTCGGCCGAGGCGGTCGCCTCCCTGCGCGCCCTCGGCCTCGAGCCGGTGATGGTGACCGGGGACGCGCCGATCGTGGCCCGTTCCGTGGCCGACCAGGTCGGGATCGCGACCGTGGTCGCCGAGGCGCGCCCGGACACCAAGGTGGCCGAGGTGGAGCAGCTGCAGGCCTCCGGCCGGGTGGTCGCCGTCGTGGGCGACGGCATCAACGACGCCGCCGCGCTGGCCCAGGCCGATCTGGGGATCGCGATGGGCAGCGGGTCCGACGTTGCCGTCGAGGCCGCCGACCTCACCCTCCTGCGGGACGACCTGAGGGTCGCCGGCGACGCCGTTCGGCTCTCCCGCGCGACCCTGCGCACGATCAAGGAGAACCTCGGCTGGGCGTTCGGCTACAACGTCGCAGCGATCCCGCTCGCCGCCTCCGGCCTGCTCACCCCGATGGTGGCCGGCCTGGCGATGGCGTTCTCGAGCGTGTCGGTCGTGGCCAACAGCCTGCGCCTGCGCCGATTCCGCTGACCCGTCACACTGGACCCCGCGCCACGAAGGGGAGGTCGGACATGTCGGCTCGAGTCACCCACCTCATGGGGTGGGTCGTCGTGCGCGCTGCGGACCCGGACGACCTCGCCGTCGTCGAGGGCCTGCTGCAGCCCGGGACGCGCGTCGCCCTCGACCTTGCGCACGACCTCGGCCCCGGCACCGACGACGTCGTGCTCGCCCTGCAGTCCACCGCGGTCGGCCAGGGAGCCGAGTTCGTCGTGGTCGCGGGGGAGCAGGCCCGGGACCGCCTGCGTGCCGCCGGGGTCCAGGACGTGAGCGAGTCGCTCGACGCGGCGGTGGGCGACGTGGCCCCGGCCCAGCACCGGGACCGGCGGGTGTCCCATGGGTCGCCGTCCACCGCGGACTCGGTGGTCGTCACCGCGAGGGACATGCTCGGGAACTCCGAGCGCTGACGCGCCGCTCGGGGGCTAGTCCGCTCCGCGCACCCCGGCCAGCCAGGCCGACGCGCTCGCGAAGTCGTCGTCGGTGACGCCGGGACGCAGCCGCGGCTCCTTGCCGTCGTGGCGCGCGTAGGAGCCCAGGAAGCGCACGTGCGCGCAGACGCGGTGCAGTCCGGCCAGCGCCTCGCCGACCCGGGCGTCCGCGACGTGCCCCTCGCAGTCGACCGAGAAGTAGTAGTCGCCCAGTGCCCTGCGCGTCGGTCGGGACTCGATACGGGTGAGGTTGACCCCACGCACCGAGAACTCCGTGAGGATCTCGAGCAGCGCGCCCGGGTGGTCCTCGCGCATGAACAGGGTGAGCGTCGTCTTGTCCGCACCCGTCGGCCCGGGGAGCTCTCCGGGCAGAGCGACGAGCACGAAGCGCGTCCACGCCTCGTCGTTGTCGCCGATCTCATCCGCCAGGACGTGCAGCCCGTAGACGTCGGCCGCCAGGCGGGGCGCGATAGCAGCCTCGTACGCCGTGGGGCTCTCCACGAGCCCCGCGGCAGCACCGGCGGTGGACCCCGCCGGGATCACGGTGGCGTCGGGCAGGCTGCTGCGCAGCCACCCGCGGCACTGCGCCGAGGCGTGCGGGTGCGTCGCCACGCGACGTACGTCGGCCATCGTGGTCCCCGGCCGCGCGAGCAGGGCGAAGCGGACCGGGATGGCCTGCTCGTCCACGATGACGAGCGGCTCGCCCGTGCCGAGCTCGTCGAGGGTGGAGGTCACCGATCCCTCCACCGAGTTCTCGATGGGGACGAGGGCGTGGGTGACCGCGCCGGACCTCACGGCGTCCAGCGCCTCGGTCACGGAGGGAAAGGGCGAGAGCTCGGTGCCCTCGGCGTGCGGCATGGCGCGGAGGGCGGCCTCGGCGAAGGTCCCGCGCGGACCGAGGTAGGCGATCGACCTCACGAGGCACCGCCGCGCAACGCGAAGCTGACCGCCTGCTGCTCCTCCGGCGACAAGGAGGCGTCGCTCGCCCCGGACTTGATCCCCTTGATGTAGGAGCGCGTCTCGGCCCTGCCGTGGATCGAGGTGAGGACGAGACCGTCGCCACCGTCGTCGAGCATCGCGGCGGAGAAGGACAGCCGACCTCCCATGTCCCCGAAGGCGTCGTAGCGCACCACGCTGACATGACGGATGGCGTCGGAGAGCTCCGTGCGCGTACGGGCCAGCAGCGCGGACAGGTCATCGACCTCGGCCCGCAGGGCGTTGACCTGCTCGGTCTTGCGCGCCACGGCCGAGACGAAGGACTCCCCGTCGTCCCCGGCGGCGAGCAGGGCGCTGTCGCGGCGGACGGCGCGCAGGCGCTGGAGCGCGACGACGGCGAGGACGAGGGCGATCAGGGCGACCGCGAGGGCACCGATGAGCAGCCCGTCGCGGACGGCGGGATCGAGGGACACGGCCACAGGGTATCTGCCGCCTAGGGTTGACCCGCGCGGACGACGGCGAGGACCGACGGACGCCCGAGGTGGCGCGGACCGGGAGGTGGTCGTGGGGCTGGTCGACGTGGCCGTCGCGGTCACCACGTTCGTGCTCGTGTTCCCCGCCGAGCTCCCCGACAAGTCCTTCGTGGCCACCCTCGTGCTCGCCACCCGTTTCGGCCGGCTCTGGGTGTGGATCGGTGCCGTGTCGGCCTTCGCGGTCCAGATGCTCATCGCCGTCCTCGCCGGGCAGCTGCTGGCCCTCGCCCCCCGGACGCTCGTCCTGCTCGCCACCGCTCTGCTGTTCGCCGTCGGTGCGGTCGTGCTCGTGCGGGGGGGCCTCGAGGCGCGTGAGCAGGCCGCCGCCGAGCTGGCCGAGGAGGAGGCCGAGATCGCCGCGGGGGTGGGCTCCGGCGGAGGGCCGCTCCGGGCGCTCGGCGCCACGTTCCTCGTGATCTTCACCGCCGAGTGGGGAGACCTGACCCAGCTGGTGGCGGCCGGCCAGGCCGCGCGCACGCAGGACCCGGTCTCGGTCTTCCTGGGGGCGTGGCTCGCGCTCGCCACCGTGGCGGCCATCGGCGTCGCGGCGGGGGGCTGGCTCGCGGCCCGGGTGCCGCTGTGGCGGATCCGCCTCGTGGCCGGCGCCCTGTTCGCCCTGCTCGCTGTGGCGACCCTCGTCGAGCTCGCGCGGGGGTGAGGACGCACGAACGGCCCGCCGTGGCGGGCCGTTGCGCGTGTCCGTGCTCCGGGCGACACCCCCGCGGGCTCCCGAGTCGCACCCCCGTGGTGCCCCGTGGGTAGCGGCTCGAACCGCCGGAAGAGATGGCCGATCACACAGTCAGGTGCGGCGAGGCGCGATCCGAGTGAGAAAGAGGATCGGACGCCACCGACGGGGGATGCAGTGGCGTCCGATCTGGCTCACCGTAAGCGCTGGGACGCAACCCCTCAACCCCGGAGGAGCCGAATCCCCCCGCCTTGACCAATTCTTGGTGCTCCCGTGGGCGCCGTGCCGGTTCTCGGACGCGCAGTCAGCGCAACGTGACCTGACGGTTCGCCAGCCCGGCACGCGCGCGCCGCTCGGGCTCGGACAGCGGCGAGGTCTCACCCAGCGCGTCCGCGAGCCGACGGCCGAACGCCGCGGCCGGTTCCTCGACCGAGTCGGCCTCGGCCCCCGGCACGAGGTCCCACACGGGGACGAGCAGGCCGTGCGCGCGGAACGTGCCGATGAGACGGGTGCCCTCCCCGAGGGTGTCCTCTCCGCGAGCGTGGAGACGGGCCAGCGCATCGAGCAGCGGCTCCTCGTCGTGGGGCAGCACCCACCGCAGGTGCTCCTTGGACCCGATCCGGCACCAGTACGCGGCCTCCACCGACGACAGCCGCGCCGTGGGCACCACGGAGGCATTGGCCCGCTCCAGCGACGCAGCCACGTCGCCGCTCACCCCGTCCGCGCCCTCGACCCAGAAGTCGAAGCCGGAGTGGACGACGACCTCGAGCGGGGCGTCGGCCACGAGGATGTCCTGGAGCCGCGGTCCGGAGCCGGCCCGCTCGGGAGCGACCGGGGACCCCGGCGTCGAGTCGAGGGCGCGCAGCAACGAGGCGGCGACGTCGCGGCTGGCGTCGCCCGACCCCGTCGCCGTCTGCAGGCCGACGAAGACCTCGCCGTCGAGGCGGACGAGGGCCGGCCAGGCGAGGGGGAGGACGGTGGCGAGGGTGGCGGTGCGCTCACCGAGGCCCACGGCGTACTCGGGGGCGAGCTGCAGCGGTGCCGTCGCCGCCGGCACGATCTCGCGCAGCGCGACCCAGTCGCACTCCCCGGCCAGTCCGGCGAACGGACGCCGCACCAGAGCCGCCTCGCCGGCCGATGCCGCGCGGCCGTGACAGGCCTTGTAGCGCCGACCGCTCCCGCACGGGCACGGCTCGCGCAGACCGACGACGGGCACGTCCACGTCGAGGTCGACGACGACGGGGCGGGTGGAGCCGGCACTGCCTCGGTTCTTCTTGGCCACGCCCGGGAGCGTACGCGACGCTCAGACGTCCGCCTCGGTGCGGCCGAGGTGGGACAGCACAAGCCGGGGCCGGTTGGTGATGATCGCGTCGACTCCCAGCTCGCGGCAGAGCTCGACGTCGGCCACGTCGTCGACGGTCCACACGTGGACCTGGGCGCCGGCAGCGTGCGCGCGGGCGACGTAGCGCGGGTGCTCGCGCACGATCTCGATCGACGGGCCGGCCACGCGGGCGCCGAAGGGCAGCAGCCCGGACCGGAACCTGACCGGCACCCGATCCATGAGGAAGACAGTCGGCAGGCCCGGGGCGTGCGCCCGCACGCGGCGCATGGACAGCTGCGAGAAGCTCATGATCCGCACCCGCTGGTCGTTCGGATGACGCGGACGGGCCAGGCCGAAGCGGCGGAGCAGCGCCACGGTGCTCTCCTCCACCAGCGGGCCGTAGCGGGTGGGGTGCTTGGTCTCGATCGCCAGGCCGACCTCGCGCTCGGAGTCGACGACGAGCTCCAGCAGGCGCTCCAGCGTCAGGACACGGCGAACGGCCTCGTCGACGACCACGGGGTCGGAGTCGAACGTGTACATCGAGGAGCCGGGGTGCCACGCGCCGAAGTCCAGGGCGTCCAGCTCCCTGAGCGTCATCACCGAGACGACCCCGTTGCCCGAGCTGGTCCGGTCGATGCGGCGGTCGTGGACGCACACGAGCTGGCCGTCCGCCGTCAGGCGTACGTCGCACTCGAGTGCGTCTGCCCCGTCGGCGATGGCCTGCACGTAGGCGGCGAGGGTGTGCTCAGCCACCCGGGCGCTGGCACCTCGGTGCGCGACGACGGCAGGTCCGCTCACGCGAGTCATTGTTGCGCCCCCGGGGCTCGCGCCGGGGCGAAGTCGCCTCGGGTGTCGGACGGGACCGAAGCCGCCGCTCGGGTCAGGCCAGGAGGACGCCGGGGTTGAGCAGGCCGGTCGGGTCGAGGGCGGCCTTGACCGCGCGCATGACCGCGATCTCGGCCGGGCTGCGCGTGAGGTGGAGGTAGGCGGCCTTCTGCCGGCCGACGCCGTGCTCGGCCGAGATGGACCCGCCGTGCTCGGCGACCGTCGTGAGGACGACCTCGGCGGCGCGCTCGTCCTCCGGCGCCGGGCCGACGACCTCGAGGTGCAGGTTGCCGTCGGCGACGTGACCGAAGACGAGGAACCGCTCGACGTCCGGCACGTCGGCGAGGCGGGCACGGCAGTCGTGCGCGAACGCGTCCCAGGCCTCGAGCGGGACCGACACGTCGAACCGGTGCGGGACCGTGACCGCGGTGATGGTCTCGCCCACCTTCTCGCGATAGGCCCAGAGCCGCTCCCGGTCGGCACCGGTCGTCGCCACGACCGCGACCCGGTCCTCGGGCAGGTCGAGCGCGATCTCGCCCGCTGCCGGGGACTCGGTCTCGATGGTGAGCACGTGCGGGGTCTCGACGGGCAGGGGGGCCGGCAGGTGGTTGACCTCGCACACGAGGCGCAGCACCTCGGCGTCGACGATCTCGGCCGCGAGCAGGCGCGCGCCCTCGGGGACGGATCGGCGGACGAGCGCCATCGCGTCGGCGGCGCTGTCGACGCCGACGAGGGCGACGGCGGAGGCGCGCACCGGCCGGACGAGGGCGAGCCGCGCTGCGGTCACCACGCCGAGGGTGCCCTCGCTGCCCACGAGGAGGCCGACCAGGTCGTAGCCGGTGTTGTCCTTGGGCAGCCCGCCGAGGTGCTCGACCACGGTGCCGTCCGCCAGGACCGCCTCGATGCCGAC
>JAHECT010000082.1 GCA_024641605.1 Micrococcales bacterium
CGGTGTCGAGCCCCCGCCGGCGGCCGGCTGCGTCGGGGTCGCGGCCGCGCTGCTGTCGGAGGCGGTGGTGGCTCCGGGGTCCGCCGGCTCGGCCTCGGGAGCGGCAGCGGTCGACGGGTCACCGCCCGCCGCCTCGGCGGCCGGCGGGTCCCCGTGATCTCCTTGATCGGCCGGTGCCGCGTCCTGCGGGCCGCCGAGGCCCTCGGCGTCGAGCGCACCACCGTCGGCGGCGAGCGAGAGTTCCGTGTCGGCAGGGGCGTAGGACAGGGTCGCGAGCAGACCGACGGCGGTACCGGCGCCCACCAGGAGGACGCGCTTCATCGCTGGGTCCCCTCAGAACGCGAACGATTCATGGTGGATCCGATCTCGAGGAGTTCCCAGGGTGAGTGCCGAGTCGATGGCGGCTCGGGTGAAGTCGCCGGGGCCGCAGACGTAGACGTCCGAGGAGGCGATCCTCGGGGCCAGGCCCACGAGCACGTGGGTGTTCATCGGGTGGAGGGTGCGGGGCCCGACGACGTATTGGAGGTGCCAGCCGCGCTCGCTGGCTAGAGCGCGCAGCTCGTCGCGCAGCGCGGCACCCTCCGCGTCCCGCACGCGGTGGATGACCGTGACCCGACAGTCCCGCGGCAGGTCGTCCAGCATCGCGCGGATGGGCGTGATGCCCACCCCCGCTGCCAACGCGACGACCTGGTCGCCGTGCCTCGAGGCCGCATGGAAGGTCCCGTACGGCCCCTCGAACCACACACGCGTCCCGGGCTTGAGCGACCGCAGCTCACGCGTGAGGTCGCCGCTGCGTCGGACCGTGATGCGCAACCAGTGCGGGTTCGGCGGAGCGGACAGCGAGAAGGGGTGCGCCTGCCACCACCACGCGCGAGTGACGAACCGCCACTGGAAGAACTGCCCTCCGCGCGCACCGAGGAGGTCGAGGTTGCGACCGGAGAGGTAGACCGACAGCGTGTCCGCCGTCTCGGGGACGACCCGCTCGACCCGCAGGTCGTGGCGCACCGACCTCAGGGCGGGCAGCGCGAACCGGCCGCCAAGGATCAACCCGGCCACGAGGACGTAGAGGCCGATCCAGAACCAGCGTTGCTCGGGGTGCTCGACGAACATCGTGCCCACCGTGACCTGGTGGCCGAAGGCGAGCGCGACCGCGAGGTAGAAGTAGAGATGCGCGACCCACCACGTCTCGTAGGTCATGCGCCTGCGGACCCGCCGGTACGACGAGACGCCGAGCGCGACCATGAGGGCGAAGGCGACCGTCGCCGGCACCATCCACTGCGTGGTCGTCACGGTGGTCCAGAAGGTGCTCAGGATCCCGCTCTCCGCCCCTTGGGCCAGCCCGAGGGTCGTCGCGACCACGTGCGTGCCGATCAGGACCAGCGCGTACGGCGCGACGCGACGGTGCAGCGCCACGAGCCGGTCGTGGCCGACCTCGCGCTCGAGCCAGGGCAGGCGGGACACGAGCAGCAGCATCATCAGGCAGAGGTAGGTCCCGACCAGCGCCGCCAGCGTGCCAACGGCGGAGGCCGGGCCACCGGAGAACTCGAGTAGGTCCCGGACCGACCCGACCCCGATCCCCGCGGTGATCCCGAGCCCCACGCCCGCGAGTACCAGCACGAGGTCCCCGCGGCGGGTGCCACGGCCCTGCGCGGGCAGGCCCGCTGTGCGTCGTCGGGGGGCGGTGGGCCGCGCCAGCGGCAGGTCGATCCGAGGGCCGGTGGGCGGGGGCATGAGCTCCGTCGACCGTGGGGGCGCGGCCGCAGGGCCGGGCTGGAGACCCACGAAGGCGTGCCGACCGAGCTCGCTCACTGCCACTCCCACGCCGGCCTGCCGGCCGTCCTGCTCGGCGCGCCAGGTCGCGGCCGTCGGGTGAGGGTTCGGTGGCGACGCGCGCCCACTTGACCGCCTTGGCTGATTCTTGGACGTTCACGGCGGCGTCCGAGCCCGCGGTTCGTCCGTTCGGACCAATACCGGTCGGGCGCAGCAGCCGCGGCGGGCCAATCCGGGACGGGCGCCAGGTGAGGCGTTAGGACCCGTAGAGGGCCGCCCACCCGGGGCGACACCCTGCCGCGCGGACCGAACAGCCTCCGCCGCCGCTGCGCTCGGAGCATGATCGGCCCGTGACGACGACGGAGGAGCAGGCCTTCCCCACCGACCTCGAGATCGCCCGTGCTGCCCGGCTGCGGCCGATCGTCGACATCGCCGCCGACGTCGGCCTCGACGGCGACCTGCTCGAGCCCTACGGCCGGCACGTGGCCAAGGTGTCGCTGCGGGCGCGCGACGTGCTGGCGGAGCGGCCGCAGGCGCGCTACGTCCTCGTCACGGCGGTCACGCCCACACCCCTCGGCGAGGGCAAGACGACCGTGGCGATCGGGCTCGCCCAGGGCCTCGCGCGGGCCGGGCGACGAGCTGTGGTGGCCCTGCGGCAGCCCTCGATGGGCCCGACCTTCGGGATCAAGGGGGGCGCTGCCGGAGGCGGCTACAGCCAGGTCGTGCCGATGGAGACGATGAACCTCCACCTGACCGGGGACTTCCACGCCGTGACCGCGGCGCACAACCTGCTCGCCGCCATGGTGGACAACCACCTGCACCACGGCAACGAGCTCGGGATCGATCCGCACAGCGTTGCCTGGCGTCGGGTGCTCGACGTCAACGACCGCGCGCTGCGCAACGTGGTGGTGGGTCTCGGTGCACGGGTGGACGGGGTTCCCCGCCAGGCCGGCTTCGACATCACGGCGGCCAGCGAGGTGATGGTCATCCTCAGCCTGGCCACCGATCTCGCGGACCTGCGCGCCCGCCTGGGCCGCATCGTCGTGGGCTACACCCGCGAGGGTGAGCCGGTCACCGCCGAGCAGCTGAAGGCTGCTGGGTCCATGGCGGTGATCCTCAAGGAGGCACTCGCGCCGAACCTGCTGCAGACGCTGGAGGGCACGCCCGCGCTCGTGCACACGGGCCCGTTCGGCAACATCGCCACCGGGAACTCCAGCGTCGTCGCCGATCTCATCGGGTCACGGATGGGCGACTACCTCGTCACGGAGGCGGGGTTCGGGTCCGACATGGGAGCCGAGCGGTTCTTCGACCTCAAGTGCCGCGTGAGCGGGCTGCGCCCCGACGTGGCCGTGCTCGTCGCCACGGTGCGGGCGTTGAAGGCCCACAGCGGCCGCTACGTCGTGCGCCCGGGCAAGGCGCTCCCGCCCGAGATGCTGGCCGAGAACCCCGACGACGTGCGCGCCGGCGCCGCGAACCTGGAGCACCACATCGAGATCCTCGCCTCCTTCGGGGTCACGCCGGTCGTGGCGATCAACGCCTTCCCCGGCGACCACGCGTCCGAGCACGCGGTGATCGCCGAGATCGCAGCCGCCGCCGGAGCCCGCTGCGCGGTGACCCGCCACGTCGCGGAGGGTGGCGCAGGGGCGGGCGCCCTGGTCGAGGCGGTGGAGGCGGCGGCCGCCGAGCCGGCGTCCTTCCGCTTCGCCTACGACCTCGAGGAGACGCTCGTCGACAAGATCACCGACGTGGCGCGCGACGTCTACGGCGCGAGCGGTGTCGACCTGAGCCCGGCGGCGCGGACGGGTCTGGAGCAGTTCGAGGCCCTGGGCTATGGCGACTTCCCGGTCATCATCGCCAAGACTCACCTGTCGATCTCCTCCGACCCGACCCTGCTCGGCGCGCCCCGCGGGTGGCGGATGCCGGTGCGCGAGGTGCGGGCCGCGGTCGGCGCCGGCTACGTGTACGCGATCGCCGGGGACATGCGCACGATGCCGGGCCTGGCCAAGCACCCGGCGGCCGAGCGCATCGACCTCGATCCCGACGGCGAGGTCATCGGCCTGTCCTGACCGGACCGGCTCAGCCGCCCGCGACGCTGGGCAGCACATGCACCTCGGCCCCCGGGCGCAGGACCGTGTGGACGCCGGCGAGAGACCGGATGTCGTCGCCGTCCACGAAGACGTTGACGTAGCGGCGCAGCGAGCCCGTCTCGTCGCGGATCCGCCGCTCGAGAGCGGGGTGCGTGCGCGCCAGCTCGTCGAGCAGCGCGGCCACGCTCGTCGGCCCCGGGGTGATCTTCAGGCGTCGCGCCCCGCCGGCCACATCGCGGAGCGCGCCGGGGAGGACCAGCTCGACCGGCTCGCTCACGGCAGCTCGACGGCCCGCAGCGACAGGACGTCGGGCAGGTGCTCGGCGATCGAGGACCAGGTCTCGCCCTCGTCGGCGCTGGCGTAGACGCTCCCGTCCCGCGTGCCGGCGTACACGCCGGTGGGGTCGCCGGTGTCGACGCACGCGGCGTCGCGCAGCACCACGGTCCAGGAACCGTCGGGCAGGCCTGGCCCGCGCTCGGTCCACGTCGCCCCGGCGTCGCGGGTGCGATGGATGCGCATGCGCCCGCCGATCGGGAAGCGCCGCGTGTCGGCCTCCAACGGCATGACCCACGCCGTCCCCGGCGCGTGCGGCGAGGCGAGGACGAAGAAGCCGAAGTCGCTGGGCAGGCCGGCGGCGATCGAGGCCCACGACGCCCCGCCGTCGTCGGAGCGGAACACGCCCCCGTGGTTCTGGGCGTAGAGCCGCCGCGGGTCGCCGGCGTCGCGGGCGACCTTGTGCACGCACTGGCCGTACTCCGGTGCCTCGTCGGGCTGGAAGGAGACCGTGATCCCACGGTTGTGCGGGGTCCAGCCGGTGGCCCCGTCCTCGGAGACGTAGACCCCACCGGTGCTCATGGCGACCGTGACGCGGTCGCTGCCGGGCTCGGGGAGGACCGTGTGCACGGCGGCACCGCCGAAGCCGGGGTGCCAGTCCGGCCGGTGCGGGTGGTCCCACAGCCCGCGGACGAGCTCGAAGGTCTCGCCGCCGTCCTGGCTGCGCCACAGCGACGTGGGCTCGCAGCCGGCCCACACCACGTCGGGGGCGTCCTCGGGTCCGGGCTGGATCTGCCAGATCCGCCCGAGGGCCGCGCCGGTGTCCTCGGGGAAGGCGATCGCGGCGTTCTTCGTCTCGTGCCAGGTGGCGCCGAGATCCTCGGACCAGGCGAGGGTCGGGCCCCAGTGCCAGGACATGACCCCCACGAGGAGCCGGGCGGGCGAGCGCCTGGTGTCGAAGGCGACGGCCGCGACCTCCTCCATGGGGAAGTACGGTCCGTCGAGGGACCACGTCGCGCGGTCGGTCGAGCTCGCCAGCCACAGGCCCTTACGGGTGCCGATGGCGAGCACGGTGCGAGCGGACATGACGGCCTCCCGAGATCGGCGTCCCCCTCGCAGGGAACCTAGCCCCCGGCACCGACGGCGAGAACCCCTCGCCCGGACACCCGCCGTTCGCCCAGGATTCGGGAATATGTCAGGTGTGGGGTATCGTTGACCACGTTGCCGGTGTGATGGACTCCGGATGTTCGATCCGGAACCGCGCTGGACGCCGCCTCTCACGCGGCCCGCGCGACCACCACCGCCCCCGTGCAGGCGATCGTGCCCCACGGGACCCCGCGGTCTTCGATGCCACGTCGTTGTCGACGTGCGCTCGGGCCGCACCGAAAGGAAAGCAGGTCCGGCCATGGATTTCGACTACGGCCCCTGGGACGACTGATCCCACCCGGTCGCGCACGCGACCGGCACCAGTCATCGCGAGCCCCGCGCCAGCACGGCGCGGGGCTCGTGCGCGTCTGGACGCTGTGCTAGAAACGCGGCAATCCTGATCGGCCGATCAGGATCGGCGGGGCAGCGCCCCGGTCGGGCAGGAGTCAGGTCATGGATCCCCGGCACGCCGTCCTCTTCGAGCCGGTCCGCATCGGCCCCAGGACCCTGCCCAATCGCTTCTACCAGGTGCCTCACGCGTCCGGCTTCGGGTCGGTCAAGCCCCGCACCCAGGCCGCCTTCCGGGCCATCAAGGCCGAGGGCGGCTGGGGCGGGGTGTGCACCGACTACGCCCCCGTATCGGCGGACTCGGACGAGACCTTCGCGGTCGCCTCCGACGCCTGGGACGCCGACGACGTCCGGCGGCTGGGGCTGATCGCGGAGGCCGTCCACGAGCACGGCGCGCTGGCGGGGATCGAGCTCTACCACGGGGGCTCGTCGTCGCTGAACGGCGAATCCCGCGCGGCCCGCATCGCGCCGAGCCAGATCGGGTCGGACTGGACCTACGCCAGCCTCGCCAAGGAGATGACCCCCGCCGACATCCGCCGCGTGCAGGGCGACTTCGTCACGGCCGCGCGCCGTGCCCGCGACGTCGGTTTCGACATCGTCTACGTCTACGGGGCGCACGGCTATCTCATGACCCAGTGGCTGTCGCCGGTGACCAACCGGCGCACCGACGGCTACGGCGGCTCCCTCGCGAACCGTGCCCGCTTCCAGCTCGAGACCCTCGAGCTGGTCCGCGACGCCATCGGCGAGGACTGCGCGGTGGCGATCCGGATGGCCGTCCACGGCCGGGACGAGCTGCCGGGCATCGAGGTGGACGAGATGCTCGAGTTCGCCCGCATGTGCGACCCCTACGTGGACCTGTTCGACGTCAACGTCGGGAGCTGGCCGGAGGACTCCGGGACGTCGCGCTACTTCGAGGAGGGGCACCAGCGGCCGTGGACGTCCCGGGTGCGCGAGGCCACGGCGAAGCCCATCGTGGGAGTGGGGCGCTACACCAGCCCGGACACGATGGCCGCGGTCATCCGCAGCGGCGCCTTCGACCTCATCGGCGCGGCCCGACCGGCGATCGCGGATCCGTTCCTGCCGCAGAAGATCCGCGAGGGGCGGCTCGAGGACATCCGCGAGTGCACGGGCTCCAACGTCTGCATCCTGCGGGAGGAGACCTTCCACCACGTCGGCTGCCTGCAGAACGCGACGGCGGGCGAGGAGTACCGCCGCGGGTGGCACCCGGAGCTGTTCGTGCGCCCCTCCGACCCGGACCGGGCCGTCCTCGTCGTCGGCGGCGGGCCGGCGGGGATGGAGTGCGCGATGGTGCTCGGGCGCCGCGGTTTCGCGGCCGTGCATCTCGTCGACGAGGGCGAGGACCTCGGGGGCAAGCTGCGCTGGACCCGGCGGCTCCCCACGCTGGGCGACTGGGGGCGGGTCATCGACCACCGGGTGATCGGGCTGGCCAAGCTGCCCCACGTCTCGGTCATCACCGGGCGCCGGCTCTCGGTCGCCGACGTCCTCGACTACGGCGCCGACACCGTGATCGTGGCGACGGGATCGAGCTGGCTGGGGGACGGCTCCCAGCCGGGTCGGGTCGACCCCATCGCCGGGGCGGCCGGCCGCGCGCTCACGCCGGAGGCGGTCCTGGCGGGTGCTCGGCCGTGGGGCCCGGGCGCGCGCGTGGTCGTCTACGACACCGACGGGTACTACGTCGCACCCGGGGTGGCCGAGCTGCTGCGGCTCGAGGGCTACGACGTGGACCTCGTGACGCCGCTGCCCGTGGTGTCGCCGACCTCGGACGAGACGCTCGAGGGCGCGTTCCTGCGCCGGCACCTGCACGACCTCGGGATCGGCCTGCACGTCGGGGTCACCGTCACGTCCTACGACGACGACGCGGTGCACGGCGAGACGGCCTTCGGGGACCCGTGGACGCTGCCGTGCGACGGGCTCGTCCTGGTGACGTGGCAGCGCTCCGACGACGCGCTCCTCCGGGACCTGCTCGCGGACCCGGAGGCGCTCGCGGCGGCGGGCATCCGAGCCGTGCACGCGATCGGCGACGCGGTGGCTCCGCGCATGCCGTCCGAGGCGGTCTTCGACGGCCACCGGCTCGCCCGCGAGCTCGAGTCCGAGGACCCGGGCGTCCCCCTGCCCTGGCTGCGCGAGCGCCCCGCCCTCTGAGGTCGTGTCGGATGATCTCTTCTAGAGATCATCCGACGCCTCGAGCGCGGGCGGTCAGCCGTGGACGACGCGCCCGGACGCCACGGTGGTCGTCACGCGCGCGTCACCGATCGGGCCTGCGTCGGGGGCGAGGATGTCGCGGTCGAGCACCGCGAGGTCGGCGCGCATCCCGACCGCGATCGTGCCCGAGTCGTGCTCGTCGTGGTTGACGTACGCCGATCCGCGGGTGAAGGCCGCGATGGCGTCGGGGAGCGCGAGGGCCTGGGCCGGCAGGAAGGGCGCTGAGCCGCGGTGCTCGGGGCCGACCCTCGTCACCGCGACCTCGAGCTGCTGGAGCGGGTCCGCGGTGGTGACCGGCCAGTCCGAGCCCATGGCCAGCACCGTGCCCGCGCGCAGCAGGTCGCCGAAGGGGTACTGCATCGCGACCCGCTCCTCGCCGAGGAAGGGGATGGTGAGCTCGGACATCTGCGGCTCGAGGTGCGCCCACAGCGCCTGGCAGTTGGCCGCGACCCCGAGACGTCGGAACCGCGGGACGTCGTCGGGCTGCACGACCTGGACGTGCGCGAGGTGGTGGCGCCGGTCCGCCGGACCGTTGGCGTCGCGGGCTGCCTGCACGGCGTCCAGCGCGGTGCGCACGGCCCGGTCGCCGATCGTGTGCAGGTGGACCTGGAAGCCGAGGGAGTCCAGCCGCGTGACCGCCTCGGCGAGCAGGACCGGATCGACGAACTGGAGCCCGGTGTTCTCGGTGCGCCCGCCGCAGCCGTCGCAGTAGGGCGCGAGGAGCGATCCGGTGAAGTTCTCCAGGACGCCGTCGACCATGATCTTGACCGTCGTGGGTCGGAAGCGGACTCCCGACCCGCGACCGCGGCGGGCGAGCAGGTCCTCGACCTGGTCGAGCCCGCGGTGCCGGTCCCACCACAGCGCCCCGACGACGTGCGCGGTGAGGAGCCCGTCTGCGTCGAGGCTCTCGTACGCCGCCTGCGTGCCTTCGGTCACCCAGGCGTCCTGCCACGCCGTGATGCCCAGCGAATGCAGGTGAGCCTGCGCGTCGAGGATCGCCGCGCGCCACTCGGCCGTGTCCGGCTGGGGCACCACGCGCTCCTCGAAGGAGTACGCCGCACCCTCGTGCAGCATGCCGGTGATCCGGCCCTCGGCGTCGCGCTCGTAGCGGCCGTCGACCGGATCGGGTGTGCTGCCGGTGATGCCGCCGAGCTCCAGCGCACGGGTATTGAGCCAGGCGCCGTGCGTGTCCCGGTTGTACAGGAACACCGGCCGGTCGGGGACGACGGCGTCGAGGTCGTCGCGGTGCGGCGTGCCGCCGGGGAAGAACTCCATAGCCCAGCCGCCGCCCACGATCCAGTCGCGGTCGGGGCGGGCGTCGGCGTAGGCGCGGATCGCGGCGAGGTAGGCGTCGCGGCCCTCCAGCTCGAGCAGGTTGACGTTGAGCCGGTTG
The DNA here is from genome assembly GCA_024641605.1 of Micrococcales bacterium. Lineage (GTDB taxonomy): Bacteria > Actinomycetota > Actinomycetes > S36-B12 > CAIYMF01 > Longivirga. The sequence goes on from JAHECT010000082.1 coordinate 9,241, forward strand.
CGACCGGCGAACGGCGGGTGGACGTGGGCGTCGACGAAGCCGGGGAGCACGAGCCCGGCGCGGGCGTCGACCACGTCGGTGCGCGGGCCGGCGTGCCGACGCACCTCGGACTCCGTGCCGACGGCAGTGATCCGATCGCCGGTGACCGCGACGGCGTCGGCTCGGCGGCGTACGGCGTCGCCGGTGTGGACCGGGCCGAGGACGACGAGGTCGGCGCTCACGGGGGACCGCCTTTCCGGGAGGCGCAGGTCGGGTGCTGGATGATCTCAACGAGAGATCATCCAGCACGACACGCCGGGCCACGAGCGCCGGATCCGGTCGGACGATCTCCACTAGAGATCATGCGACACCCGGCAGCACGGCGCAGGAACGCGCTACGGGGACGCCGGGCGGCGCGCCTATCCTGGGCTGGCCATGTCCGCCGAGCCGTCCGTCCCCGACCTGCGGCGCCGTCTCGACGTGGTCATGCTGCGCGACCGTCGCCGCCTGGGCCGCCGCCTCGACGGGACGCGCAAGGTCCGCGACCCGGCCAAGCGGGCGCACGCCGTGGGCCGGATCGCGGCCGACGTCGCTCGCGCCGAGGCCCGCGTCGCCGCCCGACTCGCGTCGGTCCCGACGATCACGTACCCCGACCTGCCGGTCAGCGCCCGCCGCGACGACATCGCCGCTGCCGTCCGCGACCACCAGGTCGTCGTGGTCGCGGGGGAGACCGGCAGCGGCAAGACCACCCAGCTGCCCAAGATCCTGCTCGAGCTCGGGCGCGGAGTCGTGGGGCAGATCGGTCACACCCAGCCGCGCCGGATCGCCGCGCGCGCCGTGGCGGACCGGGTGTCCGAGGAGCTCGGCGTCGAGATGGGCGACGTCGTCGGCTACCAGGTGCGCTTCACCGACCACTCCAGCGAGCGCACCCTGGTCAAGGTGATGACAGACGGCATCCTGCTCGCCGAGATCACCGACGAC
>JAHECT010000083.1 GCA_024641605.1 Micrococcales bacterium
GCACCTCCGGTACGTCGTCGAACGCATCGACGCCGACGACCTCGAGGTCGAGACCGGCCTCGGCGAGGATGCGCTCCATCTCGCGCACCTTCTTGGCGTTGCGCGAGGCGAGCACGATCCGTGCGGTCACGACGCGAGCGCCGCCTTCTGCAGGTCGGTCAGCTCCGCGCACCCGTGGGCCGCCAGCGCCAGCAGCTCGTCGAGCAGGGCGCGCTCGAACGGCTCACCCTCCGCGGTGCCCTGCACCTCGACGTAGCGGCCGTCCCCGGTCATGACCACGTTCATGTCGGTGTCGGCGGCGACGTCGTCGTCGTAGTGCAGGTCCAGGCGTGCCTCGCCGTCGACGATGCCGACGCTCACCGCCGCGATGCTCGCGACGATCGGCTCGACACCCGCCTTGACCAGGCCCTGGCCGCGCGCCCAGGTCACCGCGTCGTTCAGAGCGACCCAGGCGCCGGTGATCGCCGCCGTCCGGGTGCCGCCGTCGGCCTGGAGCACGTCGCAGTCGATGACGATGGAGTTCTCGCCGAGCGCGGACAGGTCGACCGCCGCCCGCAGCGAGCGACCGACCAGGCGGGAGATCTCGTGGGTGCGACCGCCGACCTTGCCGCGCACCGACTCCCGGTCGCTGCGGGTGTTCGTCGAGCGAGGGAGCATCGCGTACTCGCCGGTGACCCAACCGAGCCCGGAGTCCTTGCGCCACCGCGGCACCCCCGCGGTGAAGGACGCGGCGCAGAGCACGCGGGTGCGTCCGAAGGAGACCAGGCAGGACCCCTCGGCGTGGTCCAGCCAGCCCCGCTGGAAGCTGACGGGACGGAGCTGGTCGGCGGTACGGCCGTCGGAACGGGTCATGCGCGGCACCCTAGTGCGTGCTCACACCTCGAGCGTGAGGCCGGGTGCGGCCAGGTGCACGTCGCCGCCGGCGTAGGCGGCGACCGCCTCGGCCTCGGTGTCCGCGCGCGGGATCCACGGGACGAGGTGGGTCAGGACGAGCGTCCCGACGTCGGCACGCAGGGCGTGCTCGGCCGCGGCGCGCGCGGTCAGGTGCAGGCCGGGCGGGTTGTCCTGACCCTCGAGGAAGGACGCCTCGAACAGCGCGAGGTCCGTGCCGCGGGCCAGATCCACGAGCGCCTCGCTTTCGGCCGTGTCGCCGCTGAATACCAACGACCGCCCGCCCGCCTCGACGCGGACGGCGTAGGCCTCGACCGGGTGGTTGACCCGGGCGACGGTGAGCCGGAACGGCCCGATCTCCGTCGTCGCAACGTGGTCGCGGAACTCGAACTCGCCGTGCATCCCCTCCTCCGGGGGCAGGTCGTAGGCGCGCGCCATCCGGTCCGCCGTGCCGGTGGGGCCGAGCACCGGGATGACCGGCTGGTGGCCCTCGGGGTGGTAGCGGCGCGCGACGTAGTAGGAGGTGAGATCCAGGCAGTGGTCGGCATGGAGGTGGGAGAGCACGACCGCGTCGACGTCGTAGACATCGGCGTGGCGCTGGAGCGCGCCGAACGCTCCGTTGCCGAGGTCGAGCACGATGCGTCGTCCCTCGTGCTCGACGAGGTAGCACGACGCGGGCGAGTCCGGCCCGGGGAAGCTGCCGGAGCAGCCGACGACGGTGAGCCTCATCCGGCCACGACCCGCTGGGCGTGCTCCACGTGGGCGACCTCGGGCCCGAGGAAGCGCCGGGCCAGGGCCGCGAACGCGGCCGGGTCGCCCGTGGCGAGGAAGCGGTGCTGCGGCTCCGGCAGGCCGGAGTCGCGTTCGAGGCCATGCGCGACGAGGGTGCGGTAGACGTCGCGGGCGGTCTCGTCGGCGCTGCTCACGAGGGTGACGTGCTCGCCGAGCACGTAGGAGATGACACCGGTCAGGAGGGGGTAGTGGGTGCAGCCGAGCACCACGGTGTCGACACCCTGGTCCCGGACCGGGTCGAGGTAGTCGTGCGCGACCTGCTGGAGCTCGTCTCCGCCCGTCACGCCAGCCTCCACGAACTCGACGAAGCGCGGGCACGCGCGCTGGGCAAGCACGATGTCGGGCGCCGCCGCGAACGCGTCGGCGTAGGCACCGCTCGTGACCGTGGCCTGCGTGCCGATGACCGCGACTCGCTGGTTGCGCGTGATGCGGGCCGCTCGGCGCACAGCAGGCTGGATGACCTCGACCACGGGGACGCCGTAGCGCTCACGGGCGTCACGAAGCACGGCTGCGCTGGCTGAGTTGCAGGCGATGACCAGCATCTTGACGCCCTGGTCCACAAGGTGGTCCATGACGTCGAGGGCGAAGGCGCGCACCTCGGGGATCGGGCGTGGGCCGTACGGGCCGCGCGCGGTGTCACCGACGTAGAGGACGGGCTCGTGCGGGAGCTGGTCCAGCACGGCGCGCGCGACGGTGAGACCTCCGACCCCGGAGTCGAAGATGCCGATGGGCGCGTCGTTCACGCCGATGAGCGTAGGGCGACGACACGCCGGACGGCGACGACGCGCGCAGCGCATGTGGCCGAGGACACCTCTGGGAGCATCGGACCGAGCGGCGGATGCCGTCGCCGACGCGAGGAGGAACCGTCATGTCCACGCCCGACACGCGACGCCCCGGCGGGGTCACGTTCATCATCGTGCTCATCTGGCTGTCGGCGATCGTCAACGCCGCCCTCGGCGTCTGGCTGGTGCTGGCGCCGTTCGGCCAGAACCCCACGATCACCGACGCGCTGGGCAACACCTACGAGCTGCCCGGCTTCTGGCTCTTCGTCAACGGCGCGCTGTCGCTGCTGCTCGCCTTCCTGTACGTGTGGCTCGCCAACGCCGCCGGACGAGGCCTGGCGGGGGCCCAGGTCATCATCCAGGCGCTGGCCGTGATCAACATCGTCTTCGGGCTGTTCCGCCTGCCCTACGGGTGGGTCGCCCTCGTCCTCAACGTGCTCGTGCTCGTGCTCGCCAGCGGCTCGTCGGCGAAGGCCTGGTTCACCAAGCTCGAGTGAGGGGCCCGCGCGCGGGTACGCCGGCGGTTCGGAGCGGTGAGGGCCCGGTTTGTACGGCTCTATTGGATGAGGGTCGCCTTCATCGGGAGGAGTCAGGCCCAGAGCTGGCCGTCGAGGGCGTCCTCGGCCTGCTCGAGGGTGCCCTCGTAGGCGCCGGTCGAGAGGTACTTCCAGCCGCCGTCGCAGACCACGAACGCGATGTCGGCACGACCGCCGGCCTTCTGGACCCGGCCGGCCACGCCGAGGGCGGCGTGCAGGATCGCGCCCGTGGAGATGCCGGCGAAGATGCCCTCCTCCTCGAGCAGCTCGCGGGTCCGGCGCACCGCGTCGCGCGGCCCGACCGAGAAGCGCGACGTCAGCACCGTCTCGTCGTAGAGCTCGGGGACGAAGCCCTCGTCGAGGTTGCGCAGGCCGTACACGAGCTCGCCGTAGCGGGGCTCGGCGGCGATGATCTCGACGCCGGGCACGCGCTCGCGCAGGAATCGACCGGTCCCCATGAGCGTGCCGGTCGTGCCCAGCCCCGCGACGAAGTGGGTGATGGTCGGCAGGTCCTCGAGGATCTCCGGGCCCGTCGTCGTGTAGTGGGCGTCCGGGTTCGCGGGGTTGCCGTACTGGTAGAGCATCACCCAGTCCGGGTACTCCTCGGCGAGCTCCTTGGCGACGCGCACGGCCTCGTTGCTGCCCCCCGCGGCGGGCGAGGACACGATCTCTGCCCCCCACATGTGCAGGAGCTGGCGCCGTTCGGGCGAGGTGTTCTCCGGCATGACGCAGACGAGGCGGTAGCCCTTGAGCTTGGCCGCCATCGCCAGGGAGATACCGGTGTTGCCGCTCGTCGGCTCCAGGATGGTGCAGCCGGGGTGGAGCAGCCCGTCCTTCTCCGCCGCCTCGATCATCCGCAGGGCGGCCCGGTCCTTGACCGAGCCGGTCGGGTTGCGGTCCTCGAGCTTGGCCCACAGGCGCACGTCGGCCGACGGCGAGAGCCGCGGCAGCCCCACGAGCGGGGTGTGCCCCACGGAGGCCAGCAGCGACTCGTAGCGCACGGCGGGATCAGCCTCCCGCGACCGCGGGCAGGACGGTGACGACGTCGCCGTCCGCGACCGGGGTGTCGATGCCCGCCATGAAACGGACGTCCTCGTCGTTGACGTAGACGTTGACGAAGCGCCGCAGGCCGGCGTCGTCCACGATGCGGTCGTGGATGCCGGGGTGGCGCGCCTCCAGGTCGTCGAGGAGCGAGCGCAGGGTCTCCCCCGACCCCTCGACCGTGCGGGCACCGTCGGTGTAGGTGCGCAGGATCGTCGGGATGCGGACCTCGATGGCCATGGTGGCGGTACTCCTGTGCGTCGGTACGGCGCGCGCGATGGCGCCAGGGGCTCCTAGCAGCAAGGACGAGGGTAGGCCCGGCTATTCCCGGTCACGACCCGAGGGTCACCCGATCCTGATCTCCTCCTCGGTGACGACCCCGTCGACGATGCGGAAGGACCGCAGCTCGTAGGGGCCGTCCTCGGCCCCCGTCTCGCGGGTCGAGACCAGGACGTAGTGCGCCGCGGGCTCGGACGCGTAGGAGATGTCGGTCCGCGACGGGTAGGCCTCCGTCGCCGTGTGCGAGTGATAGACGACCACCGGATCCTCGTCAGCCGCGTCCATCTCGCGGTAGAGCCGCAGCAGGTCCATCGAGTCGAACTCGTAGAACGTGGGCGAGCGTGCCGCGTTGACCATGGGCACGAACCGCTCCGGGCGGTCCGAGCCGGCCGGGCCGGCGATGACGCCGCACGCCTCGTCCGGGTGGTCGGCCCGGGCGTGCGCGACCATCGCGTCGACGAGGTCCTGACGGATCGTGAGCATGAGCCGACCTTAGGGGGCGGGTCCCGGGTCCGGCTCGCCGACGTCCTCGGGCCACAGGCTGGTCCCCGTGATCGCCTGGATCAGCGTCTCCTGCAGGAAGGTGAGCCAGTCGTAGGCCAGGTACACCCCGCGGGCCGGGTGGTCATCCGGCAGGGCGAGGAACTGGTCGTGGTTGTCCTCGTCGAGCCCCAGCCGGCCCGCCATCACCAGGCGCAGGTCGTTGAGCGAACCGAGCCAGGCGCCAGCCTGGTCGGCGGTGAGGACCACCTTCGAGCCGGACCTCGCCAGCGCGTCCAGGACCGTCGCGGCGTTGCTGGACTTCCCCTCCCGCAGGGACCGCTCGGTGAAGCGGCGGAAGTCCTCCGAGGCCGCCTCGTCGTCGGCGTAGGCGTCGGGGAAGAGCCGGAGCAGCACCGGGTCGTCCGGACGCTCCGCCTCCGTGTCGATGTCCACGAGCCGGGCCAGGGGGTCGGCGTCCGGGTCGGCGGGCTCGGGCGCCACAAGGGTGGCGAGCTGGGTCACCAGGTCGGTGAGGATGTGGCGCTCGAGGTCGTCGAGGCGCAGGACGATGCGACCGCCGATGCCGCGGGTGAAGCCGTTCTGCACGTCAGTCGTCCTTCTGCAGCGTGGCCCACAGGCCGTAGGTGTGCATCGCGGTCACGTCGCGCTCCATCTCCTCGCGCGTTCCCGTGCTCACCACGGCCCGGCCCTTGCGGTGGACGTCGAGCATCAGCTTCTCGGCGTGCGTCCGGTCGTAGCCGAAGTAGTCCATGAACACGTAGGTGACGTAGGACATGAGGTTGACCGGGTCGTTCCACACGAGGGTGATCCAGGGACGCTCCGTCTCGGTCACGGCGTCGGCATCCGCGCGTTCGAGCTCGACCGGTGCGATCCCCACGGCCCTCATCGTCGCACGGGTGCTCCCCCGGGCAGTCGGTCGCATACCCTCTCAAGGGTGTCCGTCGAGCTGCCCGTCCCCGATCGGGACCCCTCGCTGCCGGAGCCGCCCCTGCTCGCCCGCATCCGCGACGGCGTCATCGGCGACGACCAGGTCATGTACGGGCCGTACGGCCCCCGCCGGGTGACCTACGCCGACTACACCGCGTCCGGCCGCGCCCTCGGGTTCCTCGAGGACTTCATCCGGTGCGAGGTCCTGCCGCGCTACGCCAACACCCACACCGAGAGCAGCGGCACCGGGCTGCAGACCACCCGGCTGCGCGAGGACGCGCGCCGGATCATCCACGACAGCCTCCGCTGCGGCGACGACGCGGTCGTCATCTTCACCGGGTCCGGCAGCACGGGCGCCATCGACAAGCTGGTGGGCATCCTCAACCTGCGGATCCCGGCCGACCTCGACCGCCGGTACGGCTTCTCCGCGCAGATCCCCGCGGCCGAGCGACCAGTGGTGTTCATCGGGCCCTTCGAGCACCACAGCAACGAGCTCCCCTGGCGGGAGTCCGTCGCCGACGTCGTCCAGATCCCCGAGGACGCCGACGGTCACATCGACCTGGCCCGGCTGGCGGCCGAGCTGGCGCGCTACGCCGACCGGCCGCTCAAGATCGGCTCGTTCTCCGCGGCGTCCAACGTCACCGGGATCATGACCGACACCGACGCCATCTCCCGGCTGCTGCACGAGCACGGCGCCCTCGCGGTGTGGGACTACGCCGCCGCCGCGCCCTACCTCGACATCAGCATGTGCGGCGACGGCGTGGACCCGCTCACCTGCAAGGACGCCGTGGTGATCTCGCCGCACAAGTTCATCGGCGGACCGGGCACGCCCGGCGTTCTGGCCGTCCGTCGCACCCTGCTCACGAACTCGGTCCCCGTCGTCGTCGGCGGCGGGACCGTGGCCTACGTCAACCCGGCGGAGCACCTCTACCTCAGCGACCCGGTCCACCGGGAGGAGGCCGGTACCCCCGCCATCGTCGAGTCCATCCGGGCCGGGCTCGTGTTCGACCTCAAGAACCGGGTCGGTATCGACGTCATCCGGGCCCACGAGGACGACTACGTCCGTCGGGCCGTCGCCGCGTGGAACGACCACCCCAACATCGAGATCCTGGGCAACCTCGACGCCGAGCGGCTCTCGATCGTCTCCTTCGTCGTGCGCCGCCCCGGTGGGCGCTACCTGCACCACAACCTCGTCGTGGCGGTGCTCAACGACCTGTTCGGCATCCAGAGCCGCGGCGGCTGCTCCTGCGCCGGTCCCTACGGCCACCGCCTGCTCGGGATCGACATCGAGCGCTCGCACGAGTTCGAGCGCGAGATCGCGCACGGGTGCGAGGGCATCAAGCCCGGCTGGGTGCGGGTCAACTTCAACTACTTCATCAGCGAGGAGGTCTTCCACTACGTCGTGCAGGCGGTCGCCCTCGTCGCCGACCACGGCTGGAAGCTCGTGCCGGAGTACCGCCTCGACCTCGCCTCGGGCCGCTGGCGGCACAAGGACGGGGCGGTGGAACCGCCTCTGCGCCTGTCGCAGATCGACTACGTGGACGGCGTGCTCACCTACCCCCGTCACGATGACACCGCCCCCGAGTCCGACCTCGCGACCTACCTCGAGGCGGCGCACGAGCTCATGGAGTCGCTGCCCGAGCCCGGCGAGGACGTGGCGCCCCAGGACGTGAGCACCGACTTCGAGCACCTGCGGTGGTTCGAGCTCCCCCGCATCAGCCTGACCTGAGCGGTCGTCCGGACCTGAGCGGGCGTCCGGCTCAGCGCACCTCGACGCGGAAGATCTTGGTCCCGCCCGCGTATCCGCCCGTGGCGACCGCGAGCAGCCGGTAGACGTAGACGGTGCCCGACCTCGGCGGGTCGAAGCGGAACCGCGCCCGGCCGCTCGTCCCGGTCCGCGCCTGGGCCACCGTCACCCAGCGGCCGCCTGAGCGGATCTGGCGCAGCACGCGCTGGCCGGGCTGCACCGGCGTGACCGTCGCGGTGACGCGCACGACCTGACCGGCGTCGATCACCGTCGCCGACTGCGCGACCGCGACGGCCGAGCGCACGCGGATGAAGGAGCTGTTGACCGCGCCGTACCGGCGCCCCGGGCCGGAGGCCACGTGCACGCGGTAGTAGCCGGGGTCACGTGCGGTGAGGCGGAACAGCACCCGGCCACTGACGTCCGTGGTGGAGGAGGCCACCCGCGACCAGCGCTGCGAGGTCGAACGTCGGTAGAACAGCGTGGCGGCGGTGTCCGCGACCGGTGCACCGGCCGACAGCGCCGTGGCGGCGAGCGTGAGGCGGGACCCGTAGGTCACCGCGGTCCGGGAGCGCAGCGACACCGAGGTGGGCACGGGCGCCAGGGAGTCGCTGTAGGAGCGGAGCAGGGACCACTGGGCGGGGTCCTCGCCGCCGATCGTCCACTGGGCGATCCCGCGCAGCTTGTAGGTCCCGACCAGCGTCGCGCGCTGGGCCGCGGCGGCGGCGTCGTCGTACCAGCCCTGGCGGTAGACCGTGCACGACGTGGCGGTGCCCGACGACGTGACGCCCTTGTAGGTGATCTGGTAGGTGAAGTAGGTCTCGTAGGTCGGCTGGCCGTTGTACGTCTTGTTCCACGTGCGGACCGCGGCGGTGCGCGACACGGTGGCGGAGCTGTAGGGCGCGCTGGGAATGGCGGTCATCTTGTTGGCCGCGGTGAACGACAGCGTCGAGAGGTAGTTGGACGGCCGGTTCGTCGGGCACGTCCCGATCACCTTCGGCACCAACGAGGATCCCGAGGTCGGCCGCCACTTCACCACGGCGTTGCGACCGTAGGCGGCGACGCCGACCTGGATCTTGCCGCTGGGCACCTGGGTGACGGCGAACCGGACCACCGACTCGACCCAGGTGTAGGGCGCGATGGGGCCGCCCGACACCGAGTAGTCGTAGGCCATGATCCGCAACCGGTCCACGTACTGGCCGATGGAGGCCCAGTCGTAGACCCAGTACCCCGACGAGCCGTCGCGGTCGGCGTCGTAGATCGGCGGGGTCGTGACGGACAGGATCTTGCCCTGCGCGTGCAGCCCGGCGGAGAGCTCGGCGATGAAGCTCACCCACGCCGGCCGGGTCGTGGGCCAGGTCGAGGACCCGTCGCTGAAGGCGAACCCCTCGAAGTCGAGGTCGATCCCGTCGAAGCCCTCGCCGACCACCAGGGCGACGAGACGGTTGACGAGGCGGGTCCGCTGGGTCCGGTCGGCCATGACCGCGGCCAGACGGCGCGCAGGCATCCCGTCGGTGATCGCCGGCACGATGGGGATCCCGGCGCCGCGCAGCGAGGCGACCGCGGAGGCCTTGGCGCTGGAGCTGACCTGGGCCGAGATCGTCGAGTCGCTTCCGGTCCACTTGGCGGAGTACCAGAACGGCGAGACCTCGCTGAACTGGTCGGCGTTGTCGAGGACCGAGCGGGTCGAGGCGGTCGTGGACCAGTACGGCATCCACCCCGTCACGATCGGCTGGGAGTCCGACCCGGCCTCGGCCGCGACCGGCGAGACGGCCTGCACCACCCCCCACGTGAGCGCTGCAGCGGCGAGAGCCGCGCCGGCACGTCGCAGGACTGGAGCGAAGGTCATCGGCTCTCCGGCTTCGTCGAGGGCGCCGCGACCGGACGCCGACGGTGGGCGCGCGGACGCGCCCGTGGTCATTGGTGGTGTCGTCCGAGGGTGCCCCGGCCTTGATCAGCAGGCTAGCCGCCATGCCGCGGAGCGCCCGAATCGTCCGATTTCCGACCGGCTCGCCCGGGACCGGCCGCTAGCGTGGGCGCGTGCACCACCGCCTCGACCCCGACCGCTCCCGGGCCCTGCTGGCCGGGCTGATCGACGACGCCCGCGGCGACGTCGCCGCCTACCGCGCACTCCGCACCGATCGCGACGCGATGGGGTCCCTCCTCGTCCGGGTCTCTCGGCTCGGCAGCCTCCTCGACTCGCTGGACGCCGCTCCCCCCCACGACCCGGTCCCGCTCGTGCTCGTGGCCGACACCGGGCTCGTGGAGGCGGGCGAGGCCCGCTCGATCCTGCTCGACGACGACCGGGTCGAGCTCGCGGGCGTGGACGTCGCGCTCCCGCTGGACGGTCCTGCGGCCGACGCCGCCCGGCTGGTGCTCGACACCCTCGACCTGGCGGTCCCCGCGACCCTGCACGTACCGCCGAGCGCGGGGTGGGAGGAGGCCGTGGCCGTCATCGCGGCCGACGGCGCCGAGTCCGTGGGCCTCGACGGGAACCGCGACGAGCTGGCCCTGCTGCTCGTGGCGTGCGCCCGCGAGGGTGCGGCGGTCCGCGTCGAGGGGCTCGGCTCGGGCGGCCGGGTGCTGGGCGTGCTC
>JAHECT010000084.1 GCA_024641605.1 Micrococcales bacterium
CATGCTGACCGGGTGCGCGTCTACCTGCCCCTGACCCTGCCCCGGCTCGGCGACCTCGCCGCGTCCGGGCGCCTGGAGGCCGCCGACCTCGCCGCGCGGACCGTGACCCCGGCCCTGCGCCGGTCCTACCCCGACGCCGACGACGAGGAGCTGGAGTACGCCGCGCTCATGACGGCGGCGGAGGACTCCCTGGCCCTCGTGGCCGCCGAGGACGCGCCGCCGCGACGGGTCGTCGTCGCCGCCGACGTGCCGGCGGAGTCCGTGGTGCACAGCGACGACGACGAGACCCACGTCCGGCTGACCCGCGCCGTGCCCCTTGGGGACTGCAGCTCGGTGCACGTCGACGACCGCGCCGCGGAGGCCGACGTCGCGGCCGCCCTGGTCGATCCCTCCGGCGATGCCGGCGCCACGCTCGACCACGAGATGCTCTGGTACGCCACCCAGGAGATCGTCGACCTGCTCGGCTGAGCCGCCCTCGGCCGGCGTCTCCGCGCGGCAGGATGGGACCGGTGCGCGACGAGGCGCACCGCAGCTCGGGAGGAGCCGTCCATGGACGCCGTCACGCGCACGCCGGTCGCGGTCAACGAGCCGGTGCGCTCCTACGGGCCAGGGACACCCGAGCGGGCGCGACTGGCTGCGCGCATCGAGTCGCTGGCCGGGGAGAGCCTGGACCTGCCCTGCACCATCGGCGGGGTTGCGCGGATGGGCAGCGGGGAGGCGATCGACGTCGTGCAGCCGCACGCGCGCCATCACGTCCTGGGCACGCTGCGCGGTGCCACGCACGACGACGCCCGGGCAGCGATGGACGCCGCCCGAGCGGCAGCGCCGGGATGGCGCGACCTGTCCTTCGACGACCGGGCGGCGATCTTCCTCAAGGCGGCCGACCTGCTCGCCGGCCCGTGGCGCGACACGCTCAACGCCGCGACGATGCTGGGCCAGTCCAAGACGGCGTACCAGGCCGAGATCGACGCGGCGTGCGAGCTCGTCGACTTCTGGCGCTTCAACGTCGGCTTCGCCCGCCAGATCCTGGCCGAGCAGCCGAACTCCTCGCCCACGGTGTGGAACCGCACGGACCAGCGCCCGCTCGAGGGCGTCGTCTACGCGGTCACGCCGTTCAACTTCACCGCCATCGCGGGCAACCTCCCCACCGCCCCCGCTCTCATGGGCAACGTCGTCGTGTGGAAGCCGGCCCACTCCCAGCAGTTCGCCGCCCACCTGCTGATGCGTCTGCTCGAGGAGGCCGGGCTCCCGCCGGGGGTCATCAACATGGTGACCGGGCACGGGGTGGAGACCAGCGACGTCGTCCTCTCCGACCCCGACTTCGCGGGGCTGCACTTCACCGGGTCCACCCGCGTGTTCCAGAGCCTGTGGCGCACGATCGGGGAGAACATCTCGTCGTACCGCGCCTACCCGCGCATCGTGGGCGAGACGGGTGGCAAGGACTTCGTGCTCGCCCACCCGTCCGCCGACCGCGACGTGCTGCGCACCGCGCTGGTGCGGGGAGCCTTCGAGTACCAGGGGCAGAAGTGCTCGGCGGCGTCGCGCGCCTACGTCCCGCGCTCGATCTGGTCCTCGCTCCGCGACGAGCTGTCCGACGTGGTCGACGGGCTGGCGATGGGTCGCTCGACGGACTTCGACATGTTCATGGGGGCCGTGATCGACGACCGCGCGTTCGCCCGTGTCACCGGCGCGATCGACCGCGCGAAGGCGCACCCCGCGGCATCGGTGGTGGCGGGCGGAACGTACGACGACAGCGAGGGCTGGTTCATCCGGCCGACCGTCATCGAGTGCTCCGACCCCACGGCAGAGTTCTTCACCGACGAGTACTTCGGCCCGCTGCTCTCGGTCTTCGTCTACGACGACGACCGCTACGACGAGACGCTCGCCCAGATGGAGTCGGTCGCGCCGTACGCGCTCACCGGTTCGATCGTCGCCCAGGACCGCGCGGCCATCGCCCACGCGACCCACGCGCTGCGCTTCGCCGCCGGCAACTTCTACATCAACGACAAGCCCACCGGCGCGGTCGTGGGGCAGCAGCCCTTCGGCGGCGGCCGGGCCTCGGGCACGAACGACAAGGCCGGGGCGCCGCAGAACCTCATGCGCTGGACCTCGACCCGCTCGATCAAGGAGACCTCCGTGGCGTCCAAGGTCGCCCTGGGCGACCCCTTCGTCGGCTGGGGCTACCCTCCCGCCGACGAGTTCCCCCGCCCCTAGCCCCGTGATGAGGGTCGCCGTCATCGGAGCTGGTGGGGTGGGGGAGGGCTAGGGTCGCGGGGGTAGTGGGTGCGGGCAGGGCCGCGCGCGCACCGACGGACGAAGGACTCCCATGGCGGACGCACGGATCGCGGTGCTCATCGATGCCGACAACTCCTCCGCCGCCAGCATCGAGGCCGTGCTCGGTGAGATCGCCAGCCACGGCGGCGTCACCGTACGCCGGGCGTACGGCAACTGGGCCAGCCCCAACCTCAAGCCGTGGACCGAGCAGCTGCACGTGCACGCGATCCAGCCGATCCAGCAGTTCGCGCTCACCAAGGGCAAGAACGCCTCCGACATAGCCCTCGTCATCGATGCCATGGACCTCCTGCACCGCGGCGTGGTCGACGGTTTCGCCCTGGTGTCCAGCGACGCGGACTTCACGCCGCTCGTCATGCGCCTGCTGCAGGAGGGCGCCAAGGTCTACGGGTTCGGTGAGCGCAAGACGCCGGAGCCCTTCGTCAACGCCTGCTCGAAGTTCACCTTCGTCGAGGCGCTCACCTCCAGCGGGAGCGACACCGGCACCAAGCAGATCCAGCGCGCCAGCCAGGCGAAGCTGCGTGGCGATGCCAAGCTCGTCGCGCTCCTGCGCTCGGCCGTGTCGGCCGCGGCGGACGAGGACGGGTGGGCCCAGCTGGGGACGGTGGGCAGCCACATCGCCAACCAGTCCTCCTTCGACGCGCGCAACTACGGCTACGCCCGGCTCGGCGACCTGGTGGAGGCCACCGGCCTGTTCGAGTCCGAGCAGGAGGGCAACGTCCGCTACATCCGGGACAAGAAGACCCGCTGACGCCTGCGTGCCTCAGCCGCGCACGAGGGGCACGAAGCGGACCGGCCCGAGGTCGGCGACGACCTCGGCGCCCACCTCGCCCGCACCGTCCGCCGCCCGTCGGATCACCAGGCAGTGCTCGCGGCCCTCGGCCCCGACGGGCGCCACGAGCCGGCCGCCCGGGGCGAGTTGGTCCACGAGCGTCGAGGGCACCTCGGCACAGCGCGCGGCCACCACGATGCCGTCGAAGGGTGCCTGGCCGGGCAGCCCGTCGGCGCCGTCCCCGGTGACCACGTGCACGTTCGGATACGCCGCGAGGCGGGTGTGTGCCTCCGCGGCCAGCGGCGCCCACCGCTCCACGGTCCACACCTCGTCGGCGAGTCCGGCCAGGACGGCCGCCTGGAAGCCGTAGCCGGTCCCGACCTCGAGCACCCGGGAGCCGGGACCGAGCGAGAGCGCTTCCACCATGAGGGCGATCAGGGACGGCTGGCTGGTGGTCTGCTCGCACGGCAGCGGCACGGGCGCGTCGCGCCGCACCCGCCATCCTGCGTCGGGCGGCGCGAATCGTTGCCGGTCCACGGCCTGCAGGGCGTCGAGCACCCGCTGGTCGCGGACGCCCGCGGCGCGCGCCTCGACGACGAAGTCCCGGGCCATGTCTCCAGGCTAGGAGGACGCTGAACCTCACGCAGCGGTCGGGGCGAGCTCGCGGACCATCTCGCCGGCCTCGGCCCGGAACCCGACCTTGCCCAGGTAGGCGGTCTGGCGGGCGAGCTCCGGCTCGGCCACGAGACGGCGCAGCCCGTGCGCGGCGAAGACCCCCGAGCGCTCGTAGACGAACTCCCCGGGGGTGAAGTCGCGGAACCGAGGGGTGACGTAGTCCAGCTCCACCACGCCGGCCCCGTCGCCGGCGTCGCGCACCACGACCGCGCCGACGGTCTCGGCGTCGCGCTGGACCAGGAACGCCCACCGTCGCCCGTCGCCGTCGGTGGGCGGGGCGTAGGAGGGCTGGAACGCGCGGATGTCCCGGAGGTGCACGCCGATCATGTGTCCCAGGTAGGCGTCGGTCGGGCGGACCTCCACCACGGAGTACGCGGTCGGGTCGTGGCGTTCGCGGCGCAGCCGGGCGATCCAGTACGCGTCGATCGCGGCGATCACCGCGTTCATGGCGGCGAACGGCCAGATGCCCAGGACGGTGTTGTAGCCGACGGCGAGCACGGCTCCACCCAGGTTCATCCAGCGGAACCGGAGGACGCGGGCCTGGGCCAGCGACAGGACGATGAGCCCGGAGCTGACCCAGCCGATGAGTTCGAGGACGGTGCGCGTCATCCGCCCATCATGGCGACGCCGCCGCGCGCGCGGGTCCGCTCAGCCGAGCCGGTCGTGGGCGAGGTCCTGCTCCTTGGCGAGGTACTTCTCGATCTCCTCGGCCGCGAACTTCTCGATCTTGCCCCCGACGAAGGGCACCGAGGCCTTGAGCGACATCGACACGGTGGTCACGGTGACCCAGTCCGGGCCCGGCTCCAGGCGCAGCGTGCCCTCCGCGGACATGGGCGCCCCGGCGAAGTCCACGGAGACCGTGCCGTCGCGGGAGCCGTCGGCGGCGGCCGGGCCGAACACGCGGGTCTCGGTGATCCGGACGTGGTCGCCCACCAGGGCCTTGGCGTAGGAGGGCAGCTCGGCGGGCAGCGTCCGGGCCGAGACGACGGTGGCACCCCCGTCGTCCGACGGCGTGCAGCTGACCTCCGCCTCGGTGCCGCCGGTCGTCGTGGCGACGTCCTCGACGTAGCCCGGGTCGGTCAGCAGCGCGAAGGTGGCGGCGGGATCGGCGTGGACGACGAGCTGGGCGGACATGGACGTGGCCACGAGAAGGACCTCCGGAGTGGACGGTGCGACGGGGCCAGCATGCCGCACCGGAGCGCGCGGGGCCCTCCCGAGCGCCCCTCGCGGGACTACTGTGGCCCCCGCGGTCGTACAACGGCGTACGACCGGACGAGTGCGAAGGACGCGTCGTGTCCGACATCGTGAGTGTCAGCGTGGCTGCGACCCGGGCGGCAGCCAACGCGAGGACGATCGCTCGTCGACTCGAGACCGCCAAGGCCGAGCTTCTCGACCGCGCGGTCGAGTCGGCGCACGGCTCGGCCGACCCCGGGCTCGAGGCGCTCGTGCGGCGCTACTACCGCCACGTGGCGCCCGAGGACCTGGTCGGCCGCGACCCCGTCGACGTGGTCGGTGCGGTGGTCAGCCACCGGCGGGTCGCGCAGCACCGTCCGCAGGGCACCGCCGTGGTGCACGCCTTCACGCCGACGGTCGAGGAGCACGGCTGGTCGCCGGGGCACAGCGTCGTCGAGATCGTCACCGACGACATGTCCTTCCTCGTCGACTCGGTCACCGCCTCGCTGGCCCAGCAGGGCCGGACCGTGCACCTGGTGATCCATCCGCAGTTCGTCGTACGCCGCGACATCACCGGCGAGCTCGAGGATGTCTTCGCCGAGGGCCGGGCGAGCGAGCCGCCGCCCGACAGCACCGTCGAGTCGTGGATGCACGTCGAGATCGACCGCGAGACCGACGCCGCCGATCTCGAGGACATCGAGGCCGAGCTCACGAAGGTGCTGCGCGACGTCCGCGAGGCGGTGGAGGACTGGCCGCGCATGGTGCGCCAGGCCCGCGTCGTGGCCGACGACCTCGAGGGTGCCCCGCCCGCCACGGTCGAGCGCGCCGAGGTCGACGAGTCGATCGACCTGCTGCGCTGGCTGGCCGACGAGCACTTCACGTTCCTGGGCTACAAGGAGTACGACCTCAGCGAGGACGGCCGGTCGCTCGAGCCCGTGCCGGGCACGGGCCTGGGCATCATGCGCTCGGACCGGCCCGCGAGCCGGTCGGGCGTCCCGCTCTCGCCCGAGGTCGCGGCGCTGGCGCGCGAGCCGAAGGTTCTGGTGCTCACCAAGGCCAACAGCCGATCCACCGTCCACCGCGGCAGCTTCCTCGACTACGTCGGGGTCAAGCGCTTTGACGAGACGGGCGCGGTCGTGGGGGAACGGCGCTTCCTCGGCCTCTACACCTCCACGGCCTACACGCAGTCCGTGATGTCCATCCCCGTCCTGCGGCGGACGGCATCCACGGTGCTCGAGGACTCGGGCTTCCGGGTGGACGGCCACTCCTACAAGGACCTCCTGCAGGTCCTGGAGACCTTCCCGCGCGACGAGCTGTTCCAGTCCGGGCCGGAGGAGCTCTCCGATCTCGTCCTGTCGATCATGCACATGCAGGAGCGTCGTCAGACCCGGTTGTTCATGCGCCGGGACCGATACGGGCGCTTCGTCTCGTGCCTGGTCTACCTCCCGCGTGACCGCTACACGACCAACGTCCGTCTGCGGATCCGGGAGGAGCTCGCGACGGCCTTCGAGACCGACCAGATCGACTTCGCGGCCCGGGTGTCGGAGTCGATGCTCGCGCGCCTGCACTTCGTCGTGCGCGCCGCGAGCGGCACGCAGCTGCCCGAGGCGGACGGGGACGCGCTCGAGGCGAGGCTGGCCGTGGCCACCCGCTCGTGGGCGGACGAGTTCGGCGATGCGCTCGAGACCGACCTCGGCGAGGAGGAGGCGGCGCGCCTGGTCAAGTCCTACGCCGAGGCGTTCCCCGAGGCCTACAAGGAGGACTTCACGGCCCGCACGGGGGTCATCGACGTCCGGCACCTGGACGCCCTCGACGAGGAGGGTTCGGTCGCGCTCAACCTCTACGAGCCCTACGCGGCGACCGGCGGCGAGCGGCGGTTCAAGATCTACCGTCGCGGCTCGGCGATCTCGCTGTCCACCGTGCTGCCCGTCCTCCAGCGGATGGGCGTGGAGGTCATCGACGAGCGGCCCTACGAGATCGAGACCAGCGGCGCTCCGCGCTGGGTCTACGACTTCGGTCTGCGGCTCGAGGCGGGTCAGGCCTTCGAGCTCGGCACGATGAAGGAGCGGTTCCAGGACGCGTTCCTCGCCGCGTGGCTCGGCAACGCGGAGGCCGACGGCTTCAACGCCCTCGTCGTGGCCGCGGGCCTGACCTGGCGCCAGGCGATGGTGCTGCGCGCCTATGCCAAGTACCTGCGTCAAACCGGCACGGCGTTCAGCCAGGAGTATCTCGAGTCGACCCTGGTGGCCCACGTGCCGCTCGCCCGGCTGCTCGTGCAGCTCTTCGAGGTGCGCTTCGACCCCGACTTCGTCGGCGACCGCGACGTGCAGACGGCGTTCCTGCAGTCTGAGGCGGAGACGGCCCTCGACGCCGTCGCCAGCCTGGACCAGGACCGCATCATCCGGTCGTTCCTCGCCCTCATCAACGCGACGGTCCGCACGAACTACTTCCAGTTCGACCCCCAGGGCGACCCGCGCGACTACGTGGCGTTCAAGCTCGACCCGGCTGCGGTGCCCGACCTCCCCGCGCCCCGGCCGCGGCACGAGATCTGGGTCTACAGCCCCCGGGTCGAGGGCGTGCACCTGCGCTTCGGCGACGTCGCCCGCGGCGGCCTGCGGTGGTCGGACCGTCGGGAGGACTTCCGCACCGAGGTCCTCGGGCTGGTCAAGGCGCAGATGGTCAAGAACGCGGTCATCGTCCCGGTCGGCGCCAAGGGCGGGTTCTTCGTCAAGGGCGCCCCGGACCCGTCGGTGGACCGGGAGGCATGGCTCGCCGAGGGTGTCGCGTGCTACCGCACCTTCATCTCGGCCCTGCTCGATGTCACGGACAACCTCATCGGGGGCGAGGTCGTGCCGCCGAGCCGGGTGGTCCGCCACGACGGCGACGACACCTACCTCGTGGTCGCCGCCGACAAGGGCACGGCCACCTTCAGCGACATCGCGAACGACGTTGCGACCTCCTACGGCTTCTGGCTCGGCGACGCCTTCGCCTCGGGAGGCTCTGCCGGCTACGACCACAAGGCCATGGGCATCACCGCTCGCGGCGCCTGGGAGTCGGTGAAGCGCCACTTCCGGGAGATGGGGCACGACACCCAGGAGCAGGACTTCACCGTCGTGGGCGTCGGCGACATGAGCGGCGACGTCTTCGGCAACGGGATGCTGCTCTCCGAGCACATCCGGCTGGTAGCCGCCTTCGACCACCGCCACATCTTCCTCGACCCCAACCCGGACTCGGCCACGTCCTACGCCGAACGTCGGCGGCTCTTCGCCCTGACGCGTTCGAGCTGGGCGGACTACGACTCCGCGCTCATCAGCGAGGGCGGCGGGGTGTTCGCGCGCAGCGCGAAGTCGATCCCCATCAGCCCCCAGATGCGCAACGTCCTCGGCCTCGTCGACGGGGTCTCCCGCATGACGCCGCACGAGCTCATGCGCGCTATCCTCGCCGCGCCCGTGGACCTGCTCTGGAACGGCGGCATCGGCACCTACGTGAAGTCGTCGGGGGAGTCGCAGGCAGCGGTCGGCGACAAGGGCAACGACGCCATCCGGGTCGACGGTCGCGACCTGCGCTGCCGCGTCGTCGGCGAGGGCGGCAACCTCGGGCTCACGCAGCTCGGCCGCATCGAGGCCGCGCGGGCGGGCGTCCGGCTCAACACCGACGCGATCGACAACAGCGCGGGCGTGGATACCTCCGACCACGAGGTCAACATCAAGATTCTGCTGGAGGGTGTGGTCCGCGACGGCGACCTGACGCCCAAGCAGCGCAACGCGCTGCTGGCCGAGATGACCGACGAGGTGGCCTCGCTGGTCCTCGCGGACAACTACCAGCAGAACATCGCCCTGGGCAACGCCCGGGTGCAGGCGCCGTCGATGCTGTCGGTCCACCGGCGCTTCATCAAGGCCCTCGAGGACCGGGGAGACCTCGACCGCGCTCTGGAGTTCCTCCCGACCGACGCCGAGATGGACTCGCGTCGAGCTGTGGGGGAGGGCCTCACCTCGCCGGAGTTCGCGGTCCTGTTCGCCTACTCGAAGATCACCCTCGACGACGACCTGGAGACCTCGCCGCTGGCCGACGAGCAGTTCTTCCGGTCGTTGATGCGCCGGTACTTCCCCGCACCGATCGTGGAGCGCTACGACGGACTGCTGGAGCGGCACCCGCTCGCGCGGCAGATCGTCACCACGATGGTGGTCAACGACATGATCAACCGCGGTGGCATCACCTACGCGTTCCGCGCCGGTGAGGAGACCGGGGCCGGCCCGGTGCAGATCGCACGCGCCTACATGGTGGCCCGCGAGGTCTTCGCGCTTCCGGACTTCTGGGCCCGGGTCGAGGCGCTGGACAACCGGGTGCCGACGGCCGCCCAGTGCGCGTTGCTCCTCGAGTCGCGCCGGCTGCTGGACCGCGCCACCCGATGGGTCCTGACCTCGCGCGGCGGCCGCGTCGACGTCGACGCCGAGATCGCTCGGTTCAAGGACGACGTCGTTCGGGTCACCCCGCTCGTGCCGGCCATGCTCGTGGGTATCGAGCGCGACCGGCTGCTGGCCCGCGCTGATGAGCTCGAGGCGCTCGGTGCCCCGCGCGAGCTCGCCCTCGAGAGCGGCGCCCTGCTCGACATCTACGGACTCCTCGACGTGGTGTCGGTGGGCCAGGCCACGGAGACCGATGCAGAGGACGTCGCGCGGCTCTACTTCCTGCTGTCCGAGCGCTACGAGATCGATCTCATGCTCACGAGGATCACCCAGCTCCCGCGCGACGACCGCTGGAGCGCCCTCGCGCGCGCCGCTCTCCGTTCCGACCTCTACGGCGCCCTGCGCGACATGACGCGCCGCGTCCTGGAGGCCACGCCGGGCACGACCGACCCGCAGGAGCGGATCGAGGAGTGGGAGGTCCAGCAGGCGGAGGGGCTCGAGCGGGCCAAGGCGACCCTCGACGAGATCGCCCACCTCGAGCAGTTCGACCTCGCCACCATGTCGGTGGCGCTGCGCACGATCCGCACCTTGGTGAGCCAGGGCACCTGAGGC
>JAHECT010000225.1 GCA_024641605.1 Micrococcales bacterium
GACCTCAACCGCGTGCGTCAGCAGGTGATCCAGCTCCTGTCCGGCTACCAGGGCAAGGAGCCGGTCGCCTCGGGCGGGCCGACCGAGGGCCAGCCCTCGGGCTCTGCCGTGCTCGACCAGTTCGGGCGCAACCTCACGCAGGCGGCCCGCGAAGGCAAGCTGGACCCGGTCATCGGTCGCCTGACGGAGATCGAGCGCGTGATGCAGGTCCTGTCCCGCCGGACCAAGAACAACCCGGTGCTCATCGGTGAACCCGGGGTCGGCAAGACGGCGGTCGTCGAGGGCCTCGCCCAGAACATCGTGAAGGGCGACGTCCCGGAGACGCTCAAGGACAAGCAGCTCTACACGCTCGACCTCGGTGCCCTGGTTGCCGGCAGCCGCTACCGCGGTGACTTCGAGGAGCGCCTCAAGAAGGTGCTCAAGGAGATCCGGACCCGCGGCGACATCATCCTGTTCATCGACGAGATCCACACGCTCGTCGGCGCCGGTGCCGCCGAGGGCGCGATCGACGCCGCGAGCATCCTCAAGCCGATGCTGGCCCGCGGCGAGCTGCAGACGATCGGTGCGACCACGCTGGACGAGTACCGCAAGCACGTGGAGAAGGACCCGGCCCTCGAGCGCCGCTTCCAGCCGATCCAGGTCGCGGAGCCGACGCTCTCCCACACGATCGAGATCCTCAAGGGGCTCCGGGACCGCTACGAGGCGCACCACCGTGTCTCCATCACGGACGACGCCATCGTCGCGGCGGCCACGCTGGCGGACCGCTACGTCAACGACCGGTTCCTGCCCGACAAGGCGATCGACCTGATCGACGAGGCCGGCGCCCGGCTCCGCATCCGTCGGATGACTGCCCCGCCGGAGCTGCGCGAGCTCGACGAGCGGATCGCGGTGGCACGTCGGGACAAGGAGTCCGCGATCGACGACCAGGACTTCGAGCGCGCAGCGCGGCTGCGGGACGACGAGAAGCGGCTGACCGGCGAACGCCTCGAGCGTGAGAAGGCCTGGAAGTCGGGCGACCTCGACGCCGTGGCGGAGGTCGACGAGGAGCTGATCGCCGAGGTCCTCGCGGCCTCGACGGGCATCCCCGTGTTCAAGCTCACCGAGGAGGAGTCCTCCCGGTTGCTGCGCATGGAGGACGAGCTCCACAAGCGGATCATCGGCCAGAACGAGGCCATCAAGGCGCTCTCCCAGGCGATCCGCCGCACGCGCGCGGGCCTCAAGGACCCGAAGCGTCCGGGCGGGTCGTTCATCTTCGCCGGCCCCACCGGCGTCGGGAAGACCGAGCTCGCCAAGGCGCTCGCTGAGTTCCTCTTCGGTGACGAGGACGCGCTCATTCAGCTCGACATGAGCGAGTTCTCCGAGAAGCACACCGTCTCGCGGCTCTTCGGCTCACCGCCCGGCTACGTCGGATACGAAGAGGGTGGCCAGCTGACCGAGAAGGTGCGCCGTCGGCCGTTCTCCGTGGTGCTGTTCGACGAGGTGGAGAAGGCGCACGCCGACATCTTCAACTCGCTCCTGCAGATCCTCGAGGACGGCCGTCTCACCGACTCCCAGGGCCGCATGGTGGACTTCAAGAACACCGTGATCATCATGACGACGAACCTCGGCACGAGGGACATCGCCAAGGGCCTGCAGACCGGCTTCCAGGCGGGTGGTGACCTGTCCACGAGCTACGACCGGATGAAGTCGAAGGTCAACGACGAGCTCAAGCAGCACTTCCGACCGGAGTTCCTCAACCGTGTCGACGACGTCATCGTGTTCCCCCAGCTGTCCCAGGCCGAGATCGTCAAGATCGTCGACCTGATGGTCGCCCGCCTCGCGTCGCGCCTGAAGGACAAGGACATGATGATCGAGCTCACGGACGCCGCCAAGGCGCTGCTCGCCGAGCGCGGGTACGACCCGGTGCTCGGGGCGCGGCCCCTGCGTCGCGCGATCCAGCGCGAGATCGAAGACCAGCTCTCCGAGAAGATCCTCTACGGAGAGATCAAGGCGGGTCAGACCATCAGGGTCGACGCCGAGGGCGAGGGCCTGCTCGGGTCCTTCACCTTCAGCGGCCGGTCAACCGCAGCCAAGGAGCCGGTCGGCGTCGGCGCGAAGGGTGACCAGCCCATCGACATCCAGGACCTGCCACCGGTCGAGTGACAACCACCGGCCGGCGCTCCGCCGGCCGGTGCCGCTCGCCCGAGGACCGAGGCGTTTCCGGCGCCTGGCCTTTGTAGACGGAGGAGGAGAGCCGATGAGCACGCCGCTGCCCTACCAGGCCGCCGAGGACCGGTACTCGTCGATGCCCTACCGGCGGTGCGGGCGCTCCGGCCTCGACCTGCCGGCGATCTCGCTCGGGCTGTGGCACAACTTCGGCGGGACGGCGCCCTTCGACACGCAGCGCGACGTCCTGCGCCGCGCCTTCGACCTCGGGATCACCCACGTCGACCTCGCGAACAACTACGGGCCCCCGTACGGCAGCGCCGAGGAGAACTTCGGTCGGCACCTCAAGTCCGACTTCCGTCGCTACCGCGACGAGCTGATCATCTCGACCAAGGCCGGCTACGACATGTGGCCGGGCCCCTACGGTGAGGGCGGGTCCCGGAAGTACCTGCTCGCCTCGCTGGACGCCTCCCTGCACCGCATGGGCCTGGAGTACGTCGACATCTTCTACTCCCACCGCCCGAC
>JAHECT010000226.1 GCA_024641605.1 Micrococcales bacterium
GGCCCGTCTGCCGGCCACCGCGACGGTCCTCGGGCCTGTCCCGCTCGAGACCGGCGACCGGCCGCGGGCGCGCGCGCTCGTCGCCTGCCCGCGTGGCGACGGCGCTGCGCTGGCCGCCGCGCTCAAGGCCGCGACCGCAGTGCGCAGCGCCCGCAAGGGCGGACCCGTCACGGTGCGGATCGATCCGGTCGTGCTCGGCTGAGGCTCCCGGGCCCGACTCGGCGGCGCTGCCGCGCGAGCCGTCCGTAGACTGACCGCACCGTCCGAGCGACCGACTGGAGCATCCGCGTGGCCGTCAAGCCCATCCGCCTCTTCGGGGACCCGGTGCTCACCACGCCGGCGGTCGAGGTGACCACGTTCGACAAGGAGCTGCGCAAGCTCGTCAAGGACCTCACCGAGACGATGCTCGACGCCCCCGGTGCCGGACTCGCCGCGCCGCAGATCGGCGTGAGCCTTCGGGTGTTCACCTACGACGTCGACGACGTGGTCGGGCACCTCATCAACCCCGTCCTCGACCTCTCCGACGAGGAGCAGGAGGGCGACGAAGGCTGCCTGTCGGTTCCCGACCTCGCCTTCCCCACGCGGCGAGCGATGCGGGTGGTGGCCAAGGGCATGACCATGCACGGCGAGCCGGTGGTCATCGAGGGCAGCGAGCTGCTCGCCCGCGCGATCCAGCACGAGACCGACCACCTCGACGGGATCATGTTCATCGACCGGCTGGACACCGAGACTCGCAAGGAGGCCATGCGGGCGATCCGCGAGGCCGAGTGGTTCGGCCGTCCCGCCCCCGAGGTCAGGCTGAGCCCGCACCGCGTCTCCTCGCGGTGGTTGTGACGTGCGCCTGGTCTTCGCGGGTACCCCGGAGGTGGCTCTGCCCTCGCTCTCCGCGCTCCTCGCCTCCTCGCACGAGGTCGTCGCCGTCGTCACCCGTCCGGACGCACCGGCGGGGCGCGGCCGCACCCTCCAGGCCTCCCCGGTGGCGGTACTGGCCGCCGAGCACGGCATCGAGGTGCTCAAGCCGGATCGTCCGCGCGATGCGGACTTCCTCGCCCGGCTGAGCGAGCTCGCCCCGGACTGCTGTCCCGTCGTGGCCTACGGGGCGCTGGTCCCGCGCGCCGCGCTCGACATCCCGCGGCTCGGCTGGGTCAACCTGCACTTCTCCCTCCTGCCGGCCTGGCGCGGTGCCGCTCCGGTTCAGCACGCCGTCTGGCACGGCGACGACGTGACGGGAGCCTCCACGTTCCTGCTGGAGGAGGGGCTCGACACCGGACCGGTCCTCGGCGTGGTCACCGAGACGGTGCGCCCGACCGACACCAGCGGCGACCTGCTGACCCGCCTCGCCGAGTCCGGTGCGGGGCTGCTCGTGGCCACGATGGACGGCCTCGCCGCAGGTGCTCTCGTGGCGGCGCCGCAGCCCGCCGACGGCGTGTCGCTCGCGCCCAAGATCACGGTCGAGGACGCGCGCGTGGACTGGGCCCAGCCGGCCGTCCGGGTGGACCGTCAGATCCGCGCCTGCACACCCGCGCCGGGGGCGTGGACCGAGCACCGCGGTGAGCGGCTCAAGCTCGGGCCGGTGACCCTCCTCGCTGAGGACACGTCGCTGGCCCCCGGCGAGCTCGGGATCGACAAGAACCGCGTGCGGGTCGGGACGGCCACCCACGCCGTCGTGCTCGGCGAGGTGCGAGCCCAGGGCAAGAAGCCCATGGGTGCGCCCGACTGGGCCCGGGGCACCCGGCCCGCGCCCGGCGAGACGCTGGGCTGATGGCCGAGCGCGGCCACCACTCCCGCCCGGTCCAGTGGCGACCCGACCGCCGGGCCGCCGACCCGGCGCGCCGCGCCGCGTACGAGGTGCTGCGCGCCGTCGACGCCGACGGCGCCTACGCGAACCTCGTCGCCGGGCGCGTGCTCGACGGCGCCGGTCTCCACGGTCGCGACGCCGCCTTCGCGACCACCCTGGCCTACGGCACGCTCCGCTGGCAGGGGATGCTCGACGCGGTCCTCGCCGCCGGCAGCAGCCGGCCACTCGACGAGGTCGACCCGCCGGTCCGGGACGTGCTGCGCCTGGGCGCCTACCAGCTGCTCATCCTCGAGACGCCGGCCCATGCCGCGGTCGGCGAGACCGTGCAGCTGGCCCGGGCCGTGGCGGGGGAGGGGAGCGCCCGCTTCGTCAACGCGGTGCTGCGCCGGGTGTCCGGCGCCGATCTCGACACCTGGGTCGCGCAGGTCGCGCCCGCCCCCGGCTCGGACCCGGTGGGCCACCTCGCGGTCGTCCAGTCCCACCCGGCCTGGGTGGTCCGGGCGCTGCACGAGGCGCTGTCGGACTGGACCGGCGAGGAGTCCTGGGCCGGCACCGAGGACCTGCTGGCGGCGGACAACGCGCACGGATCGGTGACCCTCGTCGCCCGTCCCGGGCGATCGACCGTGGCCGAGCTGCTCGACATCGAGGGGGCACGGCCAGGTCGGTGGTCCCCCTACGCCGTCGCGCTCGCCGGTGGCGCGCCCCGCGACGTGGCCGCCGTCCGCAACGGCGACGCAGCCGTGCAGGACGAGGGCAGCCAACTCGTGGCGCTCGCCCTGGCCCGTGCCCCCGTCGAGGGTTCGGACGCGCGCTGGCTCGACCTGGCCGCGGGGCCGGGGGGCAAGGCGGGTCTGCTCGCCGGTCTCG
>JAHECT010000085.1 GCA_024641605.1 Micrococcales bacterium
ACCCGCTGACGCCCGCCCGC
This sequence comes from Micrococcales bacterium, assembly GCA_024641605.1. GTDB lineage: Bacteria > Actinomycetota > Actinomycetes > S36-B12 > CAIYMF01 > Longivirga. The sequence continues at coordinate 21 of JAHECT010000085.1, forward strand.
CCGCCGGCCTGCGCCCGTCGCCTTAGCCGGCGACGGCGGCCACCACGCGGTCGGCCACGGACGGGATGCCGATGACGAGGTCGCCCACGAGCGGGGGCATCCGGTTGTAGTCGATGTCGGCGCCGGAGAGGTGGCAGACGCGCAGGCCGCCGGCGGCGGCGACGGCGGCCGGTGCCGCCACGTCCCACTCGGAGAGACCGGCGTCGTGCACGTAGGCGTCGACACGGCCGGCGAGCACCTCGGCGGTCTTCGCGCCCGCGCTCCCGACCGTGACGACCTCGACCTCGCGCCCCAGCCCCGAGGAGACCTCCGCGGCGATGGCGTCGATCGCGGCCGGCGGCCGCGTGCGGCTCACGACGATGCGCACCGGACGCTCGGCCGGGACCTCGTCGGCGCGCACGGTCGGCGTCCCGGTCGTGTGGATGATGCCCTGGGCCGGGAGGTCGACCGCACCGGCCACGAGCACGCCGTTCTCCCACAGGGCCACGTGGACGGCGAAGTCCCCACGGTCCTGGCCGTACTCCCACGTGCCGTCCAACGGGTCGACGATCCAGACGCGCTCCGCCACGAGCCGCCGGTCGTCGTCGGCACCCTCCTCGGACAGGACCGCGTCGCCTGGACGCTCGTGCGCCAGCAGGTCGACGATGAGCTGGTGGGACGCGGCGTCCGCTGTGTCGCGCAGGCGCGTCGCGTCGGCACGCACGGTCAGGTCCCCGTCGAAGTCCGCCCGCAGCTCGAGGAGCAGACGGCCGGCCTGCTGGGCGATGTCGCGGGCCAGGTCGGCGTCGCTCGTGGTCGCGGTCATGGAGGGTCCTCTCAGGAGTTGAAGCGGTTCTGGGCCCGCTCGAGGCCGTCGGTGATGAGGGTCTCGACCGCATCGGCGGCCTCGGCGACGAGGAGCGCGAGCTCCTTGCGCTCGACCCCGGACCACGGCCGCAGCACGTAGTCGGCGGGGTCCTGGCGTCCGGGCGGGCGGCCGATGCCGACCCGCACGCGGTAGTAGTCGCCGCTGCCGAGCGAGCGGCGCAGCGACTTCAGGCCGTTGTGCCCGTTGTCGCCGCCCCCGTGCTTGAGCCGCAGCGAAGCGAAGTCGAGGTCGAGCTCGTCGTGCACCACGACCACCTGCTCGAGCGGCACCTTGTAGAAGTCGGCCAGGCCCTTCACCGGCCCGCCCGACTCGTTCATGTAGGCCATCGGCTTGACGAGGACGGCGCGGTGACCGGCGACCCGCTCCTCGGCTACCTGCGCGCGGGCTCGCTTGTGCGCGGAGAAGCGTCCCCGAGCCCGACCGGCGAGCTCGTCGACGACGAGGAACCCCACGTTGTGCCGGGTGGTCTCGTAGTCCGGTCCGGGGTTGCCGAGACCGACGACCAGCCAGGGTGCGGTGTCGGTGCTCACGTCGGCGATCCTTCCCTACGACGACGCCCCGCACCCGTAACCGCGGGTGCGGGGCATCGGTGGTTCGGGTGCGGGCTCAGGCCTCGGGCTCGGTCCCGGCCTCGGCCTCGACCTCGTCGGTGCCCTCGGCGGGCTGGGCACCGGACTCGTTGTGCAGCTCGGTGTCCATGTCGGCGGCGTTCTCCGCGAGCTCGGCGAGCTCGGCTGCCTGGGCGGCCTCCGCCTCGGCGGCGGCCTGCTCGAGCTCGGCGGCCTCGGCCCTGGTCACGACGACGAGGTCCACGTGCTCGATGACGCGCTTGACCGGGTCGCGCTGGATGTCGCGCGGGGCGACCAGCGACATCGTGCCCTCGACGTCGAGCTCGAGCACGACACCGGCGTCGCGCAGAGCCAGCGAGAGCTCGTGGTCGGGAAGGGCGACGTGGCGCACCTCCTGGCCGTGGCCGTAGATGACGGCGGGAACCAGGCCCGCGCGACGGGCGCGGCGGGCCGCTCCCTTGCCGAACTCCGAACGCGGCACAGCCTTCATGCTGACCTGCGACATGTCGCTCCTCGTACGTCGATCGAGCGCCCGCGCGGCGTGAGATGCACGCGAGCCTTCGATGGTGTGCCGACGAGCGGGGAGCGCGCCGGCGTTGCTTCGGTGGTGCCGCGCCTCGCGGCGGGGCGGTCGGCGCCTCAGCGGAGCGCGGGCGCGCAGTCGACCGCGCGATCCGCGTCGATCACGACGCGTCGAGGACCGGATCGGCCGCGACGCACCCTCGCCGAGGAGCGAGGTGAGTCTACGCGGCCCCGCGCCGGATCCCCAAAAGCACCCAGGGCCCACTGCCGAGGGCGCCCGCACGGGAGCAGTACCCCGAAGCGCCGAGGGCCGACCGTCGACGAGACCGGGCGGGCACGCAGTGCCCGGCCGAGACAACGGTCCGCGACGAGCGTCAGCGAGGAGCGCGGGCCGAACGCGGAGGGGTCCGAGACGCGAGGGCCGAGGAACGAGGCCCGAGCTTGGAGCGGTATTACACGCGGTCGCCCTCGAACATGGAGGTGACCGAGCCGTCGGTGAAGACCTCCTGGATGGCCCGGGCGATGAGCGGGGCCACGGGCAGGACCGTGAGCTTGTCGAACCGGCGGTCCTCGGCGATCGGCAGCGTGTCGGTCACCACGACCTCGCGGACCCGGCTGTTCGCGAACCGCTCGCGTGCCGGGCCCGACAGGATCGCGTGCGTCGCCGCCACGATGACGTCCTTGGCACCGTTGTCGAAGAGCTGCTCGGCGGCCTTCACGATGGTGCCGCCGGTGTCGATCATGTCGTCGATCACGACGCAGACGCGGCCCTCGACCTCGCCGACGACCTCGAAGACCTTGGCCTCGTTGGGCACGTCGGGATCGCGGCGCTTGTGGATGATGGCGAGCGGGGCGCCGAGGAGATCGGTCCAGCGCTCGGCCACGCGGACCCGGCCGGCGTCCGGGGACACCACGGTGATCTCGTCGCGGTTGGGGAACTTCTCCGCGACGTACTTCACCAGCAGCGGCAGCGCGAACAGGTGGTCGACCGGCCCGTCGAAGAACCCCTGGATCTGCGCGGTGTGCAGGTCGACGGCCATGAGCCGGTCCGCCCCGGCGGTGCGGAAGAGGTCGGCGATCAGACGCGCGGAGATGGGCTCGCGACCGCGGTGCTTCTTGTCCTGGCGGGCGTATCCGTAGAACGGCATGATCACGGTGATCCGCTTGGCGGAGGCGCGCTTGAGCGCGTCGACCATGAGCAGCTGCTCCATGATCCACTTGTTGATCGGCTCGGTGTGGCTCTGCAGGACGAACGCGTCGCACCCGCGCACCGACTCCTCGAAGCGCACGAAGATCTCACCGTTCGCGAAGTCGTAGGCCTGCGTGTCGACGAGGTCGACGCCCAGCTCCTTCGCGACGTGCTGGGCGAGGTCGGGGTGGGACCGCCCGCCGATGAGCACGAGGCGCTTCTGGCTGGTCTGCACGATGCCGGTCACTGCTGCTCCTCGGGCCGGTCGGGGACCTGCGAGCCGTCCGTCGGCTCGGGGCTGGAAGCGGCCTCGGCCGCGTGGGCGGATGCGGTGCCGGGGCGCTTGCGCGCCACCCACCCCTCCACGTTGCGCTGACGCGCGCGTCCGACGGCCATCGCGCCCGGGGGCACGTCGTCGGTGATCACCGAGCCGGCCGCGGTGTAGGCGCCGTCACCGATGGTCACCGGAGCCACGAGCATCGAGTCGCTGCCCACCCGGACGTGGTCGCCGATCACCGTGCGGTGCTTGGCGATGCCGTCGTAGTTGACCACGACGGTGGCCGCGCCGATGTTGGAGCCCTCGCCGATCTCCACGTCGCCGACGTAGGACAGGTGCGGCACCTTGGACCCGGCGCCGACGACCGCGTTCTTCGCCTCGACGTAGGCGCCGAGCTTGGCCTTGGCCGCGAGGCGTGTCCCCGGCCGGATGAAGGTGAAGGGCCCGACCGTGGCGCCGGGGCCGATCTCGGCGTCGGTCGCCTGCGTGCGAACGACGGTGGCTCCCGCACCGACCTCGACGTCGGTGAGCGAGGTGTCCGGCCCGACGACCGCACCGATCGCCACCGACGTCCGCCCGTGGAGCCCGGTGTTGCGCTCGACCACGCTGTCGCGCTCGAGGGTGACCTCGGCGTCGATCCACGTGGTCTCCGGGTCGACGATCGTCACCCCGGAACGCATCCAGGCCCGGTTGATGCGGTCGCGAAGCAGAGACCGCGCCTCGGCGAGCTGGACCCGGTCGTTGACGCCGAGGATCTCCTCGGCATCCACGGCGGCGACCGCCGACACCGGCTGCCCGGCCTGCACCTGCAACCCGATGACGTCGGTGAGGTACTCCTCGCCCTGCGCGTTGTCGGTCGTGAGTCGGCCGAGACTCTCGCGCAGCGCGGCGAGGTCGAAGGCGTAGACGCCACTGTTGATCTCGCGCACGGCGCGCTGGTCCTCGTCGGCGTCCTTCTGCTCCACGATCGCGACGACCCGGCCCGTCGCGGGATCTCGCAGCACCCGTCCGTAGCCGGTCGGGTCGTCGAGGACTGCGGTGAGGACGGTCGAGGTGGCCCCCTCCGACCCGTGCACGTCGACGAGACGGCGCAGGGTCTCGCCGGTGAGCAGCGGGGTGTCCCCGGCGACGACGAGCACCGGGCCCTCGCCTGCGAGCTCGATCCCGGCAGCGGCGAGGCCCTGGAGCGCGGCACGCATGGCGTGGCCGGTGCCGTTCTGCTGCTCCTGCACCACCGCGAGCGCGCGCGGCGCGGTGTGGGCGAGGTGGGCCCGCACCTGGTCGCGGCCGTGCCCCACGACCACGACGAGGTGCTCGGGGTCGAGCTCCTCCGCGGCGTGCAGCACGTGACCCACGAGGGCGCGTCCGGCGACGGAGTGCAGGACCTTGGGGGTCGCCGACCTCATGCGGGTGCCCTCGCCTGCGGCGAGGACCACCACGGCGGACGGGCGCAGGCTGCTCACGCGGGCGACTCTGCTCTCCTGGCGGGGGCGGGCACGGCGCGCTCACGATACCCCCCGCGGGCCGAGGGTCGAGGGTCGGTCGGCGGGGAGGCGGGCGAGGTCGTCGGCCGAGCTCCCGGGGCAGGAATCGAACCTGCGTCGTACCCGCATTCAAAGTGCGGTCGCCCCTGCCAGCAGAGCAACCCGGGACTGCGTCTTCAGGGTAGGCCCGGCGCGCGGCGCGCCCGGATCCGCCGCACGGGTTGACACGCCTACGGTTCCGTAGGTTACGGTTTCGTAGCCGTAGCCAACCGAGCCGAGGAGACCCGGTGACCACGACCCACGACCTCGATCGCGTCCTTTCCCCCGCCGAGCTCGCCGAGGAGCAGGAGCTCACCGGCCAGGCGTACGCCGCCGAGGCGGTCACGCCGATGTTCACGGGCAAGGACTCCCAGACCCTCGCCGAGCGGCTGACCGTCGGCGTCTTCGTCGGCGTCCCGCTCCTCGCCGTCGTCCTCGCAGTCCCGTTCGCCTGGGGCTGGGGGCTCGGCTGGGTGGACCTCGCCCTCGCCGTCGTCTTCTACGCCGTCGCCGCGCACGGCATCACCATCGGGTTCCACCGGGCCTTCACCCACGGCTCGTTCAAGCCCAACCGCCCGCTCAAGATCGCTCTCGCGATCGCCGGCAGCCTCGCCATCGAAGGCCCGGTCACGCGCTGGGTGGCCGACCACCGCAAGCACCACGCGTTCAGCGACGCCGAGGGCGACCCGCACTCCCCGTGGCGCTACGGCGACTCCGCCTGGGGCCTGACCAAGGGCTTCCTCTACGCGCACACCGGCTGGCTCTTCGACGTCGAGCAGTCGCCGATCTCGAAGTACGCCCCCGACCTCGCCAAGGACCGCGACCTGCGCTGGGTCTCGCGCCTGTTCCCGCTGTGGGTCGCCGTCAGCCTGCTCCTCCCGGCCGTGCTCGGCGGACTGATCACCTGGTCCTGGGCCGGCGCGCTGACCGCCTTCTTCTGGGCCTCGCTCGTGCGCGTGGCCCTCGTGCACCACGTCACGTGGTCGATCAACTCCGTATGCCACATCTGGGGCAAGCACCCGTTCAAGACCCGCGACCGCGCCGGCAACGTCGCCTGGCTCTCGGTGCTCTCCGGCGGGGAGTCCTGGCACAACCTCCACCACAGCGACCCGACCGCGGCGCGCCATGGGGTGTTCAAGGGCCAGATCGACACGAGCGCCGCGATGATCCGCGGCTTCGAGCGCCTCGGCTGGGCAGCCTCGGTCCGCTGGCCCAAGCGCGACCGGCTGGTCGCTCGACTCGACGATCCGGCGCTCGCCTCCCGCTTGCGCGACCTGTGACGCCGCCGGACGTCCGCGCCGACGGCGGGGCACGGCAGGATGGCCCCGTGAGCGACGACACGACCGGCCCCGAGCCCGAGACCCGCACCGAGCGCGCGCGGGCGTCCCGCAGCGAGCGGACCCGGCCCGAGCGCGTCCGCATGAGCGGACGGGAGCGGCGCGAGCAGCTCGTCGTCGTCGGCCGTCAGCTCTTCGCCGAGAAGGGGTTCGAGGCCGTCACCATCGAGGAGGTCGCGTCCAAAGCGGGCGTGTCCAAGCCGGTGGTCTACGAGCACTTCGGGAGCAAGGACGGCCTCTACGCCGTCATCGTCGACCGCGAGATGAACATCCTGCTCGGCATGGTCAGCGACTCGCTCACCGCCGACAACCCGCGTGCCCTGCTCGAGCAGGCCGCGCGTGCGCTGTTCGACTACATCGAGGAGCGCAGCGACGGGTTCCGGGTGCTGGTGCGCGACAGCCCCGTCGCGCAGAACACCGGCAACTTCGCCTCGCTCCTGCGCGACGTCGCGAGCCAGGTCGACGAGCGCCTCGCGCGCGAGTTCGACCGTTCCGGCTTCCCCTCGAAGTTCGCGCCCATGTACGCCAACATGCTCGTCGGCATGGTCGCCCTCACCGGTCAGTGGTGGCTCGACGTACGCAAGCCGAAGAAGGACGAGGTCGTGGCCCACGTGGTCAACCTCGCCTGGAACGGCATCGTCGGCCTGGAGAAGAAGCCCAGCCTCATCACGAGCCGCGCGAAGGGCTGAGCCCGCGGCGCCCAGCTGCAAGGTGTCTCGATATCGAGAGATCTCGGCGTACTCTTCGATCATGAGCACCGGGACGCACCGCGTCGTCGACGAGGTCGACGCGCTGGTCGAGGCGTGGCGACGCGAGCGCCCCGACCTCGACGTCGCGCCGCTCGAGGTGCTCTCCCGCGTCAGCCGGCTCGCCCGCCATCTGGACCTCGCACGCCGCGAGGCCTTCGAGACCCACGGGCTCGAGCCGTGGGAGTTCGACGTGCTGGCGGCGCTGCGCCGCGAGGGTCCGCCGTACGCGCTCTCCCCCGGGCGTCTGCTGCAGGTCACCCTCGTGACGAGCGGCACCATGACCAACCGCATCGACCGCCTCGAGGCGAAGGGGCTCGTCGAGCGCCAGCCCGACCCGGTCGACGGGCGCTCGGTGCGGGTCGTGCTGACCGACGCCGGACGACGGCGGGTGGACGACGCGCTGACCGACCTGCTGGCCCACGAGCGGCGCATCCTCGGAACGCTGCCGAGCACCGAACGCGACCGCCTCGCCGACCTCCTGCGTCGGCTCACGGTCCCGTTCGAGTCGGCCTGAGCCGACGACGTTCCTCTGCTGCGACCCGCACGACCTCCGTGAGGGTCCGGATCGTACGGCTCTATTGGATGAGGGTCGCCTTCATCGCTTCGGTCAGGGGTCGAGGCGGGTGGCGAGGTCGAGCCAGCGGTCCTCGAGGTCGGCGCGCTCGGCGGTGAGCGCCCGCAGCTCGGCGTCGAGGGCGAGGACCCGCTCGTGGTCCGTGGCCGCCTCGGCGAGCAGTCCGTGCAGGCGCTCCTCCTCGGACCGCACCTTGTCGGTCCGGCGGTCGATCCGGGCCAGCTCCTTGCGCAGCTCGCGGGCCTCGCCGCCGGTGAGCGCGGACGGGGTGTCCGTGCTCGGCGAGGCGCGACCCGCGGACGGGGTGTCCGTGCTCGGCGAGGCGCGACCCGCGGACGGGTTGTCCGTGCTCGGCGCGGCGCGACCCGCGGACGGGGTGTCCGTGCTCGGCGACCCGGTCCCGCCGGCGCGGCGCTCGAGGTACTCGTCCACCCCGCGGGGCAGGTGGCGCAGCGTCGCGTCGCCGAGCAGCGCGACCACCGTGTCGGTGGTGCGTTCGAGGAAGTAGCGGTCGTGGCTGACCACGACGAGGGTGCCGGGCCAGGTGTCGAGCAGGTCCTCGAGCACCGTGAGCATCTCGACGTCGAGGTCGTTGGTGGGCTCGTCGAGCAGCAGGACGTTGGGGCCGGCGACGAGCAGCCGCAGCAGCTGCAGGCGCCGTCGCTCCCCCCCGGACAGGTCCCCGACCCGGGTGGAGAGGCGATCGCCGGTGAAGCCGAAGCCCTCGAGCAGGCTGCGCGCGGTGAGGGAGCGCGTCGCGCCCCCGGCGGCCAGGCGCGACTGCCAGGCGGGGCTGGCCGCGTCGCGTCCCCCGACCTCGACGTACTCCGCCTGGCGCTGCACCGCCTCGAGGACCCGCTCGGACACGTCGACCTCGAGGAGCGTCTGGGAGAGCATCGCCGCATGCACGGTGCGACCGACGCGCACGGTGCCCGCGCGCACGTCGGGCGCGGCCGTCGAGTCGAGCACCCCGTCGTGTGCCGCGGCGAGCAGGCGCAGGAGCGTGGTCTTGCCCGCGCCGTTGGGCCCCAGGACGCCCACCCGGTCACCGGGCCCGAGCCGCCAGGTCTGGTGCGCGAGGACCGGGTCGGCCCCGGCGGCGGGGGCCAGGGTGAGGTCCTCGACGTCGAAGACCTGCTTGCCGAGGCGCGCGGTGGCGAAGCGCTCCAGCTCGAGCCGGTCGCGCGGCGGCGGCTCGTCGGCGATCAGCTCGTTCGCGGCCTCGATGCGGAACTTGGGCTTGCTGGTGCGCGCGGGTGCGCCACGGCGCAGCCACGCCAGCTCCTTGCGCAGCAGGTTCTGGCGGCGCTCCTCGCTGGAGGCGGCCTGGCGGGAGCGCTCGGCCTTGGCCAGGACGAAGGCCGCGTAGCCGCCCTCGTAGCGCTGGACGGTGGCGTCGACCACCTCCCAGGTGTCCGTCGCCACGGCGTCCAGGAACCAGCGGTCGTGGGTCACGGCCAGCAGCGCACCGCGACGACGGGCGAGGTGGCGCGCGAGCCAGGCGATCGCCTCGACGTCGAGGTGGTTCGTGGGCTCGTCGAGCACGAGCAGATCCGGGTCCGCGACGAGCACCCGCGCGAGACCCGCCCGGCGCTTCTCCCCGCCCGACATGGAGCCGTACGTCGTCGCGAGACCCTCGGTGTAGGCGGCGGCGTCGACACCGCCCAGCAGGCCGTCGAGGACGTCGCGCACGCGCGCGTCCCCGGCCCACTCGTGCTCGGGCCGGTCGCCGACCACCACCTCGCCCAGGGTGAGCCCGGGGTCGAGGTCGTCGGCCTGCGCGAGCACGCCGATGGTCACGCCGCCGGCGCGCACGACCCGTCCGTCGTCGGGCGGCTCGAGGCCCGTGAGCACCCGTACGAGCGTCGTCTTGCCGCCGCCGTTGCGGCCGACGACACCGATGCGCGCGCCGTCGGTGACGCCGAGGGTGACGCCGTCGAGGAGCGTGCGGGTGCCGAGCGCCTTCGTGACGTTCTCGAGCGCCACGAGGGTGACCGGGGCCATCAGCCCGACGCCCGCTGGTCGGTGACTCGCGCGCCGGGGGCCGGCCCGGACGCGCGCTTCACCGTGCGGCACACCCCCGCTGCCGTGAAGCCCACGGCGAGGTCGAGCGCGTGCGACTCGTCGCGCGCCAGGAACGCGCACGTCGGACCGCTGCCGCTCACGATGCCGCCGAGCGCACCGAGCTCTGCGCCCG
>JAHECT010000086.1 GCA_024641605.1 Micrococcales bacterium
CGGCCTCGAGGTCGTCGAGTTCGCCTGCGGCATCCCGCACCTGCTCAAGGGCGGCTACTCCGAGTCGGTGTCGACCGGGGTCGACGTCTACTCGATCCGCCAGCCCCTCGGCGTCGTCGGCGTCATCTCGCCGTTCAACTTCCCGGCCATGGTCCCCATGTGGTTCTTCCCGGTGGCGATCGCGGCCGGCAACACCGTCGTTCTCAAGCCCAGCGAGAAGGACCCGAGCGCGGCCAACTTCATCGCCGCGCTCTGGGCCGAGGCCGGTCTGCCCGCAGGTGTCTTCAACGTCGTCCACGGCGACAAGGTCGCCGTGGACTCGCTTCTGACCCACCGCGACGTCAAGAGCATCTCGTTCGTCGGCTCCACCGCCATCGCGAAGTACGTCTACGAGACCGGGACCGCCCACGGCAAGCGCGTGCAGGCTCTCGGTGGCGCCAAGAACCATATGGTCGTCCTGCCCGACGCCGACCTCGACCTCGCAGCCGACGCGGCGGTTAACGCGGGATTCGGCTCCGCGGGCGAGCGGTGCATGGCCATCTCCGCCCTCGTCGCGGTGGGTGATGTGGCCGACCCGCTCGTGGCCAAGATCTCCGAGCGCATGGCCACGCTGCGCACCGGCGACGGTCGGCGCTCGTGCGACATGGGACCGCTCGTCACCGCGCAGCACCGGGACAAGGTGGCCTCCTACGTCGACGCCGGCGAGGCCGCGGGTGCGACGGTCGTCGTCGACGGCCGCAACCCCGAGGTCGACGGCGAGCCCGGTGGCTACTGGCTCGGCCCCACGCTGCTCGACCACGTGACCATCGACATGACCGTCTACACCGACGAGATCTTCGGCCCGGTCCTGTCCGTGGTCCGCGTCGACTCCTACGACGAGGCGCTGCGACTGGTCAACGACCACCCGTACGGCAACGGCACGGCGATCTTCACCAACGACGGTGGTGCCGCGCGCCGCTACCAGAACGAGGTCGAGGTCGGCATGGTGGGCATCAACGTGCCGATCCCGGTGCCCATGGCCTACTACTCCTTCGGTGGCTGGAAGTCCTCGCTGTTCGGCGACAGCCACGCGCACGGGACCGAGGGCGTGCACTTCTTCACCCGGGGCAAGGTCGTGACCTCGCGCTGGCTCGACCCGAGCCACGGCGGGATCAACCTCGGGTTCCCCACCCACGGCTAGACGAACGACAGCGATGGCCCGCCCGCCGGGGCGGGCCATCGCTGTCGTTCCGGGCCCGTCGCACGCGGGTTCGCCGTACCGTCGGTGCATGAGGATCTCGGTGGTAATGGACTGCAGCGACCCTGATGCCCTCGTGGAGTTCTGGTCGTTCGCGTTGGGCTACACCCTCGCCGACACCATGGACGAGTACCGGGTGCTGGTCCCGGCGCCTGGTCGGGACGAGGGTCTCTACGACAAGTACGGGCCGGTGTTCGTGCTCGCGGGCGTCGACACGGCCACGTCGGGCAAGAACCGGATGCACGTCGACGTGCACCCGGCCGACGCGGAGGCGCACCTGACCCGCCTGCTGCAGCTGGGCGGCACGTTCGTGGGGGAGCGGGTCGAGCGCTTCGGCATCTGGTGGCAGGTGATGACCGACCCCGAGGGCAACGAGCTGTGCGTCGTCGCGGGGGCGCAGGAGCCCGACGAGGGCGAGGCGGGCGGCTGACCCGCTGCGACGTCAGTCCGGTCCGGCTCGCTCGGGCTGCGGTGCCGTGACGCCGTAGCCGGTCCCGCGACGGTGAGGCGGCGCGGGCTCGGCCCGCTCGACCGGGCAGCGGGCGTCGGGGCAGGCCAGCTCGTCGCACATCCGGCACATGAACTCGCTGGTGAGCAGGCTGTCGGCCAGCGCCTCGAGCATCGACTCCGCCGCCGCGGCCAGGTCGCGGACCTGCTCGTCGTGGAGGGCGTCGAGGGCCCGCACGAGCAGGCCGCGGCGCGACTCGAGCACGGACAGGGCCGCCCGCTCCCCAGCGGGGGTGAGCGCCAGCAGCTTGGTGCGGCCGTCGAGCGCCGCGATGCGCTCGACCAGCCCGTCGGCGGAGAGCCGGTCCACGAGCTGCACCGCGCCCGGGTGGGTGATGCGCAGGCGGTCGGCCAGGAACGCGATGGGGCGGTCGGGGTACCAGAGCAGGGTGACCAGGGCCGCAGGGGCGTGGGCGCCCCGGCCCGCCGCCCGTTCGGTCCCCAGCACCATCCGGTCGACGACGGTGAGCGCCAGCGTCCCGAGCACGTTGGCCGTGAAGGCCCGCTCGGCCGCCATCCCCGCCCGCGGCGGGCGCGGGGCTCGCTCGGGGACCGCGTGGCCGCGCTCGGACGAGGGGGCACGATCGGTCCAAGGCATCATATAAGCACCTTATGCCCTAGCGTGCCGGGAGAGGCGCACGGCGGCGGGCCGCGCGCACAGCGAAGGGCAGCCTCATGCGCATCCTCATCGTCGGCGCCGGCGGCGTCGGTTCCTCCGCGGCGCTCATCGCCGCACGGCGGGACTTCTTCGAGCACGTCGTGGTCGCCGACTACGACGTGGCCCGGGCGGATGCCGTCGTGGAGCGCCTCGGCGACCCACGTTTCAGCGCCGCCCAGGTGGACGCCTCCGACGCGCAGGCCGTGGCCGACCTCGCCCGTGCGCACGGGATCACCCACGTGCTCAACGTGGTCGATCCGCGCTTCGTCCTGTCCATCTTCGAGGGCGCCTTCCTCGCGGGCGCGGACTACCTCGACACGGCGATGAGCCTGTCCTCGCCGCACGCCGAGCGTCCGCACGAGCTCCCCGGCGTCAAGCTCGGCGACGACCAGTTCGCGAAGGCGGGGGAGTGGGAGCACAGCGGACGTCTCGCCCTCGTCGGCATGGGCGTCGAGCCGGGTCTCGCGGACGTGTTCGCCCGCTACGCCTCGGACCACCTCTTCGCCGAGATCGACGAACTGGGTGTCCGCGACGCCGGGAACCTGGTCATCGAGGGCTACGACTTCGCTCCGTCGTTCTCGATCTGGACGACCATCGAGGAGTGCCTCAACCCGCCGGTCATCTGGGAGAAGGACAAGGGCTGGTTCACCACCGCTCCGTTCTCCGAGCCCGAGGTCTTCGAGTTCCCCGGCGGGATCGGACCGGTCGAGTGCGTCAACGTCGAGCACGAGGAGGTCCTCCTCATGCCGCGCTGGGTCGACGCCCGTCGAGTGACCTTCAAGTTCGGCCTCGGTGACGAGTTCATCGACGTGCTCAAGACCCTGCACAAGCTGGGCCTGGACCGGACCGAGCCGGTCACCGTGCGGGGGGTGGAGGTCTCCCCGCGCGACGTCGTGGCGGCGGCGCTCCCGGACCCGCTCACCCTGGGGGACAAGATGACCGGGTCCACGTGCGCGGGGCTGTGGGTGACCGGCACCGGCAAGGACGGCGAGCCGCGCGAGGTGTACCTCTACCACGTCGCCGACAACGAGTGGACGATGCGGGAGTACGGCGCCCAGGCGGTCGTCTGGCAGACCGCGATGAACCCCGTCGTCGCGCTCGAGCTCCTCGCAACCGGCGCCTGGTCGGGATCGGGCGTCCTCGGCCCGGAGGCGCTGCCCAGCGAGCCCTTCCTGGACCTGCTCCGCGACGGCTACGGCCAGCAGTGGGGCCTGCAGGAGCGCGATCCCCGCACTCACGCGGTGCTCACGGACTCGCTCGCCTGAGGGCACTGCAGCGCTCCCACTGCGCCGCACGCGACGAGGCCCGCCCCCAGCAGGGGAGCGGGCCTCGTGGTGCGGGGTCGATCAGAGCGTGCTGAGGTCGACGTCGGCCGGAACCAGCACGGCGTCGATGACGTGGATGACGCCGTTGGACGCCTCGACGTCGGTGGCGGTGACGTTGGCGTTGTCGACCTTCACGCCGCCGTCGGTGGTGATGGTGAGCTCACTGCCCTCGACGGTCGGGACCGGCCCCGCCGTCACGTCGGCGGCCATGACCTTCGAGGCCACGACGTGGTAGGTCAGGATCTTGGTGAGCGTCTCGGAGTTCTCCGGCAGCAGGAGCTTGTCGAGCAGGCCTGCGGGGAGCGCCTCGAAGGCGGCGTTGGTCGGCGCGAACACGGTGAAGGGGCCCTCGCCACTGAGCGTCTCGACCAGCCCGGCTGCCTCGACCGCTGCCACGAGAGTGGTGAAGTCGGGGTTCCCGGCGGCCACGTCGACGATCGTGCCCGCGGCAGCAGGGCTCGACTCGGCCGGCGTCGAGGCGGCGGGCGAGCTCGAGGTGGCCGTCGAGGACGACGACGAGCAGGCGGCGAGGGTGAGGGTGGCGACTGCGGCAAGGGCAACGGCGGCGATCCGGCGGTGGCGCATGAACATCTCCTGGTGTGTGCGTCGCCTCGGTTGGGCGCGTCACCAGGTCTTCGCCGGGCGGGGCCCTGCCGGATGCAGCCGTGTCCCATCCGTTACCTCGAGGTCCCACGCCTCAGGATCGGGCATCCGTGGTCGGTCAGCCGCTCGCGTGTCGTGCCGACGACGAGAGCCACCGCCCCTCGCGGGTGCGGTGGCCCTCGTCCGTGCGGGTCGACTCAGGCGCCGGTGAGCGCCAGGAACTGCTCCTCGAGGACGGTCAGGGCCTCGTCGAGGAGGTGGTCGGGCATGGTCAGCGGCGGAAGCAAGCGCAGGACGTTGCCGTAGGTGCCCGCCGTGAGGACGACGACGCCCTGGGTGTGGCACGCCTTCGCGACCGCGGCCGTGAGGGCCGCGTCGGGCTCGTCCGTGCCGGGCTTGACGATCTCCACGGCGATCATCGCGCCGCGGCCGCGGACCTCGCCGATCACTCCGGTCTTGTCCGCGATCGCCTGCAGGCGCGGCTTCATCACCGATTCGATGTGCTGGGCGGCGCCGACGAGGTCGGACTCCTCCATGGTCGCGATGGCGCCGATGGCCGCCGCGCACGCGACGGGGTTGCCGCCGTAGGTGCCGCCGAGCCCGCCGGCGTGGACGGAGTCCATGATCTCGGCGCGGCCGGTCACCGCGGCGAGCGGGAGCCCGCCGGCGATCCCCTTCGCCGTGGTGATGAGGTCCGGGACGATCCCCTCGTGGTCGCAGGCGAACCAGGCGCCGGTCCGGCAGAAGCCGGTCTGGATCTCGTCGGCGACGAAGACGATCCCGTTGTCGCGCGCGAAGTCCACGAGCGCCGGGAGGAAACCCTCTGCCGGCACGATGAAGCCGCCCTCGCCGGCGATCGGCTCGATGACGATCGCTGCGACGTTGGCGGCGCCCACCTCCTTGTCGATCCGGCTGATCGCGTGCGCGGCGGCCTCGGGGCCGCTCTGCCCGTCGTGGAACGGGTAGGAGAGCGGCACGCGGTACACCTCGTTGGCGAAGGGTCCGAACGACTGCTTGTAGGGCATGTTCTTGGCCGTCATAGCCATCGTGAGGTTGGTGCGGCCGTGATAGCCGTGCTCGAAGACGACCACCGCCTGGCGCTTGGTGTGCGCCCGGGCGATCTTCACGGCGTTCTCCACCGCCTCGGCGCCGGAGTTGAACAGCGCGGACCGCTTCTCGTGGTCACCGGGGGTGAGGCGGTTGAGCGCCTCGCACACCTCGACGTAGCCCTCGTAGCTGGTCACCATGAAACAGGTGTGGGTGAACCGGGCGACCTGGTCCTGGACGGCCTCGACGACCCGGGGGGCGCTGTTGCCGACGTTGGTGACGGCGATGCCCGAACCCAGGTCGATGAGGGAGTTGCCGTCGATGTCGACGATCACGCCCCCGCCCGCGGCCTCGACGTAGATCGGCAGGGTGGCTCCCACCCCGGCGCTCACGGCCGCCGTGCGGCGGGCCTGCAGCTCGGCGGACCGGGGTCCGGGGATGGCGGTGACCAGGCGGCGCTCCTGCGGGAGCGGGGTGGGCGTCGTCATGGCGGAAGCGTAGGGCGCGGACGCCGCCCGCGCCTGGGGACGAATTGTCCAGATGGCGGCGTAGGCTTGTCCGAATCGGACAAAGGAGACCGCCGTGCCACCCCGCCTGCGTGACGTCGTCGCCCTTCCCGACCTGGGACTGTCCCTCCTGGCCGGGGCGGGTGGCAGCGACCGGCCGGTCCGCTGGGTCGCGGTGAGCGAGCTGGAGGACCCCGGCCCCTACCTCGAGGGCGGGGAGCTGGTCCTCACCACCGGGATGCGCCTGCCCGCGCGCGGGGCGGCGCTGCGGCGCTACGTCGAGGCGCTGGAGGCCGCCGGCGCGTGCGGTCTGGGCCTCGGCGTGGGCGAGGGGCTCTCGCACGCGAGCGTGCCCGCAGGGCTGCTCGACGCGGCCGAGGAGGCTGGCCTGCCGTTGGTGGTGGTGCCCGAGGGCACCCCGTTCATCGCCGTCACGAAGTCCGTGTCCCGACTGCTGGCGGCGGAGGAGTACGACGAGGCGGCGCGGGGTTTCACCGCGCAGCGCGAGCTCATCCGGGCGGCGCTCACGGCCGACGACGGCGGCGCGGCGTCGATCGTGTCGCGTCTGGCCAAGCACCTGCGGGCCTTCGTCCTGCTGCTCGACCCGGCCGGTGCCGTGGTGCACGCGAGCTCGGCATCGGCCGCGGCGCGGGCGCCGGGTCTGCACGACGAGGTGGCGCGGCTGCGGCCGCAGGGGCTGCTGGCGTCCGCGGCCCTGTCCAGCGCCGACGAGTACGTCGTTCTGCAACCGCTGGGCGTGCGCGGGAGGGCGCGCGGCTTCCTGGCCGTGGGGACCTCGGGACCCCTGCGCGCCGGCGACCAGGCCGTGGTGAACCTGGCGGTGTCGCTGCTGTCCCTCGCGCTGTCCCGCGCGGAGGGGCGCTCGGCCGCGGACCGCGGCGTCCGGGCCGTGGCGCTGCGACTGCTCCTCGACGGGGAGGGCGCCGGCCTCCCGCTCGAGGCGCTCGGCTGGTCCCGCCTGACGGATCGACCGGTGTCTGTCGCCGTCGCCAGGGCCGACACCTCCGACCCCGCGCGCGTGCAGGCGGCGGAGGACCGCGTCACCGAGCTCCTCCCCGGTGCCGCGGTCGCCGGAGGGGCGCTGGCCGAGTCACCGGGTCTGGTCGTGCTGCTGGCCGACCCCGCCGACCTCGACGGGCTCCACGTCGGCGAGGGCCTCGAGGCCGTCGGCATCGGCGATCCCGCGCGCCTCGGCGACGGAGAGGCACTGCGTCGCTCGCTCATGCGGGCCCGGCGGGCGCTCGATTCGGGCGGGGCCGGGGTCCGCCGCTATCAGGACCTCGGCGCGGGGCTGGACGGCCTCCTCGACCCGGCCGCGGCGGACGCGTGGGCGCAGGCCCTCCTGGCGCCGCTGGACCAGCCTGCGGAGCGCGCCGACCTCTCGGCGACGTTGCACGCCTGGCTGGCCCGCCACGGCCAGATCGACGCCGCCGCCGGGGACCTCGGAGTGCACCGGCACACGGTGCGCCACCGGCTCCGTCGCGCGGAGGCGCTGCTGGGTCGCCCGCTCGAGGATCCCGGGGTCCGGGCCGAGCTGTGGCTCGCCCTCTCGCGGCTGCCGGGGGACGCACCGCGGCCCTAACGTCCGGGACGGTGACCCCGGGGGAGCCGGGACTCCGCAGTGGAGTGCCCGAGGGCGCCGGGACGCCGTACCGTCGGGCCATGACTGACGTGCGCCCCTACTTCCTCGCCGGCGCGCCGGCGACGTCCGCCGAGACCGTGGACGTGCTCAACCCCTACGACGGATCGATCGCGGGCGTGCACGCCGTGCCCACCGACGCCGAGGTCGAGGGCGCGGTCGCGGCCGCGTGGGAGGTGCGGCACTCCTTCGCGGCCACCTCGGTCGCCACGCGCGCCGACGCGCTCATGCACGTGAGCCGCCGCCTCACCGAGCGCCACGAGGAGGTCGCCCGGCTCATCACGGCCGAGAACGGCAAGCCGCTCATGTGGGCGCGCGCCGAGGCCACGCGGGCCGCGTCCGTGTTCCGCATCGCGGCCGAGGAGTGCCGACGCTCGGGCGGGGACCTGCAGCGCCTCGACACCGAGGCCGCGGGCGCGGGCCGGGCTGCCCTGGTCCGCCGGTTCCCGCACGGTCCGGTTCTCGGCATCGCGCCGTTCAACTTCCCGCTCAACCTGGTGGCCCACAAGGTGGCGCCCGCGCTCGCGGTGGGCGCGCCCATCGTGATCAAGCCGGCGCCCGCCACCCCGCTGTCGGCCCTCCTGCTCGGCGAGCTCCTCGCCGAGACGGACCTGCCCGCGGGGTCCTGGTCGGTGCTCCCCGTGGACAACGACGTCGCGGCCCGGCTCGTGGAGGACCCGCGGCTGCCCGTCGTGAGCTTCACCGGCTCCGAGGCGGTGGGCTTCGCTATCCAGCGCCAGGTCCCGCACAAGCACGTCACGCTCGAGCTCGGCGGCAACGCGGCGGCGCTGGTCGCCCCGGACTGGAGCAGCGACGAGGACCTCGACTGGGCCGCGACGCGGATCGCGACCTTCGCGAACTACCAGGCCGGCCAGTCGTGCGTGTCCGTGCAGCGCGTCCTCGTCAGCGCCTCGCTGTGGGATGCGCTCGTCCCGCGCATCGTCGCCGCGGTGGAGGCGTTGCCGACGGGATCGCCATGGGACGACGCGACGGTCGTGGGCCCCCTCGTCGACGAGCGGGCCGCGGTCCGCGTGGAGCAGTGGGTCGACGAGGCGCTCGTGTCCGGCGCCCGGCTGCTCACCGGCGGGCATCGCGACGGCGCGTCGTACGAGCCGACCGTGCTGACCGACGTCCCCGCGGACGCCAAGGTCAGCTGCGAGGAGGTCTTCGGCCCCGTGCTCGTCCTCGCCCGGGTCGACGGCGTCGACGAGGCCTTCGCCCAGGTCAACGACAGCAGGTTCGGGCTGCAGACGGGGGTGTTCACCCACGACCTGCGCGTCGCGTTCCGCGCGCACGCCGAGCTCGAGGTCGGCGGCGTCGTGGTGGGTGACGTGCCGAGCTACCGCGCCGACCAGATGCCCTACGGCGGCGTCAAGGCCTCCGGCGTGGGCCGGGAGGGGCTGCGCAGCGCGATGGAGGACTTCACCTACGAGCGCGTGCTCGTCCTCACCGGCATCACGCTCTGACCTCGTCGTCGAGGTCCAGGGCGTAGCAGCGCGTGCGCGGGTCGGCGGCGTACTGCCCGTACGGCTGGATCGGCCGCCAGCCGCGGGACTCGTAGAGCGCGATCGCCTCCGGTTGGACGGTCCCCGTCTCGAGCCGGAGCTCGCTCAGGCCCGCTGAGCGGGCCAGCTCGACCAGTCGGTCGTGCAGGTCGGCGCCGATGCCGCGGCCGCGGGCGTGCTCCGCGACGAAGAACCGCTTGACCTCGCCGAGCGGCCGACCCGGGGACGGGTCGGCCATCCGGGCGATCGCCCCGCAGGCGAGAGCCTCGTCGTCGGGACCGAGCACGAGGAGCCAGCGGGCGTCCGCGGCGACCGGCAGCGGAGCCGAGGACCCGTCCCCGCCGTAGCGGCCGCTCATCTCCGTGTGCAGGCTGCGGGCGAGGCGCATCGCGCGGGGGTCGTCCCCGCGGACCTCGATCACCGATCGCCCGCTCACCGGGGCACCTCCGTACGCACGCGCCCATCCTGGTCGATCGCGCCGCGAGGGCCTCATCGCGGTCCATCCGTCACACTGGGCGGGTGCGAGACGTCGTGATCCTCGGGTCGACCGGGTCCATCGGGACCCAGGCGCTCGACGTCGTGCGCCGCAACCCCGACCGGTTCCGGGTCGTCGCCCTCGCGGCGGGCGGGGGACAGGTGGGCCTGCTGGCGGCCCAGGCGGCGGAGTTCGGTGCGGCCGTCGTGGCGTTGGCCGACC
>JAHECT010000227.1 GCA_024641605.1 Micrococcales bacterium
GCGGATGTCGGCGTAGTCGCCCCGGGACTCCCAGACCGTGCCCGGGGTGATGCTCGAGTGGCCGGGGTCGGCAAAGGCCGGGGAGCCTTCGGCGACGACGGGCGGGAGGGGGTAGCGCTCGCGGGAGTCCATCGGTGTCCTTCGTGCGGCGGGGCGGCGCCGGCGGTGGCGGCCGGCTGACTCAACCCTAGGGTGTGGAGGGCGCCCCGGCAGTCGGGGCCCAACGGCGCACGGCCGGCCGCGGTCCGTCGCTGCTGGACGGTCTCTCCTTGAGGTCATCCGACAGCAGAACCGGGACGAATCGGGCGCGCAGACGTCGGATGATCTCGACGAGAGATCATCCGACACCAGCCAGGGAGGACGTCGGACATGGCGCGCGAGGTACGGCTGCTCGAGGTGGCCCCGGGTCGTGCCGGCGTCGCCGAGGTGCTCGACGCGCTGCCCGCCGCCCTGGCCGGGTCCGGGCCGGCGCTGGCGCTGGCTCCGGCGGGCGGCACCGCGCTCGACACGCGCTCGCGCGCGGCGGTCACGGCGGCCTCCGAGGTCGATGACGACGTCGCGGTCGTCCTGGCCACCAGCGGGTCCACCGGGCGCCCGCGCGGGGTGGCGCTCACCGCCGTCGCGCTGCTCACCTCCGCCCAGGCCGCGCACGACCGCCTCGGCGGGCCGGGCGCCTGGCTGCTCGCACTGCCGGTCACGAGCGCGGGCGGGCTCAACGTCGTGGTCCGGGCCCTCGTCGCGCAGGTCGACCCGCTGGTGCTCGACTCCGTCGGGGGCGCCGCCCCGTTCGACCCGGCCGAGCTGGCCGAGCTGACGTGGCGGATCGACCCGTCGCTGCCGGCGTACACCTCGCTCGTGCCCGCGCAGGCCGCGCGCCTGCTGACCGACCCCGACGGCATCGCCGCCCTCAAGGCGTACCAGGCCGTCCTGCTCGGCGGGGCGCACACGCCCCTCTCGCTGCTCGAGGACCTGCTCGCCACCCACGTCGCCGCGGTGACGACGTACGGCATGACGGAGACCTGCGGCGGCGTCGTCTACGACGGCGTCCCGCTCGAGGGCGTGACGGTCGAGATCGTCGACCCCGACGGGGACGGCGTCGGCCTCGTGCGCGTCGGCGGGCCGACGCTGGCCCGCGGCTACGTGGACGGCGCGGACGCGGCGTTCTCCGACGGCGCCCTGCTCACCGGCGACCTCGGCCGCCTGCACCCCGGGCACGAGGGCGGGCTCGAGCTCGAGGTGGTCGGCCGCACCGACGACATCGTTCAGGTCGGCGGGGTCAACGTGGCGCTGCTCGCGGTGGAGGAGGTGCTCGCCGAGGTGGTCGACGAGGCCGTGGTGCTCGGCGAGCCGCACGACACCTGGGGCACCGCCCTGACGGCGTTCGTCGTGGGCGCGGGCGGGACCGACGACGAGCTCGCCGAGCACGTGACCGCGGCCCTCGGCCGACCCGCTGCCCCGCGTCGCGTCGTACGCCTCGACGCCCTGCCGCTGCTCGCGACGGGCAAGCCCGACCGCGCCGCGCTGGCGCAGATGTCACCCCACGACGTGGAATAGCCCGGCGGCGGCTGACAGCTCCGAGGCGCCTGACGCAGATGTCACTCCACAACGGGGTATACGCCGGCGGGAGGTGACATCTCGGCGGGGACGGCGGTGGGGCGGCTGAGGTGACAGACTGCGCGCTCGTGGCGACGGTGGGTCAGTGGGTGCAGGGTGCGCGGCCGCGCACGCTGCCCGCCGCGCTCGCCCCCGTGATCGTCGGTACGACGATCGCCTGGACCTACCTGCAGCCCCTGCTGGCCTCGTCCATCTCGGTCACCACGTCCGGTCCGCTCGGCTTCGGCGAGATCACCGCCTGGACCGCCTACGTCGACACCGATCCGACGCCGCGCCACCTCGACCTGGTCTCCGCGCTCGGCTCGCACGCCGCTGTCACCTGGCCGGAGTTCGCGCTGCGCGCCGGGCTCGCCCTCGTCGTGGCGCTCGCCCTGCAGGTCGGGGTCAACTACGCCAACGACTACTCCGACGGGGTCCGCGGCACCGACGAGAACCGGGTGGGCCCGGTACGCCTCGTGGGTCAGGGCCTCGCCGCGCCCGCCGCCGTCAAGCGCGCGGCGTTCGCCTGCTTCGCCGTCGCCGCGCTCGCCGGGCTCGTCCTCGTGCTGCGCACCCAGGCGTGGTGGCTGCTCCTCGTCGGCGCGGCCGCGATCGTGGCGGCGTGGTTCTACACCGGCGGCCGCCGCCCCTACGGCTACGCCGGGTTCGGCGAGCTGTTCGTGTTCGTGTTCTTCGGCCTCGTGGCGGTCACGGGCACGACATACGTGCTCCTGGGCCGGATCACCTGGCTGCCGCTCACGGCGTCGATCGGCATCGGTGCGCTGTCGGTGGCGATCCTGCTGGTTAACAACCTGCGCGACATCCCCACCGACACCGAGTCCGGCAAGCGCACGCTCGCCGTGCGGATGGGCGACCACGCGACGCGGGCGGCGTACTCGCTCGCCGTCGCCACGCCCTACCTCGTCGCCGTGGCCATCGCGGCCGGCGGACGGCCCGGCGCGCTGTTCGCGCTGGCCTCGATCCCGCTGGCGCTCGCGCCCGTGCGCACCGTCCGCGACGGCGTGACCGGGCGCGCGCTCGTG
>JAHECT010000228.1 GCA_024641605.1 Micrococcales bacterium
CGAGCGCACCTTCGACCCCGCCCCCGCCGAGGCTCCGGTCTCGGCGCGCGCCTTCGACCCCGCCGACGTGCCCGCCCCGGCAGCCGATTCCTCCCACGAGGCCCCCGCCACGGAGGCTCCGCCCGCACCGTTCCCCACCTCGGCCCCCGTGTCCGCGGCCCCGCCCGCACCGGCGCCGACCCCCGCCCCGATCCGCACCGGGCCGGTCTCGGTCGTCCCGCTGCTGCGTGCCCTCGTGGAGTCGGGCGGGTCGGACCTGCACTGCAAGGTGGGCTCCCCGCCGCGCGTGCGGGTCGACGGCATCCTGCGCCGCCTCCAGGTGCCCGACCTGCGGATCGAGGACACCGAGCACTTCGTGCGTGAGGTGCTGCGCCCGGACCTGATCGAGGAGTTCGCGCGGACCAACGAGGCCGACTTCGCCTACGGCATCGACGGGGTGGGCCGGTTCCGGGTCAACGTCTTCCGCCAGCGCGGCAGCGCCGGCCTCGTCTTCCGCCGGGTGTCCGTGGGGGCGATCCCCCTCGAGGACCTCGGCCTCCCGCAGGTCGTCTCGCCGCTGTCCCTGGAGCCGCGCGGTCTCGTGCTCGTGACCGGGCCGACCGGGTCGGGCAAGACGACGACCCTGGCCGGCATGGTCGACCACATCAACCAGCACCGCGACGTCCACGTGGTCACGATCGAGGACCCGATCGAGGTCCTCCACCACGACAAGCGCGCCATGATCAACCAGCGCGAGGTCCGGGTCGACACCGGCAACTTCAACGTCGCGCTGCGCGCGGCGATGCGCCAGGACCCCGACGTGATCCTCGTCGGAGAGATGCGCGACCAGGAGACCGTGAAGGCGGCGCTGTCCGCCGCCGAGACGGGTCACTTCGTCATGTCGACGCTGCACACCACCGACGCGCAGGAGACCATCGCGCGCGTCATCGACTTCTTCGCGCCCCATGAGCAGCACCAGATCCGGTTGTCCCTCGCCGGAGCTCTGCGCGGGATCCTGTGCCAGCGGCTCGTGCAGCGAGCGGACGGCCTCGGCCGCTGCGTCGCGATGGAGGTCTGCGTCAACACGGGTCGTGTCGCGGAGGCCATCGCGGACGCGGACAAGACCGCGTCCATCACCTCTCTGCTCTCCGAGGGCGGCTTCTACGGGATGCAGACCTTCGACCAGCACCTGACCGGTCTCTTCCGTGACGGCGTGATCACCCTGGACGCTGCACTCGGCGCCTCGAGCAGCCCGCACGACCTGATGGTCGAGCTGCGGCGCCTGGGTCTGGTGGCCTGAGCGCTCCCGCTGCGCGGGCTAGCGTGGTGGCATGAGCGATGCCCTGGCGTCCGGTCTGACGGCACGCCTGACCCACGACGTGGGCGAGGCGGACACGGCCACGGCGCTGGGCAGCGGCGACGTGCCGGTGCTGGCGACGCCGCGCCTGCTGGCGTGGCTCGAGGAGGCGACGGTGGCGGCCGTGTCGGCGCATCTGCCGACGGGCTCGACCAGCGTGGGCACCCGGGTGGAGGTCGAGCACCGGGTCGCGAGCGCGGTCGGTGCGGTCGTGCACGTGCGCGCGGACCTCTCCCTCGTCGACGGGCGGCTGCTGCGATTCGAGGTGGCCGCCGAGGAGGACCGACCCGACGGTCCGGCCGTCGTCGCCACCGGTCGCGTCACCCGCGTGGTGGTGGACCGCGAGCGGTTCCTGGCCCGCCTGTGAGGCACGCTCAGGAGGCGAGGTCCTTGCGCAGCGCGCACAGCACCACCGCGGGGGAGGGCCGCCGGTCCCGGTCCGGGACCCGGCGGTAGCCGAGCCGGTCGTAGAGGCGCAGGCCCGCCTCGTTCCACTCGATGACGCTGATGACCATCGCGGCGGCGCCCGCGGCCCGCGCGTGCGCCTCGCACGCCGCGACGAGCGCCTCGGCCACCCCGGTGCCCCAGGCCCGGGGCGCGACGCCCAGGAACCGGAACTCCGACTCGTCCGCGCCGGCGTCCTTGGACAGGGGGGTCCCGGGCGGGGTCAGGGTCACCGACCCCACGAGCTCGCCGTCGCGCTCGGCGACCAGCACGGGGTGCAGCTCGGCCCGGCCGGCCACGTCGCCGAGCACCGCGGCGTAGCCGTCCGAGGCGTCGAGGTGGCCCCCGGCGGAGTAGGCCGACACGACGAGCGCGGCCACGTCGGCGTACTCCTCGGGGCGCGCCGGGCGCACGAGCGGGGACCCGACCGGACGGCCGGATTCCGGACGACGAATACCCACGGGCCCGATCCTGCCCTGGTAGTTTCGACCCCGTTCGTCCGGGGGGAAGCCGGACGAACGGCGCAGACCGACGTCGAGTCCTGTCCTGGTCCGCGCCTCCCGACCCGCTGGACAGGAGCGGGGGACCCACATTGGACCCGGCAGCCGGCCGGGTCCTCGGGGTGAAGCCGTGCAGCCGCACGGCCGGCCGACCTCCGAAGGCCGAACCCGACAGCTGACCCCGCAGGCGTGCCGGAGGTTTCATGTCGAGCTCGTTCGACACCCGCACCCGTCGCACCGTGGTCGCCGCCGTCGGCGCCGCCGCCCTCGCCGCCGGCGTGCTCGCCACCCTGCCTGCCGCGCCCGCCGCCACGGTGGTCGCCGAGGCGGCGCAGCCGACCGTCACGGCAGCGGC
>JAHECT010000229.1 GCA_024641605.1 Micrococcales bacterium
GCAAGGGCCGCGGCGTGCTCCTCGAGCGGGAGGTCGTCGCGGTGGCGCATCGCGGTGTCCGGCTTGGCGCGGAAGTTCTGGACGATGACCTCCTGCACGTGCCCGTGCGTGCGCGCCGCCCGCCGGATCGCGAGCACCGACTCGACCCGCTCGCGCGCGGACTCCCCGATGCCCAGCAGGACCCCGGTGGTGAAGGGGATCGACTGGCGACCGGCGTCCTCGAGGACGCGCAGCCGCACCTCCGGATCCTTGTCGGGGCTGCCGTGGTGCGGGCCGCCCGGCTCGGACCACAGGCGGCCGGCTGTGGTCTCGAGCATCATCCCCATGCTCGGCGCCACCGGCTTGAGGCGCGCGAGCTCCTGCCAGGTCATCACCCCCGGGTTCAGGTGGGGCAGCAGGCCGGTCTCCTCGAGCACGCGCACGGCCATCGCACGGACGTAGGAGAGCGTGTCGTCGTAGCCGTGCGCATCGAGCCACTCCCGGGCGGCCGGCCAGCGGTCCTCGGGACGGTCGCCCAGCGTGAACAGCGCCTCCTTGCACCCGAGGTCCGCGCCGGCGCGGGCGATGGCCAGCACCTCGTCGGGGGTCAGGAACATCCCGTGACCCTCGCGGCGCAGCGCGGCCGGGTCGGTCGCGAACGTGCAGTAGTGGCAGGAGTCGCGGCAGAGCCTGGTCAACGGGACGAAGACCTTGCGGCTGTACGTCACCACCCCGGGGCGACCCGCATCGCGCAGCCCGAGGTCGCGGACCTCTCCCGCCAGGCCGAGCAGCTCGTCGAGCGCGTCGCCGCGAGCGTGGAGGAGCGCCGTCGCCTCCTCGACGTCGAGGGCCACCCCTCGGCGGGCCCGCGTCAGTGCCCGCGCGACCTCGCGGGAGGAGGGGGCGGACTCGTCGGGCACGTCGCGAGCCTACGTCCGCCCGCCGGGTGCGCCGCGGCGGGTGACAGGATCGGGCCATGCCCGAGCCCACGCGGATCACCGTCCTCGCCGGCGGGATCGGGGGCGCCCGGTTCACCCGCGGGCTGCTCCACCACCTCGCCGGGACCGGCACCGAGTCCGAGGTCACCGTCGTCGGGAACACCGGCGACGACATCCGGCTCTTCGGCCTGCAGATCTGCCCGGACCTCGACACGCTCATGTACACCCTCGGCGGCGGCATCAGCGAGGACCGCGGCTGGGGCCGCGAGGACGAGACGTTCACCGTGCGGAGCGAGCTCGCGGCCTACGGCGTGGCGCCGGACTGGTTCGGGCTCGGCGACCGCGACACCGCCACCCACCTCGTCCGCACCCAGATGCTGGCCGCGGGCTATCCCCTCTCGGCCGTGACCGAGGCGCTGTGCGACCGCTGGCGACCAGGGGTGCGTCTGCTCCCCATGAGCGACGACCGGGTGGAGACCCACGTCGTGGTGGAGGGCGACGAGCCGGGCACCAGGCGGGCGATCCACTTCCAGGAGTGGTGGATCCGCCACCGCGCCGCACTGCCGGCCCACGGGTTCGTGCTCGTCGGCGCGGAGGACGCCCGCCCCGCGCCCGGGGTCGTCGAGGCGATCACGACCGCGGACGTGGTGCTGCTGCCCCCGTCCAACCCGGTGGTGTCCGTGGGCACGATCCTCGAGGTCCCCGGGATCCGCGAGGCCGTGCGGTCCACGCCCGCCCCGGTGGTCGGGGTCTCGCCGATCGTCGGGGACGCGCCGGTGCGCGGCATGGCCGACGCGTGCCTGCGCGCCATCGGGGTCGCCACCTCGGCGAGTGCCGTCGCACTGCACTACGGATCCCGCACCGCCGGCGCCGGCGGCCACGGGCTGCTCGACGGCTGGCTCGTCCATGACGCCACCGACGCCGAGGCCGTCGACGCGCTCACGGCGAGCGGCATCACCACGCGCGCGGTGCCGCTGCTCATGACCGACCCCATGTCGACCGCCGCGATCGCCGCCCAGGCCCTCGCGCTCGCCGGGGAGCTGCGCGCATGACGATCCCGCTCCAGGTCGTCGGCGTCGAGGCGCTGCCCGAGATCGGTGCGGGGGTGGACCTGGGCGAGCTCGTGGCGGCCGCGTGCGCCGGGATCGCCTGGCCCGACGGCACCCGCGGGGTGGCCGACGGGGACGTCGTCGTCGTCACGAGCAAGGTGGTGAGCAAGGCCGAGGGCAGGGTGGTCGCCGCGCCGGACCGCGAGGCCGCGATCGAGGCCGAGACCGTCCGGGTCGTGGCCACCAAGCACACCCCGCGCGGCACGACCCGCATCGTCGAGACGACGCACGGGCTGGTGCTCGCCGCCGCCGGGGTGGACGCGTCCAACATCGCGCCGGGCACGGTCGTGCTGCTGCCGGTCGACCCGGACGCGAGCGCGTCACGGCTGCGCACCGACCTCGAGCGGCGGCTGCAGCGCTCGCTCGCTGTCGTCATCACCGACACCCTCGGCCGCCCGTGGCGGGAGGGCCTGACCGACGCCGCCATCGGCGCCGCCGGGTTGCGGGTCCTCGACGACCATCGCGGACGGACCGACCCCTTCGGCAACCCGCTCGAGATGACCGTGGTCGCGATCGGCGACGAGGTGGCGTCGGCCGCGGACCTCGTGACGGGCAAGCTCTCCGGTGTCCCGGTCGCCGTCGTTCGCGGTCTCGCCGCCCACGTC
>JAHECT010000230.1 GCA_024641605.1 Micrococcales bacterium
CGAGGCCCGACGGTCGCCTCGCCGGGCCGACCGGAGGGTCGGTCGGGGGAACGCTCATCGGCTCGGGCACGGGCACGGGGTCGGGGACGGGGTCGGGCACGGGGTCGGGCACGGGGTCACCGCCGATCGGGGTCGAAGGAGGCTGCCGCTTCCGCGGCGGTCGTCGACGTCCCTGTCGAGCGGAATCGGAGCGGCACCACGAGCCGGGTGCCGGGGTGGATCAGCCCGGGGTCGGGCCCGATGACGACGCGGTTGTCCCGCCACCAGCGCGGCCAGGCGGCTGCGACGTCGCCGTCGGAGGCGCCGCGGGGGAGGTGGTCGCGGGCGATGGTCCACAAGCAGTCGCCGGGCGCGACGACGTAGACCTCCGGGGTCAGAGGCCCCGCTGGGAGCCGGGCCGCGGCGGCCGGGCCTGTTGTGGGGAGTGCGACCGGTGCCGGTGCAGCGCCGACCGCGGAGGTGCCGGTGACCAGGACCGCGCCGGACCCGAGCAGGCCCCACGCGGCGCCCCTGACCGATGCCCGGCCGACGCGGTCGGCCGCCCGCCGGGGCAGCCGTGCGAGCAGCCGCGTCGCGTGGACCAGGGCGAGTGCGGCCGGTCGGGCGAGCACGGCGGCCGCCACCACCGCGACCGCGGCCAGGATCGCGACGGACCCGGGATCTCTCATGCGTATGCCTTCGTTAGCATCCGTTTGCCTGCGTCGGCCATGACAGCGCACCGCGGCGGCGGGGGCAAGGCGTCGTGAGCGACCTGTGAACGAACGACGTCGCGCGTCCGAACGGGGGAACCGGGCGAGCGTGCGGGGTCGCCCGCAGCGCACCGTGGTGGGGGAGGCCGATGGAGGTGGGTCGTGCACGAGGAGCGTGACGTGCTCGCCGCACTGGAGGCCGACCTGGCCGCGCTGGCCGCGGCCGACGCCGATCTCGAGCGGGACGCGGAGGCCGCCGAGCGCACCCGCATCGAGCGCTCGGCGCTCACGCTCGCGGACCGGCTCCGCGCCGCAACCTCGCCGATCCGTCTCGACCTGCGGGGCGGGGCGTCGGTGTCGGGCCGAGTCGCGGAGGTCGGTTCCGGCGCCGTCGTCCTGCTCCCGGAGCCCAGGGGACCGGTCCGGGCCCACCTCGTCCTCGTCCCGGCGGTCCAGGCGGTCCACGGGCTCGGACGGGAGGTGAGGCCGGACGCCGCGGTCCGGTCCACCAGCACGGCCGCGCTGCTGCGCCGCTGGTGCCGCGACCGGGCGGTCGTGTCGGTCGACCTCGTCGACGGGACGCACCTGACCGGGATCGCGGGAGCGACCTACGCCGACCACGTCGACCTCGTCCTGCCCTCCGGTCGGGTCGCCGTCCCGCTCGCCGCCGTGGCGCTCGTCTCCCGCTGAGCGCCGGCGCGGCCTCAGCCGAGCTCGGGATCCTCCGTGCCGCCGAGCGGATGGGTGCGGACGAAGTCGGCCGTCTCGGCGTACATCCGCTCGATGTAGGACTCCAGCGCGGTGGACTCCACGCGCCACTGCCCGCGCCCGCCGACCTTGATGGCGGGCAGGTCGCCGCTGCGGACCAGGGCGTAGGTCTGCGAGGCCGAGATGTTCAACGTCTCGGCGACGTCGGCGAGGGTGAGGAACCGAGGGGCCACGGGGGCATCCTCGCATCGGCCGACGGCCAGGTGGGTGACGGCGACAGGCATGGGGACGACCCGACGGCGCACCGTGGGTCCATGACCGTCGCGCGCCCCGCCCCCTCCCGTGACACCACGACCCGGACCCGTCCGGTCCGTCCGGCCGTGCCCCCTGCCCGGCGCCTCCTCCCCGGGGGCCGCGACCTGCGTCTCGCCCTCGGCGTGGTGCTGGTGCTCGCCTCGGTCGTACTGGGCGCGCGGCTGGTCTCTGCCGCCGACGACCGCACCGAGGTCTGGGCGCTCACCGGGCCGCTGTCGGCGGGGACGACGCTGACCGCCGAGGACGTCGTACCAGTGGCGGTGGCGCTCGAGGACCTCGGCCCGTACGTCGGGTCCGGCACCGACGTCGAGGGTGGGGTGCTGACCCGAGACGTCGCGGCGGGCGAGCTGCTGCCTGCGGGTGCGCTGCACGACGGCGCCGTCGCCCCGCGGCGGCTCGTGACCGTCCCGGTCGACCCGCTCCACGCGCCGCCCGGGCTCGCCCGCGGGGAGCGGGTGGACCTCTACGTCACCCCGTCCGACGGCGCGACCCTCGGCGACGTCGAAGTCGTGCCGACCCTCGTGCTCGCCGCCGCGCTGGTCGCCGACCCCGGCGGGCTGGATCCCTCGGGCCTCAGCGACCGGGTCGGCGTGGTGCTCGACGTCGCGGCGAGCGAGGCAGAACGCGCGGTGGCGGCGGCGCGGGCCGGGGACCTCGACCTGGTGCGTGCGCCGTGAGGGCGACACCCGGGCCGGGTCCTGCAGGCCCGCCGTCGCTGCTCGTCCTGCTGGGCCCCACGGACTGGGAGGGCCCCCTCGTGGCGGGACTCGCGCACCCCTCGAACGGGCTGCACGTGGCGCGACGCTGCCTCGACGCGGCGGACCTGCTCGCCACGGCCGAGGCAGGGCTCGGCCGGGCGGCGCTCGTCGGGGTCGAGGCGGTCGGGCTCGACGCCGACGTGGTAGGGC
>JAHECT010000087.1 GCA_024641605.1 Micrococcales bacterium
CGCTGCGCGCGGCGGCGGCTCGTCGCCTCGCCGTCGTCGCGGGCGCCGAGGGGCCGGACGGCCGACCGCTCGTCGCCGCCGCCCACCCCGACCGGTGGTGGGGGGTGCTCGAGCCCACCGGGTCCGAGGCGGCGGTGCGGCCGGTCGGGGAGCCGCTGTCGCTGTCCGGCAGCCAGCTCTCGGCGCTGTCCACCTGCCCCTTGCGCTGGTTCCTCGAGCACGAGGTCTCGGCCACGGTGGCGCGCACGACCGCCCTGGGATTCGGGTCGGTCGTCCACGTCCTGGCCGACCACGTGGCCCGGGGCGAGCTCCCGCCCGACCCCGAGGTGCTCGAGGAGCACGTCGATCGGGTGTGGGCCGAGCTCGGGTTCGAGGCCGCCTGGCAGAGCTCGGTCGAGCGCACCCAGGCCTCCGCGGCGCTGCGCCGTTTCCTGGCCTGGCACACCGGCCGTCCGGAGCGCCGCCTCGTGGCCAGCGAGCACCGCTTCGCGGTCGAGCTGCCGCACGGCGAGTCCGGTGTCCGCATCCGGGGGTCCTTCGACCGGGTCGAGGTCGACGCCGAGGGCGCGGTCCACGTGGCCGACCTCAAGACCCAGAAGGCCAAGCCCACCGGTGCCGAGCTCGAGGCCCACCCTCAGCTGGGCCTCTACCAGGTGGCCGTGCGCCACGGCGCCCTCGACGAGCTCGACCCCGAGTCCCGGTCGGCCGCCGGCCTGCCCGGGCCGGGCGAGGCGGTTCCCGTGGCCGGCGCGGAGCTCGTGCTGCTGCGCCACGAGTCCAGCGGCGGACCCCTCGTCGCCGGGCAGGCCCCGTTGCCCGAGGGCGAGTCGTGGGTGGACCAGTCGCTCGAGGACGCCGACGCCCTCATCCGGGCGGAGGACTTCGTGGCACGGCCGGGGGGCCAGTGCCGCTTCTGCGCACTGCGCCGCACGTGCCCGGCGTCCGACGAGGGGCGCGAGGTGCTGCCGTGACCGTCGCCGCAGCACGTCCGTTCGACGTCGCGGCCCTCCGCGACCTGCTCAGCACGCCGTTCAGCGACGAGCAGGTCGCCGCGATCACCGCCCCGCTCGCCCCCTACGTCGTGGTCGCGGGCGCCGGCTCGGGCAAGACCACCGTCATGACGGCGCGAGTCGTGTGGCTCGTGGCGACCGGGCAGGTGCGTCCCGAGGAGGTCCTGGGCCTCACCTTCACCACCAAGGCCGCCGGCGAGCTGGCGGGCCGGGTGCGGGTCGCGCTGCGCACCCTCGCCGCGGCCGAGCAGGGCCAGGGCGAGGACACCGACGGCGAGCCCACCGTCGCGACGTATCACGCGTTCGCGGGTCGGCTGCTGGCCGAGCACGGGCTGCGCATCGGGGTGGAGCCCGGCAGCCGCCTGCTCACCGAGGCCGCCTCCTACCAGCTCGCCCACCGCGTGGTCACCGGCACCCGGCGCGACCTCGCCCCGATGGGGCTCGCGGTCGCCACCCTCGTGAGCGGTGTCCGGGCGCTCGACGGCGAGCTGGCCGAGCACTGCCTCGAGCCCGCACAGCTGCGGCGCCACGACGAGGACTTCGTGGCGCAGGTCGACGCGCTGCCGAAGGTCTCCGCCGGCGCGCGCGACTCGCGGCTGGCGGCGCTGCAGCGCATCGATCTGTCCCACCTCGTCGAGGAGTACCGCGCCGCACGGCGTGCTCGCGACGTCGTGGACTTCGCCGACCAGATGCGCTTCGGCGCGCGGCTGGCCGAGGAGTGCCCGGAGGTCGGGGAGGCGCTGCGCGCGCAGTACCGCGTCGTGCTCCTCGACGAGTACCAGGACACCTCCGTCGCCCAGCGCCGCCTGCTCACCGGCCTGTTCGGCGACGGGCACCCGGTGACGGCCGTCGGCGACCCGTTGCAGGCGATCTACGGCTGGCGCGGGGCCAGCGTGGCCAACATCGACGACTTCCCCGTGCACTTCGCCCCCGCTCCCGGTCGGCGCGCCCCGGAGCTCACCCTCGCCGAGAACCGTCGGTCGGGCGCGCGCATCCTCGACGCCGCCAACCTCGTCGCCGAGCCGCTGCGGGCGCTGCACCCGCAGGTGGCACCGCTCGTGCCGGCCGGCGCCCGCGGGCCCGGCGCGGTGCGTGTGGCCCTCCTCGGGACCTACCGGGAGGAGATCGACTGGCTCGCCGACGAGGTCGTGGGCCAGGTCGCGAGCGGGCGCGAGCCGGGCGACATCGCCATCCTGGCCCGGGCCACCGCTGACTTCCCGGCCGTCGTCTCAGCCCTGTCCGACCGCGGCGTCGCGGTGGAGGTGCGCGGCATCGACGGGCTGCTCACCGTCCCGGAGGTCGTGGAGGTGCTCAGCGTCCTGGAGGTGCTGCACGACTCCACCGCCAACCCCGCCCTGGTGCGCCTGCTCACCGGCCCGCGCTGGCGGATCGGTGCGCGCGACCTCGCACTCCTGGGCGCGCGCGCCCGTCGGCTGGTCGACTCGCGCGCCTGGGACGCCGAGCTCGACCTCGACGGTCAGCTCGACGACGCTGTCGGCGGCGCGGACCCGGCCGACGTCGTCTCGCTGCTCGATGCCCTCGACGATCCCGGCGACGCGCCCTACGGCGAGGACGCGCTGCGCCGACTCGCTTCGGTGGCGGCCGAGATCCGTGCGCTGCGCCGCCACGTGGGCGAGCCGCTGGCCGACCTGGTGCACCGGGTCGCGACCACGACCGGCCTCGACGTCGAGCTTGCCTCCGCGCCGGAGCTGGTCGCGCTGCGCCGGGCCGAGGGCCTGCACGCCTTCATCGACCTCGTTGCCGGCTTCGCGGACGCCGAGGGCCAGACGAGCCTGGGCGCCTTCCTGGCCTGGCTGCGCATCGCCGAGCGCTATGAGACCGTGCCCGAGCTCGACCGCCCCGCGGCTCCCGGGGCGGTGCAGCTGATGACGGTGCACCGCGCCAAGGGGCTGGAGTGGCCCGTCGTCGTCCTACCCTCGCTCACCACGTCGGTGTTCCCTTCGTCGAAGGGGCGTTCGCGCTGGACCGATGCGCGGGCCACCCTGCCCTACCCGCTCCGCGGCGACAGCGCCTCGCTGCCCGCTCTGCGCGGCTTCGCGCCGGCGGACTTCGCCGCCTTCAAGGCCGACTGCCGGACCCACGACGAGCGCGAGGAGCGACGGCTGGCCTACGTCGCGCTCACCCGGCCGCAGGAGCTGCTCATCGCGTCAGGTTCGTGGTGGGGGCCGAGCCAGAAGAAGGCGCGGGGGCCCTCGGTCTACCTCGAGTCCCTGCGGGAGGCCGCGCTCGACGGGTGCGGCGAGGTCGTGGCCTGGGCCGCGGCGCCCGAGGACGGCGCGACCAACCCCGTCCTCGACGACGTGCGCGAGGTGTCCTGGCCCGTCGTGCCCGACGTCGACGCCCGGGACCGCCGCCGGGCCGCGGCCGCGGCCGTGCGCGGGTCGATCGGCCTCGGTGTCGACGATCTGCGGGCCGAGCACGCCGACGGGGCCGTGGCCCAGCCGCTCGCCGAGCTCTCCGCCGCCGAGCTCGCGCTCGTGGCCGCGTGGGACGACGACATCGCCCTGCTGCTCGAGGAGCGGCGGCGCGAGCGCCGCGCCGAACGCGTGGTGGCGCTGCCGCCGTCGCTGTCCGCCTCCGATGTGGTGCGCCTGGCAGCCGACCCCGATGCGTTCGCCCAGCGGCTCGCCCGGCCCGTTCCCGGCGCCCCGGCCACCGCCGCCCGGCGGGGCACCCGCTTCCACGCCTGGGTCGAGGCGCACTACGGCGTGCGACCGCTGCTGGGACCCGACGACCTGCCCGGCGCGGTCGACGCCGAGGTCGACTCCGATGACGACCTCGCCGACCTGCGGGCCGCGTTCCTGAGCACGCCGTACGCCGAGCGCACCCCGGTCGACATCGAGGTCGACTTCTCCCTCGTCGTGGGCGGGAGGGTCGTACCGGGGCGGATCGACGCGGTGTTCTCCAGCGTGGACCCGGACGGGACCGAGCGCTTCGAGGTGGTCGACTGGAAGACCCATCGCCGCCACGACGCCGACCCGCTGCAGCTCTCGGTCTACCGGGTCGCCTTCGCTGAGCTGCGCGGAGTGCCGGTGGAGCACGTCGACGCGGCGTTCGTCTACGTCCGTGACGGCGCGGTCGTCCGCCCCGACACCTTCCACGACCGGGACGCCCTCGAGGCCCTGCTCACCGACGGTCCCTGACGAGGCGGGGCGCTCAGAGGACGCGGAGGATGTCCTCGACCCGGTCCTTGGCGTCGCCGAAGAGCATCGCGGAGTTCTCCCGGAAGAACAGCGGGTTCTGCACGCCGGCGTAGCCCGAGGCCATGGACCGCTTGAAGATGATCACGTTGTCGGCCTCCCACACCCGCAGCACCGGCATCCCGGCGATCGGGCTGGTCGGATCGTCCTCGGCGGCCGGGTTCACCGTGTCGTTCGCGCCGATCACCAGCACGACGTCGGTGTCGGGGAAGTCCTCGTTGATCTCGTCCATCTCGAGGACGATGTCGTAGGGCACCTTGGCCTCGGCCAGGAGCACGTTCATGTGGCCGGGCAGGCGGCCCGCGACCGGGTGGATGCCGAAGCGCACCTCGACGCCCGCCTCGCGCAGCTTGCGGGTGAGCTCGGCAACGCCGTACTGAGCCTGCGCGACGGCCATGCCGTAGCCCGGAGTGATGATGACCGAACGGGCCGAGGTGAGCAGCTCGGCGACCTGCTCCGCGTTGACCTCGCGGTGCTCGCCGTAGTCGGTGTCGTCGCCCGAGGGCGCCTCGATGCCGAAGCCACCCGCGATGACCGAGATGAACGAGCGGTTCATCGCGCGGCACATGATGTAGGACAGGTAGGCACCCGAGGAGCCGACGAGGGCGCCGGTGATGATCAGCAGGTCGTTCTCGAGCAGGAAGCCCGAGGCCGCTGCCGCCCAGCCGGAGTAGCTGTTGAGCATCGACACCACGACGGGCATGTCGCCGCCACCGATGGACGCCACGAGGTGCCAGCCCAGCAGCAGCGCCAGCGCGGTGACCACCGCGAGCAGCCAGAGCTGGGGATCGATGACGAACCAGACGGTGAGCGCGAAGAACGCGACGAGCGCGCCGATGTTGAGCGCGTTCTTACCCGGCAGCATGAGCGGGGCGGAGCTGATCTTGGCCGAGAGCTTGAGGTAGGCCACGATCGAGCCGGTGAAGGTGACCGCGCCGATG
The DNA here is from genome assembly GCA_024641605.1 of Micrococcales bacterium. Classification (GTDB taxonomy): domain Bacteria; phylum Actinomycetota; class Actinomycetes; order S36-B12; family CAIYMF01; genus Longivirga. The sequence continues at coordinate 5,173 of JAHECT010000087.1, forward strand.
AAGACGCCGATGAAGACCTCGGCATGGTGGATGCCGAGCGTGCCCTGGGCCTCCAGGAGCGCCGCCTCCGCCGGGTCGGCCCCGCCCTCCACGAGCAGGTAGCCGTTCCAGCCCACGAGGACCGCCGCGAGACCCACGAACGAGTGGAGCAGCGCGATGAGCTCGGGCATGCCGGTCATCTCGACGCGGCGGGCGCGCCACAGCCCGATCCCGGCCCCGACGACCATGGCGACCCCGAGGAGGATGAGACCGATGGCCTCGATGCCCCGGTCGATCGCCAGCGCCACCGTCGCGACGAGCGCCACGGCCATGCCCGCGATGCCGTAGGTGTTGCCCAGCTTCGCGGACTCGTGCTTGGACAGCCCGGCCAGCGCCAGGATGAACAGCAGTGCCGCGACGAGATAGGCGGCCTGCGCCGTGGACTCGATCGTCATGCCGTCAGCTCCTGGAGAACATCGAGAGCATCCGACGGGTGACGGCGAACCCGCCGAACACGTTGATGCTGGCCAGTAGGAGCGCGACGAAGGCGATGGCGGTGATGGTCACGTCGCCGTAGCCGATCTGCAGCATGGCGCCGACGATGATGATGCCTGAGATCGCGTTGGTCACCGACATCAGCGGTGTGTGCAGCGCGTGGTGGACGTTGCCGATGACGTAGTAGCCGATGACGATCGCGAGCGCGAAGACGGTGAGGTGCACCCGCAGCGCCGGGGGAGCGGCCGCCACGAGCAGCAGGAGCAACGCGGCTGCGCCGCCCACGATCGTGAGCCGCCGGCCGGCGGAGGCCGGAACGCGGGCCGGCCTCGCGTCGACCGGTGCCGAGGCGGCCGGCGCCGGCGGAGGAGCCGCCGAGACCTGCACCGGGGGCGGGGGCCAGCTCACCTCGCCCTCGTGGGTGACCGTGATGCTGCGCTGGACGACGTCGTCCCAGTCGAGGACGAGCTCGCCGTCCTTGCCCGGGGTCATGAGCTTGATCAGGTTGACCAGGTTCGTGCCGTAGAGCTGGGAGGCCTGCGTCGGCAGCCGTCCGGGCAGGTCGGTGTAGCCGATGATCGTCACGCCGCCGTCGGTGGTGACGACTTCCCCGGCGATCGTGCCCTCGATGTTGCCGCCGTTGGCGGCCGCGAGGTCCACGAGCACGCTCCCGGGGCGCATGCTCGCAACCATGTCGGCCGTGATGAGTCGCGGTGCCGGCTTCCCGGGGATGAGCGCGGTCGTGATGATGATGTCGACGTCGCTGCACTGCTCGGCGTAGAGGGCGGCGGCCCGCGCGTTGTAGTCCTCGGACATCTCCTTGGCGTAGCCGGTCGCGCTCACCTCGACGTCGGCCGCCTGCACGGGCAGGTACTCGCCGCCGAGCGAGCGCACCTGGTCGGCGACCTCGGGGCGCGGGTCGCTCGCCCGGACGACGGCGCCCAGGCTGCCCGCCGCGCCGATCGCCGCGAGTCCCGCGACGCCGGCGCCGACCACGAGCACCTTGGCCGGCGGGACCTTGCCCGCCGCGGTGACCTGGCCGGTGAAGAAGCGGCCGAACTCGTGCGCGGCCTCGATCACCGCGCGGTAGCCCGCGATGTTGGCCATGGAGGACAGCACGTCGAGGGACTGTGCCCGCGAGATGCGCGGGACGGCGTCCATCGCCAGCGCGGTGATCCCGCGGGCGGCGAGGTCGGCGAGCAGGTCGGGGCTCAGCGCCGGGGACAGCAGGCCGACGAGAGTGGTGCCGGGGCGCATCGTGTCGAGCTGCTCGGCTGACGGCGAGTTCACGCCGAGCACGAGGTCGGCCGCGCGGGCGTCGCCGAGCTCGGCGCCGGCCTCGGTGTAGGCCGCGTCGGGGAACCCTGCGGCGGCGCCCGCCCCCGGATCGACCACGACCGCGTAGCCGAGCGAGATGAGCTGGCCCGCGGTCGCGGGCGTGGCGGCGACCCGGGTCTCCTCGGGGCGCGCCTCGTGCAGGACCCCGATGATCACTCCAGGCCTCCTCGCCGTGGCCCCGCGCGGGGCCCCGGGTCGGAGGCTACTGGCGGTCCCGCCCGGAATCCGGCAGGGGGCCGAGGTCGCCGCGTGGGTCGGGTCACACCCGCGGCTCAGAGGTCGATGTCGACCGTGACCGCGGCGTGGTCGCTCACGGGGAGCAGGTGCACCTCGGCGCGGGCGGAGGCGAGCTGGGCCGGGGTGAGGCCGTCGGCCAGCACGTGGTCGAGCTGGGCGCGGGGCCGCATGGACGGGTAGGTCGCCGCGCGGACGAGCGGCGTCCACCCGGTGACGCGTCCTGGCAGGCGTCCCGGGAGGTTGAAGTCGCCGAGGACGACGAGGGGCCGGGGCATGCCGGCCAGCCAGGTCCGCATGGCCCGGAGCTGGCGGATGTTGTAGCCGGGCACGAACGACAGGTGCGCGGTGACGACGGTGCAGATCCCGTGGTCGCCCTCGATGACCGCCGCGACCGCGGCGCGTGGCTCGTCGGGGATGGTGATCCAGCGGGGCCGCGGGCTGGCCGGGACGAGCAGGGGCAGGGACCAGGGCGCCGGGGCGAAGCGGGTGGAGCGCCACTCCAGGACCGGCCGGCGGGAGATCAGTCCGACGCCGTAGAGCGGACCCACGGGCGGAGCCTCGGCGGGCGCGAGGACGGGCAGATCACCCCGGCGGCGTCGTGCACCCCCCGCGCGCCCGGAGCCGTCGGCCGCGCTCTCGTGGACCTCGCCGGCCTCGGCCCAGCCGGGCACGCCCGGCGTGCCGGCGACCGAGGGGACGAAGCGCCAGTGCTCGGCCCCCAGCGCCTCCGCCGCGACCCGCACCTGGTGGTGCCCGCCGCTGCGGGGCTGGTCGACGTCGACCTCCTGGAGGCCGATCACGTCGGCGTCGAGGCGGCGCACCGAGTCCCGCAGCGGCGCGTCGTCGGTGAAGGTGGGCGGAGCGAACGGGCGGTCCTCGGGGCCCGGTCGCGGCACGCCCCCGAGCACGGGCATGCCGTGGAGGAGGTTGTAGGTCGCGAGCCGCACGATCCCCAACCTAGGTGCAGTGCGGGACTCGCGCGATCCTCAGCCTCGTCGGTCGCCGTGCTCGCTCTGCGTCGCCTCGAGCGCCAGCTCCTCGGCGGGCTTGGGCCGCTCGCCGGACCGACGTCGCATCCACTCGCGGGCGGGTTCCTCGACGAAGCGCCACATGAGCCAGGCGGCGACGACCGCGCCGACGACGAGCCCGACGAACGCCGCGGCGTACACCGGTCCGCTCTCGACCCCGACGGCCCGCATGCCTGTGCGCCACAGGCCGTACCAGACCGTGTGGACCATGTAGAGCGAGTAGGAGATGAAGCCACCGAGGAGCAGGCGGGGGCGCGACAGGAACGACGAGGGTCCGCGGGTGGTGAGGGCCAACGCCCCGATCCACAGCACCAGCAACGGCACCAGCGACAGGTGGTACCTCGGCGGCAGGTCGGCGGCGTTGGGGGTGTCGGGCAGGTCGCTGACCGTCCACTGCAGGGCGGACAGGTTGCCCAGCACGAACGCCAGCAGCACGACAACGATCGGGATGGCGACGGCCAGCGTGGTGGCCAGGCGCTGCACCCGCACCTTCGGGCCGTCGTCGGTAGCGCTCCAGAGGCGGCTCACGACGAGATAGGTGATCGCCCCGGCGGTGAACTCGGTGAGGATCCGGATGGTCGAGCCCCAGTCCGAGATGTAGTACGGGTCGCCGAGATAGGTCGTGCCGTACCAGAGCAAGGGGAGCAGCACGACGCCCCAGGCGACGCACAGCCATCGGGTGGACAGCCGCTGGTGGAAGCGCCACAGGAGCAGGACGAGGACCGGGAAGAGCAGGTAGGCGAGCCACTCCATGGACAGCGACCAGGCGGGGTAGTTCCAGCCGCGCTGCGGGTCCGGTCCCCACTCGTGGACGAGGAGCAGCTGCTTGACGTAGTCGACGGGGTTGAGCCAGTCCTTCTGCGTGGCGTCCCCCGAGCCGAGGACGGACTGCGCGACCACGGCCAGGCCGGCGACGTTGAGCATGACGAAGTGCACCGGCCAGATGCGCGCCAGGCGCAGCCACAGGAAGTGCCGCGAACGCGGCCAGCTCAGCCGCGGCCCCATCTTCTGCAGGTACGTGTGCGTGATGATGAAGCCGGACAGGGCGAAGAACAGGTCGACGCCGAGGCGGCCCACGCGCAGGAACTCGTGCAGCACCGGCACCAGCCAGCCGAGAGCGGCCAGCGGCGCCTGGTAGTGGTAGAGCATCACCCAGACGGCAGCCACGAAGCGCACGCCCGTGAGCTGTCCGATGAAGCGCTGCATCCCACCGTCCCGTCACGCCGGCCCGACCGGCCCGCGGTCGGCTTCGTCGCCGATCCTCCCACGCGCGCACGGCCGGACCCGCCGCCGCGCCGCGTAGGGTCGGCCGCGTGAGCACGTCGCCCGCGGACCGGGCCCCCGCCCCCCCGGTGTCGCCCGGGCTCCTGGGTTCCCTCGCGCT
>JAHECT010000088.1 GCA_024641605.1 Micrococcales bacterium
TGATGCGCGCGAGCGGCAGGGCGGCGAGGGCGGCCCCGAGCACGCCCGAGGTTTGGGCGAACCCGGCGGCCGCCTCGCTGTCGGCCACGCCCTCGGCGATGAGCGACCCCGCAGCCACCGTGCCCGCGACGGCGAGGCCGACCAGGGCCTGCCAGGGCGCCAGGACCGCGAGCGAGCGGCGCTGCACGACCCGCACGTCGACGGGCGCGGCGGTCGTGGTCACCGCGCCATCCTGCCGCGCCGGCTGGTTCGCGGTCGCCCCGGATCGTCCGTCACAGGCCGAGCAGCGTCCTCAGATGGCGGGGGGCCGGGCTCCCGTGCGCGAGCACCGAATCGTGGAGCTCGCGGTCCGACCAGTCAGGGTGCAGCAGGCGGAGGTCGCCCACGAGATCGCGCACGGCGACGTAGCCGACGTAGTACGTGGACAGCTGGGTCGAGGTCAGCAGCGCACGTCGCCACTTGCCGACGGCCTCGCCCTCCTCCTGGTGGCCCCGCAGCTGCATGAGCCGCATCGCCTCGTCCTCGGTCATGCCACGGGTGTGCACCCGCACGTCCAGGATCGCGTTGATGGTCATGCGCAGCTGCATCTTGAGCTGCATGAGCCGCAGCGCGAGGGCAGCGCGCTCCCCCTCGCCGCCGTCGTAGCCGCGGTCGACCATGAGCTCCTCGGCGTAGACCGCCCACCCCTCGGCGAAGACCCCGCTCCAGAACGCGGACCGCACCCGGGTGGGAGTGGTGAGCCGGCGGCTGTGCGCGAGCTGCAGGACGTGGCCCGGCATGGCTTCGTGCACCGTGAGGTTGTGCAGCATCCGCGCGTTGTACTCGCGGTAGAAGGAGCGCACCCGGGCCTCGTCCCACTCGCGCGGGGTCGGTGACACGGCGAAGAAGGTGGGCAGCGACGTCGTCTCGAGCGGGCCGGGCGGGTCGCAGTAGGCGACGGCCACCCCGCGGTGGATCTCGGGCATCTCGACGATCTCGACCGGGTCGTCGAGCACGGTGACGAGGTCGTGCTCGCGGACGAACGACGTCGTCGTCACGAACGCCCGCTCGCAGAGGGCGAGGACGCTCGAGTCGTCGACCGGTCCCCCGTCGGCCACCGCGGACAGGGCGCGGCGCACGACCTCGCCCGCGTCGTCGGGCGGCGGCTCCGCGACGCCGAGGTACGCCGCCGCCGCTCGCGCGATCTCGCCCTCGAGCCGGACCAGGTCGGCCTCGGCGCTGGCCAGGACCTCGTCGGGGGAGGTCTCCGCGTCGTGGACGGCCCAGAGCTTGGCGGCGAAGGCCTCCGCGCCCAGCCGCGGGTCGCGCCCGGCAGTCTCGAGCCGCCCTTCCAGCCAGGCGATGTGCTCGTCCAGCGCCGCCAGCGCCGCGCGCCGCGGGGGCTCGACCTCGGACCGCAGCGGGGGCTCGTTCTCGAGCTCGTCCTCGAGCTGGGACACGACGAGGGCACGGGTGCCGTGGAACTGCCCGATGGCCGTCTCGACGTGGACGCGGGGCATCTCCCCCAGGGTCTGGCGCGCCGTCGCGAGCGCGTCGGGCACCTCGGAGAGGCGCCCCGCCAGGGAGCGGAGCCGGTCCGCGGTGGGGGCGAACTCCCGCGCCAGGAGCAGGTGCAGGGCGGTGCCCGGGTTGGCGACGAGTGGGTTCCAGGTGTGCTCGCGGAGGGTGTCGAGCGCCAGCCGCTCGCGCAGGAGCGCGGCACGCAGGATCTCCAGGTCCACCGCCGAGGTCAGGCCCAGCGCGGTGTCGTCCTCCTGGTCCACCGCCTCGAGCGCCTGCTCCACCAGGCGGAGGGACTCCTCGGCCCCCTCGTCGCTGAGGTCCGGGAGGCGGTCGTCGAAGCGGTGGTCACCCAACCAGGTCGCGCTCACGGGGTCCCGGGCGAGCAGGCCGTCGACCACGCGGTCGGCCAGAGCGGCGAAGGTCTGCTCGGCGTCCGGGCCCGAGCGGGAGAACTCGTACTCGTGGGTCACCGGGCCGACGCTACGCCTCGTGCGGCTCAGTCCGGCGGTAGACCCTCCGCCGCGCGCACCCGGTCGCGCAGGTCCCGTACCGAGGCGCGGAGCGCGGCCTCGGCGTCCGTCCCTGTGGCCCGCGACTGCGCCACCAGGGCGAGCAGCAGCGCGCCGAGGTCCCCCCGTGCCTCCTCGAGGGCCACGGCGGCGGCGGCGCGGGCGCCGGGATCCACAGGGTCCCCCACCACCGACTCCGACCGGCGCAGGAGCTTGGCCGCGAGGAGCAGCGCGGGCAGCGCGAGCGGGATGCCGTCGGTGACCGACTCCCGGCCCTTCTCGGCCTTCTTCAGCTCCGCCCAGGCCTCCTCCACCTGCTCGGCCGTGCGGCTGCCCGCATCCCCGAACACGTGCGGGTGGCGCGCCACCAGCTTGGTGACGATGCCGGCCGCCACGTCGTCGACCGACCAGGGCTCGTCGGGGTCCTCCTCGGCGATCCGGGCGTGGAAGACGATCTGCAGGAGGAGGTCGCCGAGCTCCTCGCGCAGGTGGTCACGGGATCCGCCCTCGATGGCCTCGACCGTCTCGTACGCCTCCTCCACCAGGTACTCGACGAGGCTCTCGTGGGTCTGGCGGGCGTCCCACGGGCAGCCGCCCGGGGACCGCAGCCGGTCCATCACGGCGACGAGGTCGAGCAGCCGGGCTCCGGGCAGGTCCCACGACCCGGGCAGCAGGACCACCTCGGGCAGGTCGTCGGGATCCAGCGCGCGGGCCTGGTCGATCACCGCGTCCGCGAGATCGGACTCGCCCTGGTCGAGCAGCCACACGACCACGCCGTCGGCGCTCTCGGCGAGCAGGGTGCGCGCGTGGACCGCCGTGGCCGGCTCCCCCTGGGGGACCTCGACCTCGCGGACGTCCACCCCGGCCTCGCGCAGCGGCTGCACCTGCGGGTGTTCGGCCGTCGCCACCAGGACGGAGTCGGCCCGCTCCAGCGCCGCCCACGCGTCGCGGGTGAGCAGCCCACCGGCGACCCGCGGGCTCGAGCCCAGCAGCACCAGCCGACCGCTCATGCCCGGGTCAGCCTGCCGGCGCGATCGGAGCGGGGCGCACGGGCTGCGGTGCGAGGGGCGCGGGCGAGGACAGGTCGTCGGGCACCGGTCCGAGGGAGACGTTGGCGGAGTCCCACGTGCCGAAGCGCGGCGAGACCTCGACTCCCACCTGGTCGGCCAGGTCGGCGAGGTAGCGCGAGATCACCTCGGTGTCGCCGCTCGGGGAGATCTTCTCGACGATCTTGGTGCGCACGACGAAGTCGCGCGCGAAGGCCTCGATCTCGCTGGACGGCACGGCCTGCTGGGTCGCGAGGGCTGCCTCGAAGGCGGCCCGGTCGCCGGCGAACTGGCCCTCCACCGTCTGGGCGACGATGTCGTCGACCTCGGCCTGGGTGACGGTGATGCCCTCACGGGCGGCGGCCTGCGCGAACAGGAGCTCGCGGGTGTAGCGCTCCACCGTCACCCGGGTGGCCGTCTCCTCGTCGATCGGCTGGGCGCCCTCGACGCCGGCCACCTGGGCCAGCAGATCGTCGACGCTCGCCGCCACCTCGCGGTCGCTCACCGCCACCCCACCGACCACGGTGGCGGAGCCGGCGAGGCCGGAGGCGCACCCGGCGAGGAGGAGGGAGGCAAGCGCTGCGAGGGCCACGGCGCGCACACGGGTGGAGGTCACGTTGGTCTCCTTCACGAGGCGGTCACGGGCTCGAGGGCGATGACGTCCAGGAGCTCGCCCAGCCACTCCAGCAGGGCCGTGTCGCGCACCGGCTGCCCGCCCACCCGGGCGGTCATCGGCCGCGGCACCAGGATCGTACGCGTCGCGGGCTTGATCACGGTTCCCGGGTAGAGCCGCGACAGACGCATCGAGCGCGACTCCGGGAGCGCCACCGGCGCCAGCCGGATCGAGCTCCCCTGCCCCACGACCTCCGCGACCCCGGCCCGGCGCGCCTTGATCCGGAACCTGGCCACGGCGAGCAGGTTGGCCACCGACTCCGGGAACGCGCCGTAGCGGTCGGTCAGCTCCTCCGCGACCGCGGCCACCTCCTCGTCGGTGCTCGCCGCGGCGAGGCGCTTGTACGCCTCGAGCCTCAGCCGCTCCTCGGCGACGTAGTCGTGCGGGACGTGGGCGTCGATCGGCAGCTCGACCTTGACGTCGGCCACCTGCTCGGACTCGGCGCCCCCGGACCGATAGTCCGCGACCGCCTCGCCCACGAGCCGGACGTAGAGGTCGAAGCCCACGTCGGCGATGTGACCGCTCTGCTCGCCGCCGAGCAGGTTCCCCGCGCCGCGGATCTCCAGGTCCTTCATCGCCACGGCCATGCCCGAGCCGAGGTCGGTGTTGGCCGCGATCGTCGCGAGGCGGTCGTGCGCGGTCTCGGTCAGCGGCTTCTCCGGCGGGTAGAGGAAGTACGCGTAGCCGCGCTCGCGGCCGCGGCCGACCCGGCCGCGCAGCTGGTGCAGCTGGGAGAGCCCGAACCGGTCCGCGCGGTCGAGGATGAGGGTGTTGGCGTTGGGGATGTCCAGCCCGCTCTCGACGATCGTCGTGGACACGAGGACGTCGAACTCCTTCTCCCAGAAGTCCACGATCACCTGCTCGAGCACGTGCTCGTTCAGCTGTCCGTGCGCGGTCTGGATGCGCGCCTCGGGGACGAGCTCGCGCAGCCGTGAGGCGACCCGCTCGATGGACTCGACCCGGTTGTGCACGAAGAAGACCTGACCGTCGCGCAGCAGCTCGCGACGGATCGCCGCCGCCACCTGCTTGTCGTCGTACGGGCCTACGTAGGTGAGGACCGGATGGCGCTCCTCCGGCGGGGTCTGGATCGTGGACATCTCGCGGATGCCGGTCACCGCCATCTCGAGCGTGCGCGGGATAGGCGTGGCGGACATGGTGAGGAAGTCGACGTTGGTGCGCAGCGCCTTCAGGTGCTCCTTGTGCTCGACGCCGAAGCGCTGCTCCTCGTCCACGATGACGAGGCCGAGGTCGCGGAAGCGGACCTCGCTGCTGAAGAGGCGGTGCGTGCCGATGACGACGTCGACGGTGCCGTCGGCGATGCCCTCGAGCGTCGCCCTGGCCTCCTTGTCCGTCTGGAAGCGCGACAGCGCCGCGATCCTCACGGGGAAGGCGCCGAAGCGCTCGGTGAACGTGGACATGTGCTGCTGCACGAGCAGCGTGGTGGGCACGAGCACCACGACCTGCTTGCCGTCCTGCGCCGCCTTGAACGCGGCGCGCACGGCGATCTCGGTCTTGCCGTAGCCGACGTCGCCGCAGATGAGGCGGTCCATCGGCACGACGTTCTCCATGTCGGCCTTGACCTCGTCGATGCACGAGAGCTGGTCGGGCGTCTCGTTGTAGGGGAAGGCGTCCTCGAGCTCGCGCTGCCACACCGTGTCGGCCGCGAACGCGTGCCCCTTGCTCGCCATGCGGGCGGCGTAGAGGCGGATCAGCTCCCCCGCGATCTGGCGGACCGCCTTGCGCGCGCGCGACTTGGTCTTCTGCCAGTCCGCGCCGCCGAGGCGGTGCAGGCTCGGCGCCTCGCCGCCGACGTAGCGGGTCACCTGGTCGAGCTGGTCGGTAGGGGCGTAGAGCCGGTCCCCCGGCTGACCGCGCTTGGCCGGGGCGTACTCGATGACGAGGTACTCGCGCGTCGCGCCGGCGACGGTGCGCTGCACCATCTCGACGTAGCGCCCGACGCCGTGCTGCTCGTGGACGACGTAGTCACCGGCCGCGAGCTGGAGCGGGTCGATCGTCTGGCGTCGACGGGCCGGCATCCGGCGCGTGTCGCGGGTGGTGGAGCGCTGCCCCACGAGGTCGGTCTCGGTGAGCACGGCCAGTCGCCGGCCCGGGACGACGAAGCCGTGGTCGAGCCCGCCGGTCACCACCGTCACGAGCGACGGCTCGGGCGCGCCGTCCAGCGCGGTCGCCGTGCGCACGGCCAGGCCCTCGGCCCGCGCGGACTCGGCGTAGCGGTCGGCGGTGCCGTGCCCGGCGGTGACGAGGACGACCGACCAGCGCTCGCCGACCCAGCGGGCGACGTCGGTGAAGGCCCGCGCCGTCTCGCCGCGGTAGGACTCGGCCGGGTGGACGTCGAGCACGACCCGGTCGACGGCGTCCGGGTCGAGGGTCTCGACGTCGTCGGCGGCCACGTCGGCGCCGAAGGGCGAGACCCCCCACCACGGGACCCCGCGGTCGAGGGCCGCCCGGCGCACGTCCGCCACGCTGCGGTACGCCGCTGCCTGCAGGTCGATCGGGGTGAGGTTGCCCGCGGCGGCGTTGTGCCAGGAGGCTTCGAGGAACTCCGCACTCGTGGCCACCAGGTCGTGCGCCCGCGTCCGTACCCGCTCGGGGTCGCACACCACGACGAGGGAGGACTCGGGCAGCAGGTCGACGAGCAGCTCCATCCCGTCGGCGAGCACCGGCGCGAGGGCCTCCATGCCCTCGACGGCGATGCCGTCGGCGAGCTTGTCGAGCAGCTCGATGAGCTCGGGGTGCGCGCTGGCCAGCGCCCGGGCGCGGGCGCGGACCTCGTCGGTGAGCAGCAGCTCGCGGCAGGGCGGTGCCCACAGCCCGTGCGGCGCGACCTCCAGCGAACGCTGGTCCGCGACCTTGAACCAGCGGATCTCCTCGACCGTGTCGCCCCAGAACTCGAGCCGGACGGGATGCTCCTCCGTGGGTGGGAACACGTCGACGATGCCGCCGCGCACGGCGAACTGGCCGCGCTTCTCCACCAGGTCGGTGCGGGTGTAGGCCGCGGCCGCCAGGCGCGTGACGAGCTCGTCGAGGCCGACGTCCTCGCCGGTGGTGACGCGGACGGGCTCCAGGTCGCCGAGGCCGCGCACGACCGGCTGCAGGACCGCGCGCACGGGCGCGACGACGACCCGGAGGGGGCCGTCGGCCGGGTCCTCGCCGCTCGGGTGGGCCAGGCGCCGCAGCACCCCGAGGCGGCGGCCCACCGTGTCCGAGGACGGTGAGAGCCGCTCGTGCGGGAGCGTCTCCCACGCGGGGAACTCCGCCACCGAGTGCTCGGGCAGCAGCGAGGACAGCGCGGTCACCAGGTCCTCGGCCTCGCGTGCGCTGGCGGTCACGGCGAGGACCGGGCGCGCGCCGTGGCCGTCGGCCGCCAGCGCCGCCACGAGCAGCGGATACGCCGCCGGCGGCGCCGTCACCTCGAGCGACTCCGTCGCCGAGGCCGACCCGGTGAGGCGGGCCCGGCGTACGGCCTCGGTCGCGCCCGGGTCCGCGACGACGAGGTCGAGCAGGCCGGTGAGCGTGGGGCTCATGGGGTCCTTCCGGGTCGGGACGCACGCACGCAGGCCCCGCACCTCGGCGAGGGCGGGGGTCGGCACGTGCCAGGGCCGAATCTACGTCGGCACCGCACGACGGCGCGACCCGCACGGGGTAGGCATCGTCGTGGGGCTGGGCCAGGATGGCCGCATGCCCGAGGCCGCCTTCCGCGAACTGTGTCTCGACGCCAGCGACCCCCACGCGCTCGCGGCGTTCTGGGCGGCGGCGCTGCACCGCACCCTCGACACCGACGAGCGTGCCGCCCGGTTGCTCGGGCCGGACGGCCGGCGGGACGGCTCGCTCACCTGGATCGACCCCGTCCCCGAGCCGCGCACGGCGAAGACGCGGGTGCACGTCGACCTGCGGCTGCCGGCGGCGGACCCCGCGCCGCTGGTCGCGCTGGGCGCCACGGTCATCAGCGAGCCGGAGGGGGACCGGCACTGGTGGGTGCTCGAGGACCCCGAGGGCAACGTCTTCTGCGCCATGCCTCCGGCGGCGCCCGAGCGGGGGCTGCCCGCCGTCGAGGTGCCGACGCCGTTCGAGCTCGTGGTCGACAGCGCCGATCCCGAGACGATCGCCACGTGGTGGGCCGCCCGGCTCGGCGGCAGGGCCCTCACGGAGGCGGGCGCACCGTACTGGTGGGTCGAGGGCGCGGCCGGGTTCCCGTGGCCCGACTGGATCTTCATCGAGGTCCCCGAGCCCAAGACGGCCAAGAACCGGATGCACTGGGACGTGGATCTCGACGGGGAGGACCCGGCCCCGCTCCTCGCCGCCGGGGCGCGGTTGCTGCGTGAGCCCGACGCGGAGATCGGCTGGTGGGTGCTCGCCGACCCCGAGGGGAACGAGTTCTGCGCGTTCCCGCGCTCCGCGCCCGCCTGACGCGTGCCTCGCGGGCTCAGCGCCCCGTGGGACGCAGCGCCAGGTCGCGTCCGCCGCCGGCCAGGATCGCGAGCTCGGCGAAGCGCTCCGCGGCGGGGAGCACCGACGGTCCCGACCGCCGCGCGACGACGATGTCGCGCAGCGCCATGGGCGGGTCGGTCGCCATGACGCGCACCGCGGGATCGGACTCGTCCACGGCCAGCAGCGGCATGATCGCCGCCCCCATGCCGGCCGCCACCATCGCCTGCAGCGCTCCGTTGTCGTTGGTGCGGAAGGCGTAGCGCGGCGTCACACCGACCGCCGCGAGCTCGGCCTCGACCTGGACCATGGCGTCGCACATCTCGGAGGCGATGAGCGGTCGGTCCTCGAGGGAACGGGTCGGGTACGGCGCGCCCGGGGGGAGGTCGGCGAGCACCGGGTCGTCGTCGGTGGTGACGACGACGTACGGGTCGCGCAGGACGGGATCGAGCCGCAGGTCGGGGTGGTCGATCACGACATCGAGGAAGGCGACGTCGACGCTGCCGTCGCGCACACCGGCAGCGAGCTCGGCGCTCGTGGCGAGCTGGACCACCGACACCTCGAGCCCCGGGGACTCCGTGCGCAGCTGCGCGATGACCGTGGGGAGCAGCCGCACCGAGACCGACTGGAAGGTCCCGACGGCCAGACGGCCGCCCGTGCCCGACCGGAGCTCGGCGAGCTCGCTGTCGGCGACCGCGAGCCGGTCCAGGACCGCCTCGGCGTGGCGCAGGACGAGGTGCCCGACGGGCGTGAGGCGCACCGGACGGGGGCCGCCGGGGCGGTCGAACACCGGGGTCCCGACCACGCGCTCGAGGCCGGCGATCTGCTGGCTGATGGCCGCCTGGCTGAAGCCGAGGCGCCCCGCGGCACGGCCGAAGGTCCCCTCCTCGGCCACGGCGCGCAGCGCCTGCAGGTGACGGATCTCCACGTCGGCCAGTCCGGACATGAACATAAGCCTAGACGATGTTATTCATGACGAATGATCGCTTTTCCTTATGCCTTGCACCGCCTACCGTCATCGTGACGGCCAGGACGACGAGGTCCCGGCACCGAGAACGACCGGGAGGAGCCCGCCATGACCACCGCCCTCATCACCCCCGCCCCGGCCACCCCGGCCCTCGACCGCTCCGCGCTCGCCGGGGCCGTGGCCCGCGACGGCGTCGAGGCCCACCTCGGTGCCGTGTGCGCGCTCGCGATGACCGCGCGCGAGCTGGGCGTGGCCGAGGTCCTCGTCGGGATCGTCGTCGACGAGGCCGCGCCGGCGGTCGCCCGGGAGCGCGCCTTCGGCCGCCTGCTCGTCGCG
>JAHECT010000005.1 GCA_024641605.1 Micrococcales bacterium
TGGCCGCCGGCCTGGGCGCAGAGGTCCCCGCGCTGACCGTGGACCGCCAGTGCGCCAGCGGACTCGCCGCGGTCGGCGTGGCCGTCGACACCCTCCGGGTCCGACGCGGGCTCGTCCTCGCCGGCGGCACCGAGTCCGCGTCGACGGCGCCGTGGCGCTACTGGCCGCCCGAGGACGGTTCGCCGCCGCGACGGTACGAACGGGCACCGTTCGCCCCGACGCCGGACGAGGACCCGTACATGGGCCTGGCCGCCGACCTCCTCGCCGAGGAGCGCGGCGTCTCGCGGGTCCGCCAGGACGCCTACGCAGCACGCTCGCACGCCCGGGCCGCGCAGGCGATCGCCGACGGGCGCTTCGTCGCGGAGATCGTCCCGGTGGGAGGCCTCGCCCGCGACGAACGGCCGCGGGCCGGCCTCACCGAGGACCGGCTCGCTCGCCTGCGCCCGGCGTTCCGGGCCGAGGGCACCGTCACGGCCGGGAACTCCTGCGGCATCAACGACGGTGCGGCGGCGGTCGCCGTGGTCGACGGCGCCACCTGGGCGACCCTCGGGGTCCCCGGCCTGGAGGTCCTCGCCGTCGAGACGGCGGCCGGGGACCCGCGGCGTCCCGGCATCGCCCTCGTCCCGGCGGTCCGGGAGGCGCTGACCGCCGCCGGCACCACTCTCGACGCCGTCGACGCCGTGGAGCTCAACGAGGCGTTCGCCGGGCAGGTGCTCGCCTGCTGCGACGAGCTGGGGCTCGACCCCGAGCGGGTCTGCCCCGACGGAGGCGCCCTCGCCCTCGGCCACCCGTGGGGCGCGTCCGGCGCGATCCTGCTGGTGCGGCTGTTCACGCGCCTCGTGCGCGAGGGCCGCGGAGGCATCGGGCTCGCCGCGATCGCCGCCGGCGGCGGACAGGGCGTCGCGATGGTGGTGCGCGCGTGCCCCTGATCGAGATCGCCGACGTCCGCCACGTCGTCGGCCAGGCCGGTGCACGGCGCGTGGTGCTCGACGAGCTCGACGTGCGCCTGGACGAGCAGCGGATCGGGGTGGTGGGGGCGAACGGGTCGGGCAAGTCCACGTTCGCGCGGCTGCTCAACGGGCTCGTGCTCCCCACCGCGGGACGCGTCGTCGTCGGCGGGTTCGACACCCGCAGCCACGGGCGCGACGTGCGGCGACGCGTGGGCTTCTGCTTCACCGATCCGGATGCGCAGATCGTCATGCCGACCGTCGCCGAGGACGTGGCCTTCGGGCTGCAGCGGCGGGGGCGCGACCGCGCCGAGATCGACGCGACGGTCCGCCGGGCGCTGACCGACGTCGGGCTGGACCACCTCGCGGACAGCCCCGCGCACAGCCTCTCGGGCGGCGAGAAGCAGCTGCTCGCGCTGTGCTCGGTCCTGGTCACCGAGCCCGATCTGCTCGTGCTCGACGAGCCGACCACCCTGCTCGACCTGCGCAACGCCGCCCGCATCGCCGAGGTGGTCGCCGGGCTGAGGCAGCAGGTCGTGCTGGTCACCCACCAGCTCGACCTGCTGGACGCCTACGACCGCGTCCTCGTCTTCGACCAGGGGCGACTCGTGGCCGACGACACCCCCGCGGCCGCGGTCGCCGCCTACCGGGCGCTGATGGCATGAGCGATCTCGCCCTCTACCTCCCCGGACGGTCGGTCGTCCACAGGACGGCGCCCGGGGTGAAGCTCGCGCTCCTGGCCGTGCTCGGGGTCGCGCTCGTCTGGCTGCGCGAGCCGTGGCAGATCGCACTCGCCGCCGCGCTCGTCGCGGTCGGCTACGCCGCGTCGGGGCTCGGTCCGGGAGTCGTGGTGCGCCAGCTGCGGGTGCTGGTGTGGTTCCTCCTGGCGCTCGGGCTCTACCAGCTGTGGGCGTCGGGATGGGAGCGCGCCGCCGTCGTGGTCGGCAGCATCGTCGTGCTCGTCCTGGCGGCGGGCCTGGTCACGCTCACCACCCGGACCACCGATCTCACCGCGACGCTCACCCGCGCCTGTCGTCCGCTCCGTCGGCTCGGCGTCGACCCGGATCGCGTCGGGCTCCTGGTGGCGCTCGGGATCCGCGCCGTGCCGCAGGTGGTCACCATCGCCACCGAGGTCCGCGACGCCCAGCGGGCGCGCGGGGTCGTGTTCGCGCCGAGGGCCTACGTCGTCGCCGTGGTGGTGCGCTCGCTGCGGACGGCGGAGCTCCTCGGCGACGCCCTCGTCGCGCGCGGGCTGGACGACTGACTCCCGCGTCAGCCGACGGCGACGCCGAGGTAGGCGAAGGCGAGGAAGCGCAGCAGCCGGCCCAGGAAGACGGCGACGAGGAACACGCGCAGCGGGATCCGCAGCGTCCCGGCCGCGAGCCCGGCCATGTCGAACAAGGGGTTCGGCACCGCGGCGACGAGGAAGAGGAACCCGAATGCCCGCCGCGTCGAGCCCATGCGCTCGGAGGCCCACGTGACGGGACGCGTCGCCGCAGTGGCGACCCGCCCGGCTCGGCCCGCGGCGTAGCCGGTCAGCTCGCCCAGGACCGAGCCGAGGGCGGCGAGGGCCGCCGCCAGCCAGGGCAGGGGCGCCTCGCCGAGCACCGCGAGCAGGACGCCGTTGTAGGGGATGGGGATGAGGACGGTCACGTTGGCCAGGAACGCGAGGAGGAACGCGCCCGGATAGATGACGCGGGCCAGCCCCTCGATCGCCTCCTGCGCCGCGGGCTGCGTGAGGGCGAGGTAGGCGGCGAGGTTGAGCGCCAGCACTCCCGCGACGCCGAGGACCGTGAGGACGACGCGGCGCCGACGGTTCGGATCGGACTCGTCGGACTCGTCGAGCTCGTCGGCCTCGGTCACGCAGTGCTCTCGCGGTCGGCGCCCTCGTGGTCGGAGCTGCCGTCCTGGGAGCTGTCGCCCTCGGCGGTGACGCTCTCGGAGATGTCGTCCTCGGGGCTCTCGGGGTCAGCGTCGTCCGAGCCCGCCGGGGCGTCCGCAGGAGTGGTGGAGGCGACGTCGGTGTCGGCGGGAGCGGGCGCGCGCAGCGCCTGCCACAGCACCCAGGACCCGAAGGGGATGAGCACGAGGGACATGTACTGCGCGCCGGTGAGGCCGAACAGCCGCTCGTCGTTGATCCGGACGATGTCGGTCAGGAACCGCAGGACGCCGTAGCTGATGATGAAGACGCCGCTCATGACGCCCGGACGGGCACCGCGCCGGTCGAGCCAGAACAGCACGAGGATCACCGGGACGAGCCACAGCGCCTCGTAGAGCGCCGCCGAGTGGTAGGTCACCCCGACCTCGAGCGGACCCTCGACCACCACCCCGCCGCGGTAGTTGATGCCGAGGAAGAAGTCGGTCGGGCCGCCCAGGTGCTCCCCCACGGCGATGCAGCCGAGCCGGCCGATCGCCTGGCCGATCGCGAGGCCCAGGACGGCACCGTCGAGCAGCTCCCAGCGCCGACCCCTCGGCCAGGACCGGGTGACCAGCGGAGCCAGCAGGATCGCGGTGACGAAGCCGCCGGTGAACTGCAGTCCGCCGTCCCACACGGCGATCACGTCGAGGGGGGAGGAGATCTCCTCCCGGTGCGTGAGCACCCAGAGGATGCGGGCGCCCACCAGTGCCGCACCGACGAGGATGAAGCCGACCTTCTCCGTCTCCTCCCGCGGGATGCCGAAGCGCTCGTTGCGGCGCGCGGCGACGTAGACGCCCGTGAGGATGCCGATCGCCACGAAGATCCCGAAGGTCTGGAGCGTGATCGGCCCGATCGTGATCTCGGGGAAGGAGTAGTACGGGATCCCTCCGGCGAGCGTCGCACTCGACGTCCACGTCATGGGCGATGACTCCTGGGGGCGGGCTCCCTGCGGGGGCGGGGTCCCAGGCTAACCCCGCGCTCCCCGCCCGCGGCGACGCCCGGTCGGGCACTTGTCCTCCCACGCGCGGGCGCCACGCTCTAACGTGGGTGGAGACGTCTCGGGAGGTGGCCATGCTGGTGTCGGACATCCTGCGCTCCAAGGGCGCGGACGTGGTGACGGTGGATCCGAGCACGACGGTCGGGGACCTCGTGCAGCTGCTCTCGCGGCGCAAGATCGGGGCCGTGGTCGTCTCCTCGGACGCCGAGACCCTGGCGGGCATCGTGAGCGAGCGCGACGTCGTGAGCCAGCTCGCGGCCCACGGCCCGGCCGTGCTCACCCGCACGGTGGGGGAGATCTGCACGAGCGACGTCGTGACCGCAGGCAGCGGCGACCGCCTCGACGAGCTGATGTCCACCATGACCGAGGGCAGGTTCCGCCACCTTCCCGTCGTGGTCGACGGGCGACTCGCCGGGATCATCAGCATCGGCGACGTCGTCAAGGCGCGCATGGGCGAGCTCGAGGAGGAGCAGCAGGCCCTCACGAGCTACATCACCGGGCAGTCCTGATCCTCGACGTGCCCGCGGACGGCAGGCGAAGGTCCCCACGGAGGTAGTGCTGCAGCACCGGCCCGACGGCCGCGACGACCTGGTCCACCGGGGCGTCGGCGAGACCCGGCACCTGCAGGACGTACCTGCCGAGCATGAGTCCGACCATCTGCGAGCTGACGAGCGTGGCCCTCAGTTCGCGGTCGTCCGGTCGCGCCACGTCGCTCAACGTCGTGAGCACCGTACGGCCGATGAGGTCGCGCAGCGCCTCCGCGGCGTGCTCGTGACCGAGACCCGTGCGCAGCAGGATCGCCATGCGCGTCCGGACCTCCGGCGAGGCGTCGAAGGTGAGCAGGACGCGACGCGCCACCTCCACGCCCAGCAGGTGGCTCTCGGCGTCGAGCCCGGCGAGGATCCGGCTCGGATCCACCGGCAGCTCGAGGGCGGCCGCGAGGAGATCGTCCTTGGTCCCGAACCAGTGCAGGACGAGCGCCGGGTCCACCTCGGCGCGCGCCGCGATCGCCCGGATGGTCGCCCGGTCGAACCCGACCTCGGCGAACAGCTCGCGCGCCGCGCGCAGGACGGACTCGCGCGTGTCGCCCTGGCCGGCCGGCCGCCTGCCGCGACGCGCCATCACCCGGTCCCGGCGCGGGCGAGCAGCAGCATCCGCTCCTCGATCGTCCCCGGCACCCGCTCGACCCTGGCCTCGATCCCGTGCTCCGCGAGCAGGGCACCGACCCGCACCTCGTCACCGCCCGCCACCCGGATCGCCCGGCCGGACAGCAGCACGGGCTGCCCGGCCGCATCGAGGACGGCGAACGCTTCCGCCCACCGGTCCGAGCGGATCGCGAGCGCCGCCGTCCCGGCCACGATGTCGGCCTCGCTGCCCTCGGCCACGAGCCTGCCCTGGGACAGCAGCAGCAGCCGGTCGCACTGGACCGCCTCCTGCATGTAGTGCGTCGTGACGAGAACGCCGCTTCCGCGGTCGGCCTCCGCACGGATGGTGTCCCACAGTCCCGCCCGGGCCAGCGCGTCCACCCCCGACGTCGGCTCGTCGAGGACGAGCACGTCGGGGCGGTGCGAGAGGGCGGCCACGAAGGACAGCTCGCGCTGCAGACCCAGCGGCAGGCGGGCGACCAGCAGGTCTGCCTGGTCGGCGAGCCGACCGGTGAGCGGCGGGGGCGCGACGCCGTAGGCCTGGGTCACGAACGCGAGGTTCTCCGCGACCGTCAGGTCGCCGTAGAGCCCGAGCCCCTGGGGGACGTAGCCCATGCGGCGGCGGCGGTCGCGGTCCGGAGGCCCGCCCAGGAGCGCGACGTCGCCCGAGGTCACCGCCAGGAGCCCCAGGAGCATGCGCAGCAGAGTCGTCTTGCCGGCGCCGTTGGCACCGAGGAGCCCCACCACCTCGCCCGGACCGACCACGAGGCTCACGTCGTCCACGGCCAGGGTCGAGCCGAACGCGCGGGTGACCCGGTCGGCGCGCAGGAGCGACATCAGAGCGCCCCCTCCCGACCGGCGATCGACAGGGCGATCACGACGTCCTCGAGGTCGGGGCGCACCGTCGCCCCCGCGGTCGCATCTCCATCGGGGACGTACTCGTGGCGCACGCGGCCGCGCCGCCACGACCGTTCGAGCCGCGTCGGGGTGCCCACCTCGACGACGGTTCCCGGCAGGGAGGCGAGCACGGCGTCCACGTCGCCCTCCACGAGCACGCGCCCCTGGTCGAGCACGACGAGGTGCGCGGCGCGCTCGGCCTCGTCGAGGTAGGTCGTGCTCAGCAGCACGGCGGCTCCTGAGGCAGCCGCCTCGGTGACGAGCCGCCAGAGCTCCATGCGGCTGACCGGGTCGACACCGGTGCTGGGTTCGTCGAGGACGAGCAGGGGCGGCTCGTGCGCGGCCGCCATCGTGAAGCCGAGCTTGCGGCGCATCCCCCCCGAGAGCTGCGAGGCGGGCCGGTCGCGGGCGTCCTCGAGCGCCGCGCGGTGCAGGAGCGCCTCCCGCCGGTCCGCCAGACGCTCCCCGACGAGCCCGTAGACGCCGCCGGCGAAGTCGAGGTTCTGGGTGACGGTGAGCCCGCCCCACGAGCCCGCACCGGCGGGCAGGTAGCCGATGCTGCTCGGCCCGGGGGCGCTGATGGTCCCGGAGTCCACCCGCACCTCGCCGACCACCGCCCGCAGCAGCGTCGACTTGCCGGCCCCGTCACCCCCGACCACGGCCACCACCGCACCCGGCTCGACCTCGACGGTGACCGAATCGAGGGCCGTCATGGAGCCGAAGCGAACGGTGACGTCGCGGGCGCCGTACGACATCACGCCTCCGTCCCGGCGGGCGCCCGACGACGGGCCGCGCGGCGCCCCGGCGCCAGGTCGCGACGGAAGCGGAGCGTGGCCCCGAGGAACACCACGACCGCCATGACGCTGAGCACGGCGAAGGGAAGGGCCAACGACTCGAACGAGGCGCCCCGCAGCATCACGCCCTGGGAGATCATCGTGAAGTAGGTCAGCGGGAGCAGATAGCCGATCCAGCGGACCCCTGCGGCCATCGCGTCGAGCGGGAAGATCATCCCGGACAGCAGGATCTGCGGGAGCAGCATGAGGAAGGCCAGCTGGATGGCCTGGCCCGTCGTCTGGGAGACGGTCGAGATGAAGACACCGAGCCCGAGGACGACGAACAGGAAGATCGCGGCGCCGAGCGCGAACACCCACGGGCTGCCGTTGAACGGGACGTCGAAGAGCAGCATGCCCAGCACCGTGATGATGACCATGTCGATGGACGCCAGGATGAAGTACGGCGTGATCTTCCCGAGGATCACCGCGCTCGGGCGGATCGGCATGACGGCCAGCTGCTCGAGCGTGCCCGCCTCACGTTCGCGGACGAGGCCGATGCTCGTGATGATCGTCCCGATGAAGGTCAGGATGAGCCCGATGATGGCGGGGACCATGACCCACGAGGTCGTCAGCTCCGGGTTGTAGAGGATCTGGACGCTGACCTGGTCGCCGAGCTTGTTGAGCGACGCGACGATCGACTGGGCGGCGAAGAGGTTCGACCCGTCCACGAGCGCCAGCACCGGGTCGGTGCCGGTGACGAACGCGACGTCGACCTGGTTGTCCTGCAGCAGCTGCTCGGCGCCGGCCTCGTCGGAGCCCGGCGCCACCTCCGTCACGTCGAAGTAGGGCGGGAGCTGCTCCGCGAGCTGCGCCGCCTGCGGGCCGACCACGGCCGCCTTCACGCTGGAGACGTAGAAGTTCGCGGCGTACCCGAAGATCACCAGCAGAAGCAGCGGCATCACGACGAGCATCGCGACCGTGCGCCGATCGCGGCGCAGCTCGCGGAACTCCTTGAGGATCATCGCCTTCATGGCGGCGACGCTAGGGAGCGCGCGGACGCGAAGTCAACGGTTGTTGAATTCGGCGTCCGGGCGGGGTCAGGCGGTGAACGCCGCGAGGTGGTGAGTCGAGCCGGTGCGCAGGTGCGTGTAGACGAGCACGATGTCGGTCCGGCCCTGCGCGTTGGCGATCGCCCCGGTCAGGTCGGCGATGTCCAGCCGCTCGATCCGGGCCCCGACCGCGTACGCGGCCTCGAGCGACACACCGCCCTGGACGACCAGGTCGTCGTAGAGCTGCTGGAACGCCTCCGTGGCGAACTCGCCCACGCCGAGGTCGGCGGTCGGGTCGTCGATGCCGTAGGTCGCGAGCAGCCGCCGGACCGCCCCGGCGTGCCTGTCCTCGGCCGCCGCGATGCGGGCGAGGGTGGCGTCGTCGTAGCGCGCGGCGAGGACCTCGTACACGTCGCCGGCGAGCTTCTCCTCCTCGACCATCGCGAGCAGGTCGGCCCGCTGCTGCGAGGTCAAGGTCGCCACGTTCGACGACCTTCCGGACGGGGCCAGCGTGCCGGCCGCCGGTCCGCCGCGATGACGCAGCGCCACCCCGGCCCGCTCGTGCTGGGCGACCCCCACGGCGATGCCGGCGCGCGCACCACGGCCCCGGGTCGTGTCGTCGGAGGACTGAGCCTGGGCGGCCCCGACGCTCACCCCCGCGGCGAGCAGCCCCAACGCGACCGCCGAGGCCGACACGGCCAGTGCCATCGCTCGCCTGCTCATGGCTCCTCCTCGTGCTCGGGGCGGTCCTCCCTCGGCCCGCCGACACCTCCACCGTGACCCCCGCGGGGCGGCGTGCGGTGAGACCGGGATGAGCGCGCGCTGAGAGTCCGGCCCCGCGGCGGGCAGGCCAGCCTGGCCTGACCGCCCCGCTCCCCCGCTGCACCCTCTGCCGGGAGCCTGCGTACGCTGGGCCACCGTGTCCAAGGTCTTGACCTCCCTGCCCGTCGGCGACCGCGTCGGGATCGCCTTCTCGGGCGGTCTCGACACCTCCGTGGCGGTGGCCTGGATGCGCGAGCGGGGCGCCGTGCCGTGCACCTACACCGCCGACCTGGGGCAGTACGACGAGCCCGACATCGACAGCGTGCCGGGCCGTGCCATGCAGTACGGCGCCGAGCTCTCCCGCCTCGTGGACTGCAAGGACGCTCTCGTCGAGGAGGGTCTGCAGGCGCTCATGTGCGGCGCCTTCCACATCCGCTCCGCGGGGCGCGCCTACTTCAACACGACGCCGCTGGGCCGCGCGGTGACGGGCACGCTCCTCGTCCGTGCCATGCACGAGGACGGCGTCGACATCTGGGGCGACGGGTCGACCTTCAAGGGCAACGACATCGAGCGGTTCTACCGCTACGGGCTGCTCGCCAACCCGCGGCTGCGCATCTACAAGCCATGGCTGGACCGGGATTTCGTGCACGAGCTCGGCGGTCGGCACGAGATGTCGGCCTGGCTCACCGAACGTGGTCTGCCCTACCGCGACTCGCAGGAGAGGGCGTACTCGACCGACGCCAACATCTGGGGCGCCACGCACGAGGCGAAGACCCTGGAGCATCTCGACGAGTCGCTCGAGGTGGTGGCCCCGATCATGGGCGTCCGGTTCTGGGACGACGCCGTGGCGATCGAGCCCGAGGACGTCACGGTCGAGTTCAGCGAGGGCCGCCCCGTCGCGATCGACGGCCGGCGCTTCGACTCCGCCGTCGAGCTCGTGCGCGAGGCCAACGCGATCGGCGGCCGGCACGGGCTCGGGATGTCCGACCAGATCGAGAACCGGATCATCGAGGCGAAGAGCCGCGGGATCTACGAGGCGCCCGGTATGGCCCTGCTGTTCCTCGCCTACGAGCGGCTGGTCAACGCCATCCACAACGAGGACACCATCGCGAACTATCACGCAGAGGGACGCCGGCTCGGTCGGCTCCTCTACGAGGGCCGGTGGCTGGACCCGCAGGCGCTCATGCTGCGCGAGAGCATCACCCGGTGGGTCGCGGGCGCCGTCACCGGCGAAGTGACGCTGCGTCTGCGCCGCGGCGAGGACTACACGATCCTGCGGACCGCTGGACCGCACCTGTCCTACCACCCCGACCGGCTCTCGATGGAGCGCACCGAGGACGCCGCCTTCGGGCCCTTGGACCGCATCGGCCAGCTCACGATGCGCAACCTCGACATCGCCGACTCGCGCCAGAAGCTGGAGCTGTACGCCGCCCAGGGCCAGCTGCGCGGGCACGCCGAGCTGATCGGGAGCCCCGAACCCGGCGGCGCCCGCGCCATCAAGCAGATCGGCACGGCCGACGACGGCGAGACCGAGGCCGAGGTCGCCTCGCTCGACGAGGCGGCGATGGAGTTCGGCGCCGACTAGAGCGTGGCCGCGTCCCGGGTCGTCCCGTCCGCGGGGGGCGCGACCACGGCGACCACCTGGTCCCGGGCGATCTGACTGCCCGGGGACACATGCACCTCGGCGACGACTCCGGCGATGGGGCTGACGAGCGGGTACTCCATCTTCATCGCCTCGACGACAGCCACGACCTCGCCCGCACCGACCGGGTCCCCGACCGCCTTGGCCACCAGCACGACCGACCCCGGCATGGGCGAGCGCAGGTCTCCCTCGTGCACGTCCTCGTCCGGCCGACGCACCCGGTCGCGCACGGGGACCCGGTAGTGCCAGGCGTCCCCGCCCTCGCCGATCCACACGACGGCCCCGGTCGCGGCCTCCCCGACCGCGGCGGCGAACCGCCTCGTCACTCCCCCGTAGGTCACCAGCAGCACGGGGCCGGACGGGACGAGGGCCGCCTGCGCCGCGGGGCCGCCGTCGAGCGCCACGACCGCGGCGGCGGCGGTGCCTCCCACCGAGGCCGTCGACTCGCGACCGTCCTCGTCGACGAAGGTGGTGCAGACCGGCGCGTGCGCACCGACGCGCCAGCCCGGGCGCTCGTGCCACACCGACCCCGCCGCCGCGCGCTCGCGCAGGCCCGCGAGCACGAGGGCGGCCGCCACGACGCGGTGGGGGTCGGGCGCCGCCGACCCCGTGCCGAGGTTCCGGTCCCTGATGAGCGACGTGGTCATGGCGCCGGCCCGGACGAGCGGGTCGGACAGCAGGTCGCGCAGCACGCCGATGTTGTGAGCGACGCCCAGCACCGTCGTCGCCGACAGGGCGCGGTCGAGCCGATCGAGCGCCTCGTCGCGGTCGCTCCCGTGAGCGATCACCTTGGCCAGCAGGGGGTCGTAGTCGGTCCCGACGACCGTGCCCGCCTCGACCCCCGAGTCGACGCGGACCCCGTCCGGCACCTCCATCGCGAGGATCCGGCCGGACGAGGGCAGGAAGCCGTGATGACCGTCCTCGGCGTACACGCGCACTTCCACCGCGTGGCCGTCGAGGCGGACGTCGTCCTGCCCGATGTCGAGTCCCGCCCCGGCCGCCACCTGCAGCTGCAGCGCGACCAGGTCGCGGCCGGTGACCATCTCGGTCACCGGATGCTCCACCTGCAGCCGGGTGTTCATCTCGAGGAAGTAGTACGTCGCAGCATCGTCCGCGTCGACGACGAACTCGACCGTTCCCGCGCCGCGGTAGTCCACCGACCGAGCGATCGCGACGGCGTCGCGGTGCATCCGGTCCAGGACCGCGGGAGGGATCCCGGGTGCGGGTGCCTCCTCGACCACCTTCTGGTGCCGGCGCTGGAGGCTGCAGTCACGGGTGCCGAGGTGCACGACGTGGCCGTCGCCGTCGCCCACGACCTGGACCTCCACGTGGCGGGCCCGCGGGACGTAGCGCTCGAGCAGCAGGGTGTCGTCGCCGAACGAGGCGAGAGCCTCACGGCGGGCGGATGCGAGCGCCGCAGCGACCTCGTCGGGCGAGTGAACCACGCGCATGCCCTTGCCGCCGCCGCCCGCGGACGGCTTAACGATCACGGGGAATCCGATCGCGACGCACTGCTCCTCGAGCTCCGCGTCGTCGGCTCCGCCGCGGTGGAACCCGGGCACGGTCGCCACGCCGAGCGCGGCGACCGCCTCCTTGGCGGCCCGCTTGTCGCCCATCAGCCTGATCGTGGCGCTGTCCGGCCCCACGAAGACGAGGCCCGCCGCCTCGCACGCCCCCGCGAAGTCGGCGTTCTCCGAGAGGAAGCCGTAGCCCGGATGCACGCCGTCGGCACCGGTGCGGAGGGCCGCCGCCACGACGGAGTCGATGTCGAGGTAGGACCGGCGCGCGTCCGCGGGACCGATGAGGACCGACTCGTCCGCCTCGCGCACGTGCAGGGCGTCCCGGTCGGCCTCGCTGTACACCGCGACCGAGGCGACGCCCAGGGCCCGGAGGGTGCGGATCACGCGGCAGGCGATCTCCCCGCGGTTGGCCACGAGCACCTTGGTGAGCACCGCCGTCACATCCGGAACACGCCGTAGCCGACGGGCGTCAGCGGCGCGTGGGCGGCGGCGGCGAGGCCGAGTCCGAGCACGGTACGGGTGTCGGCCGGGTCGATGATCCCGTCGTCCCAGAGCCGAGCGGTGGCGTAGTACGCGTTTCCGGTGCGCTCGTACTCGTCGCGGATGCCCGCGCGGAAGCCCTCCTCCTCGCCCGCGGGCCACTCGACCCCGCGCGCGTCCGCCTGGTCCTGCCGGACCGTGGCCAGGACGGTGGCTGCCTGCTCGCCGCCCATCACGCTGATGCGCGCGTTCGGCCACATCCACAGGAAGCGCGGGGAGTACGCCCGGCCGCACATCGCGTAGTTGCCGGCGCCGTAGGACCCGCCGATCACGACGGTCAGCTTGGGCACGCGTGCGGTCGCAACCGCGGTCACCATCTTCGCGCCGTTCTTCGCGATGCCGCCCGCCTCGTACTCACGACCGACCATGAACCCGGAGACGTTCTGGAGGAAGACCAGAGGGGTGCTGCGGCGGTCGCACAGCTCGATGAAGTGCGCCGCCTTGAGGGCCGACTCGGAGAAGAGCACCCCGTTGTTGGCGACGATGCCGACGGGGTGCCCGTGGATGCGCGCGAAGCCGGTCACGAGCGTGGTGCCGTACTCGGCCTTGAACTCGTGGAACTCGCTGCCGTCCGTGATGCGCGCTATCACCTCGCGGACGTCGTAGGACTGACGCGGGTCGACGGGGACGACGGCGCCGAGCTCCTCCACGGGGTGGAGCGGGTCGACCGGATCCGTCACCTCCCACGGCGCCCCGCGGGGCGGCGCGAAGGTGCCGACGATGTCGCGCACGAGATGCAGCGCGTGCACGTCGTCGTGCGCGAGGTGGTCGGCGACCCCGCTGATGCGCGCGTGCAGGTCCCCACCGCCCAGCTCCTCGGCCGAGACGGTCTCGCCCGTCGCCGCCTTCACCAGCGGCGGGCCGCCCAGGAAGATGGTCCCCTGGTTGCGCACGATGACGGCCTCGTCGCTCATCGCCGGCACGTACGCGCCCCCGGCGGTGCAGGACCCGAGCACCGCGGCGATCTGCGGGATGCCCCGCGCCGACATGGTGGCCTGGTTGTAGAAGATCCGGCCGAAGTGCTCGCGGTCGGGGAACACCTCGTCCTGCAGGGGGAGGAACGCGCCTCCGGAGTCAACGAGGTAGAGGCACGGCAGCTCGTTGTGCAGCGCCACCTCCTGCGCGCGGAGGTGCTTCTTCACCGTGAGCGGGTAGTAGGTGCCACCCTTGACCGTGGGGTCGTTCGCCACGACCACCACGTCGCGACCGCGAACCCGGCCGACCCCGGTGACGATCCCGGCTGCTGGGGCGTCGTCGTCGTACATCCCGGTCGCCGCGAGCGGGGAGAGCTCGAGGAAGGCGCTGCCCGGGTCGAGGAGCGCGTCGATGCGGTCGCGCGTGAGCAGCTTGCCCCGGGACACGTGCCGCTCCCGGCTGGGCTCCGGCCCGCCGAGTGCCGCCAGCGCGAGGCGGGACCGCAGATCCGCGACGAGGCGGCTCATGTGGTCCGCGTTCGCGCGCGCGCCGGCGCTCGTGACGTCGACCGCGGAGTGCAGCACGGCCATCACGGACCTCCGGCTCGTCTGTTAACGATCGTTCACATGCTAGGGCGCGCGGCATCCCTCCGCAAGGGCCGCCGTCGCCATCACCTGCATCTGCGCCCGCAGGCGGGGCTGGTCGGCGCGGGAGGAGTACGGCGTCGAGTTCATCAGGCCGAAGACGGCCTGCGCGGCGGTTCGCGCCTCCTCCGGGTCGACCCCCGGGTGGACCCGACCGAGCACGTCCACCCAGAGCCCGACGTACTGGCGCTGGAGCGACCGGACAAGCCGGCGCTCCCGGTCCGGCAGGCTGCCGAGGTCGCGGTACTGCACCGCGATCAGCTCGGGCTCGGTCAGCGCGAAGTCGGTGTGGAAGTCAATGAGCGCAACCAGTTGCGCCTGCGGGTCGGGTTCGGAGGCGATACGCACGCGCGCCCCGTCGAGCAGCCGGCGGCTGATGTCGGTGAGCATCTCCGCGAGCAGGGCCTCCTTGCCCGCGAAGTAGCGGTAGATGGCCGGCCCCGAGATGCCGAGCTCGGCTCCGAGGTCGTCGATGCTCACGCCGTGGTAGCCCGAGCGCGCGAACAGGCGGGCGGCCGCAACGAGGATCTCGCTGCGCCGGTCGAGACGGTGTGCCACGCCGCACACCCTAGGCCCTCGCACGTCTGGCCCACGTGCGCCTTGTGGCCACGGTCGCGCGGCGTTAGCCTTAACGAGCGTTAACGCCACGCATCGTCGCCGTGGGAGGACCGATGAGCAGGGCTCGGCTGTCCGAGGAGTACGAGGCGCTGCGCGCCACCGTCGAGGCGTTCGCGCACGACGTGGTGGCACCGGTCATCGGCGAGCACTACGAGAACCGCACGTTCCCCTACGAGGTGGTCGCGCAGATGGGCGACCTGGGCCTGTTCGGCCTGCCCTTCCCCGAGGAGTACGGCGGCCAGGGCGGGGACTACTTCGCACTCTGCCTCGCGATCGAGGAACTAGCCCGGGTCGACTCGTCCGTGGCGATCACTCTCGAGGCTGCCGTGTCCCTCGGAGCCATGCCGATCTACCTCTACGGCACCGAGGAGCAGCGCCGGCGCTGGCTCCCCCGGCTCACCTCGGGCACGATGCTCGGCGCCTTCGGCCTCACGGAGCCCGGAGGCGGCTCGGATGCGGGCGCCACCCGGACGACCGCCGTGCTCGACGGGGACGAGTGGGTGATCAACGGCTCGAAGGCCTTCATCACCAACTCGGGCACGGCGCTCACGGGGCTGGTGACCGTCACGGCCGTGACCAGCACGACGGCCCAGGGCCGCAAGGAGATCTCCTCGATCATCGTCCCCTCGGGCACCCCCGGGCTCACGGTGGAGCCGGCGTACTCCAAGGTCGGCTGGAACGCCTCCGACACCCACGGGCTCTCCTTCGACGACGTCCGGGTGCCCGCCGCGAACCTGCTCGGCGAGCGCGGACGCGGGTACGCGCAGTTCCTCCGGATCCTCGATGAGGGACGCATCGCCATCTCGGCCCTCGCCGTCGGGCTCGCGCAGGGCTGCGTCGACGAGTGCGTGCGCTACGCCGGGGAGCGGGAGGCCTTCGGCCGACCCATCGGGGAGCACCAGGCCATCGCCTTCACGATCGCCGACATGGAGACGCGGACCCACGTGGCTCGTACCGCGTACCACGACGCCGGGGCGAGGATGCTCGCGGGCGAGCCCTTCAAGCACGAGGCGGCGATGGCGAAGCTGTACTCCTCGGAGATCGCGGTCACGAACGCCCGGGAGGCCACGCAGGTCTTCGGCGGCTACGGCTACATGAACGAGTACCCCGTGGCGCGGTTCTGGCGCGACAGCAAGATCCTCGAGATCGGCGAGGGGACCAGCGAGGTGCAGCGGATGCTCATCGCGCGCCACCTCGGCGTGGGGTCATGACGGACGCAGGGACGGATCCGTCGCCGACACCAGCATGACCATTCCGCCGCCCGCACGCTTGGCCTCGTAGCACGCGCGGTCCGCGGTGGCCACGAGGTCCTCTGCCTCGGCGGTCCAGTCTGGCCCGAACGTGGTCGCGCCCACACTGACCCCCACCCCGACCTCGCCCCCGTCGACGGCGACGCGCTGCGCTCGCACCGCGCGGAGCAGCTCATGGGCGATCGCGAGCCCACGCTCGACGCCGCAGTCGCGCAGCAGGACGGCGAACTCGTCGCCGCCGACCCGAGCGACCGCGTCGCGACGGCGGACCGCTGCCTGGAGTGCGATGCCGATCTCCCGGAGCAGCCGGTCCCCGAGCAGGTGCCCCCCTCGGTCGTTGACGGCCTTGAAGCCGTCCAGGTCGAGGAAGAGCAGGACGTGCGCCTCACCCTCCATCTTCGCGGAGGTGAGCGCCCGCTCGAGCTCGAAGCGCAGCCCGCGCCGGTTGAGCAGCTCCGTGAGCGGGTCGTGGGCCGCCTCGTAGCCCAGCGACTCCGCCCGCCGCCGGGCGAAGCGCTCGAGACCCGTCACCAGCAGGAGGAAGGCCTCGAGGAGGAGCAGGACGAGCACGGCGCCGGCGAGGAGGAACGGCACGACCTCCGAGGCGACCCCGGACAGGACCTCCGCCGACGGCGTCACCTCGATCCGCCAGACCCGGCCGTAGGTCGTCAGGTCGCCGCTCGCCGTCAGGTCCGGGTCGACCGCCCCGTCGGCAGTGTGGGTCCCGAGGACCTCATCACCAGCCGACGCGTCCACGACCACGACCTGCACCGAGTCCCACTCGGCCGAGGCGTAGGTCTCCTCGACGAGCTCGGCGACCCGGACGACACCGACCGTGAAGCCACGCAGCACCGCCCGTCGCGTCGCGGCCTCGCCCGGGTCCGTGCCGCCGTCGAACACCGGCTGGAGCAGGAGGATCCCACGCGGGCTGCCCTGCTGGACCAGCGTGATCGGTGCGGTGGCGGTGGCCAGGCCCGTGTCCAGGGCTCCCGCGATCGCCACCGCGCGCACGGGGTCCGAGGCGATGTCGTAGCCAAGCACGCGGGTGTTCTCCGCAACGGGCTCGATGAGCGCGACGACGACGTACTCGGCCCTGTCTCCCGCCGGGACCAGGTCGCCGGTGGCGCTCTTCTGCGTCACCTGGAAGTCCGCCAGCCCCGGGTAGGCCCGCTGCGCGGCCACGAACGCGTCGAGCCCGGCGCGGGTCACCCGGGGGTTCCACGACAGAGCGTTGAGCGCGGGGTAGCGCTCGACGGGGGACACGGTGAACTCCCGGAACTCCTCCGGCGTCACGGTCTCGGATGCGGCGAACAGCCCGGAGACGCCGAGCAGCACCTCCGTCTGCAGGGCGGCCTTCTCACCGAGATCGGCGAGGGCCATGGCGACGAGCTGCCGCTGCCGCAGCTCGGCGCGCTGCTGGGCCAGGTTCTGGTTGTACTCGACGACCGCCACCAGGAGCAGGGCGATGGCGAGGGACGGGACGGCCACCTTCCACCGTCGACCCTGCCAGGTGTCGCGCTGCTCGGGCAGCAGCATGAGCACCACCGGCGCGACCACGACGACGCCGATCGTGTCGCCCGCCCACCACGTGACCCAGGCGAGCGCCGCCTGGTCCGGCTCCAGCGCCCCGGTGGCCAGCTCGGCGGCGATGGCGACGGTGGCTCCAGCGACGCAGGCGACCGGTCCCGCCAGCGCGAGGAAGGTCAGGATCTGGCGCGACTGGGACAGGCTCGGGCGCAGCCCGTAGCGCTGACGGACGAGCCCCGCACCGAGAACGGCCTGCAATGCGGCCCCGACGGCGACGAGGGCGGCGGTCAGCCACACCTGACCGGCGTCGAGGAGCGCGTCGTCGACGATGCGGACGGCGGCGACGAGGAAGGCGCCGGCCGCCACGCCCACGGCCGCCGCCCGGCCGCGCTGGTAGACCAGGGCGAAGGCGATCCCGGCCGCGGGCCATACGGGGAAGACCAGACCCAGCGAGGGGACGAGGGCGAGCACGGCCAGCCCGGCCACGGCGTAGGACGCTGCGGCGACGAGCAGCGTGGTGACCACGCTGAGGACGTTGAACCGCCCCACCTGCGCCATGGTGCGCACCTCGTGTCGCTCGCCGGCCGGCGTTGGCCTCCATCGTGTCAGCCGAGTGCCCTCCGTTGCTCGGCGATCACGCACTGCAGCGGTACGACCCTCATCTTGACCGAGTCCAGAAAACTGAGGAGACTCGGACCGTGACCGAACGAGGGCGGATCGAGGCCGAGCTGCGCGCCGCCCGGCTGCGCGTGACCGGTCCCCGGGTCGCGGTCCTGCGCGCCGTGCACGCGCACCCGCACGCCGGCACCGACGCCCTCATCGACGCCGCTCGCGCCGACCTCGGCGAGGTGTCCAAGCAGGCCGTCTACGACGTGCTCCGGGCTCTCGCGGACGCCGGGCTCGTGCGCCGCATCGAGCCCTCCGGATCCGTCGCCCGCTACGAGTCCCGCGTCGGGGACAACCACCACCACGTGGTCTGCCGCACCTGCGGCGCGATCGAGGACGTCGACTGCGCCGTCAGCCACACCCCCTGCCTCACCGCGTCCGAGGACCACGGCTACCGCATCGACGAGGCCGAGGTCGTCTACTGGGGCACCTGCCCCGCCTGCGCCGCCGACAGCGGCGCCGCCTGACCACCCGCCCGCCCACCCCCGAAGGAGAGAGCAACGTGAGCGAGACCACCGCTGGTCGGCCCCGGTCCAACAAGGACTGGTGGCCCCACCAGCTCGACGTGTCCGTCCTGCACCGCAACCCCGCCGACGGCAACCCGATGGACTCCGACTTCGACTACGCCGCGGCGTTCTCCGCCCTCGACCTCGCCGCGGTCAAGCAGGACGTCGCCGCCGTGATGACCGACTCCCAGGACTGGTGGCCGGCGGACTACGGCCACTACGGACCCTTCTTCGTCCGGATGTCCTGGCACGCGGCCGGCACGTACCGCATCTCCGACGGACGCGGCGGCGCCGGATCCGGCGACCAGCGCTTCGCCCCCCTCAACAGCTGGCCCGACAACGGCAACCTGGACAAGGCACGTCGGCTGCTCTGGCCGGTGAAGAAGAAGTACGGCAAGGCGCTGTCCTGGGCCGACCTGCTCGTGCTCGCCGGCAACGTCGCCATGGAGACCATGGGCTTCGAGACCTTCGGCTTCGGCGGCGGTCGCGAGGACGAGTGGGAGCCCGAGCAGATCGACTGGGGCAACGAGGGCGAGTGGCTCGCCGACGAGCGCTACTCCGGCGACCGTGAGCTGGCCAACCCCCTCGCCGCCGTCCAGATGGGGCTCATCTACGTGAACCCCGAGGGACCCAACGGCAACCCGGACGCGCTCGCCGCGGCCCGCGACATCCGCGAGACCTTCCGTCGGATGGCCATGAACGACGAGGAGACCGTGGCCCTCATCGCGGGTGGGCACACCTTCGGCAAGGCTCACGGCGCCGGCCCCGCGGACAACGTGGGGCCCGAGCCCGAGGCCGCCCCTCTCGAGCAGCAGGGTTTCGGCTGGAAGAGCTCGTACGGCTCGGGCAAGGCCGGCGACGCCATCACCTCGGGTCTCGAGGGCGCCTGGACGCCCGCGCCCACGACGTGGGACAACGGCTACTTCGAGACGCTCTTCTCCTTCGAGTGGGAGCAGACCGAGAGCCCTGCCGGCGCCAAGCAGTGGAAGCCGACGGACCCCGCCGCCGCCGACCTCGTCCCGGACGCCTTCGACCCCGGGACCAGGCACGCACCGATGATGCTGACGACCGACCTCGCGCTGCGGGTGGACCCGGTCTACGAGCAGATCGCCCGTCGCTTCTACGAGAACCCCGCCGAGCTCGCCGATGCGTACGCGCGTGCCTGGTTCAAGCTGACCCACCGCGACATGGGCCCCAAGGCTCGCTACCTCGGCCCGGAGGTCCCGGCCGAGGACCTGATCTGGCAGGACCCGGTCCCCGCCGTCGACCACGCGCTCGTGGGCGACGCCGAGGCGGCCGAGCTGAAGGCCGCGGTGCTGGCCTCGGGGCTGTCCGTCCCGGCCCTGGTGCGTGCCGCCTGGGCGTCGGCGTCGACGTACCGCGACACCGACAAGCGCGGCGGTGCCAACGGCGCCCGGGTGCGGCTCGCGCCGCAGAACGACTGGGCGGTCAACAACCCCGCCGAGCTGGCCCAGGTCCTGCGCACGCTCGAGGGGATCCAGGCCGAGTTCAACGGCTCGCACACCGCGCAGATCTCGCTGGCCGACCTCATCGTTCTCGCCGGCGGCGCGGCGGTGGAGCAGGCTGCCCGCGACGGCGGGGTCGACGTCGTCGTCCCCTTCACGCCCGGTCGGACCGACGCCACGCAGGAGCAGACCGACGTCGAGTCCTTCGCGGTGCTCGAGCCCACGGCGGACGGCTTCCGCAACTACCTGGGCAAGGGACACCGGCGCCGGGCCGAACAGCTCCTCGTGGAGAAGGCACGGCTCATGACGCTCACCGCCCCGGAGATGACCGTGCTGGTCGGCGGGCTGCGCTCGCTCGCCGCCACGCACGACGGCTCCGACGTCGGCGTGCTCACCAGCCGGCCCGGGGTGCTGTCGAACGAGTGGTTCGCCACCCTCATCGACATGGGCACCACCTGGACCCCGACCGACGACACCGAGGAGCTCTTCGTCGGGACCGACGCCTCCGGTGCCGCAAGGTGGACGGCCAGCCGGGTCGACCTGGTCTTCGGGTCGCACTCGGTGCTGCGCGCCCTCGCCGAGGTCTACGCGAGCGACGACGCGGCCGAGAAGTTCGTCCACGACTTCGTCTCCGCCTGGGACAAGGTCATGCTGCTCGACCGCTTCGACCTCACCTGAGTCTCCATGAAGGCGACCCTCATCCAATAGAGCCGAACAAAGCCACCCCTCACGGTGGCATCCGGACCCACAGGGGCCCCGCGAGCACCGCTCGCGGGGCCCTTCCCTGTGTCCGGGCCCCGCCGTGCGGGCACTCCTGCCGACCCACGTGTCCCCCGCGCGGAGGACGCCCGTACGACATGAGGGGCCCGTTCGTACGGCTCTATTGGATGAGGGTCGCCTTCATCGCACTAGCCCGGCGGGGGGGCGCAGGCGCTACGGTCGCGGGGTGGGGACGACGTATCTGCTGGTGGACGGCGAGAACATCGATGCGACGCTGGGCGCCAGCGTGCTCGGGCGGCGGCCCGCGCCCGAGGAGCGGCCGCGCTGGGACCGGGTGCGCGAGTTCGCCGAGCAGGTCTGGGGCCAGCCGGTCAAGCCGCTCTTCTTCCTCAACGCCTCCAACGGCACGATGCCCATGCCGTTCGTGCAGGCGCTGCTCGCCATGGACTACCGCCCGATCCCGCTGGCCGGCACGGCCACCGAGAAGGTCGTGGACATCGGCATCCAGCGCATGCTGGCCGCGATCGAGGAGCGCGAGGGCGATGTCCTGCTCGCGAGCCACGACGGCGACTTCATCCCCGAGGTCCAGCGCCTGGTCGGCGCCGGGCGCCGGGTCGGCGTCATCGGTCTGCGCGAGTTCGTCAACGCGGGGTTCATCGAGATCGACGGCGTGGAGGTGCACGACCTCGAGCTCGAGGTGAAGGCCTTCACCGTCGCCCTTCCCCGAGTCCGGATCATCCCGCTCACCGAGTTCGACCCGACCGCCTACCTGTAGGTCCCGTGCGCTGGCAACGGGTGCTCGACCGCGCGCCGTGGAAGGCACGCGCCATGCCGCGCGGCGGCCAGCTCGACGGGTACTTCTACGTCCTCACCGGGCGCGCCGGCACGAGCACGGTGTTCTCCGACGTATGGCGCAGCCCGGACGGCGTCGCGTGGGAGCTGGTCACCGACAAGGCGGCCTGGGGGAAGCGCTGCTATCCCGAGGTGGAGATCGTCGGGCACACGATGGTCCTCGTCGCCGGTCAGGACCTGCGCACGTTCCACAACGACGTCTGGCACTCGACCGACGCCGGACGCACATGGGTGCAGGTGTGCGCCTCGGCTCCGTGGGGCGTTCGTGCAGGGCACCACACCCACGTGCTCGGTGACGAGCTGCTGCTCTTCGGTGGCGCGCGCAACTCGGTCGACCGGATCTTCTACCCCGAGCTGTGGGTCAGCGGCGACCTCGGCGTCACCTGGACCCTGCGCGCCCAGCTGCCCCAGGACATGGGCCGGGCCGGCATGCAGGTGGTGAGCGTCGACGACGTCCTCTACTTCATGGGCGGCGACCACGACCGCCCCGTCTTCCAGGCGTCGTGGAAGGGCCGGCGCAACGACGTGTGGCGCTCGACCGACCGCGGTGAGACGTGGGAGCTGCTCGGGCACGCGCCCTGGACCCCCCGCACCGGCCATCAGGCCGTCGTGCACCACGGCGTGGTCTACGTCGTCGGTGGGCACGTGCGCGGTCCGCGCGACCAGCGCTGGCGCCAGTTCCTCGCGCACGACGTCTGGGCCTGGGACCCGGCCGCGAGCGGCGCGTCGATGGAGGGCTGGCGGCTCGTGACGGACGGCGCCTGGG
This sequence comes from Micrococcales bacterium, assembly GCA_024641605.1. Classification (GTDB taxonomy): domain Bacteria; phylum Actinomycetota; class Actinomycetes; order S36-B12; family CAIYMF01; genus Longivirga. Next base: position 22,121 of record JAHECT010000005.1, read on the forward strand.
GTGCCGGAGCGCCCGGCGGGCTCGCCGGCAAGAGCGACTTCCTTCTCGAGGTGCGCGACGGCCGGCTGTGGACCTTCGGCGGGGACCGCGAGGTGCTCTCGCCCTGGCCTCAGGACCGCGACGTCTGGGTCGCCGACCTGGGCTGAGCACCAGGGACCGCGACGTCGTTGTGACCGGCACGGGGGGAGGACCCCGACGCGGGCTCGGTCGCGACGACGACCGTCCACAGAGTGGCTGCCAGGAGCAGGACGGCGACCGCGATGAGGCCCGCGACGCCCCGACGCAGCCATCGAGGCGTCTCGAGGCGGCGCATGCCCGGGTCGGTGGCGGCACGCGATTCGGCGCCGTGGTGCCCGTCCGGGTGCGGGGTCCTACGCCCCCCGCTGTGCGCGGTGGTGGTCACGGCGAGGTCATCGGCAGGCCCGTCGCGCGTTCTTGAACCGACCTAGACTGGCTGTGCGGCGCCGAACCAGCGTCTCGGCTGCTCCGGCGCCACGGGAGGCGCCAGCATGGACGCAGCGATCCGCACCGTCGGACTGACCAAGCGCTTCGGCTCGGTCACCGCACTCGACCACCTCGACCTCGAGGTCGCCCCGGGCGAGATCTTCGGCTACCTGGGGCCCAACGGGGCGGGCAAGTCCACCACGATCCGGCTCCTGCTGGGGCTGCTGCGGCCCTCCTCCGGGGAGGCCTGGATCGACGGCGTGCCGGTCGCCGACGTCGAGCGGGCGCACGCCTCGGTGTCCTACGTACCCGGTGACGTGGCCCTGTGGCCCCAGCTGACCGGCCGCGAGGTGCTCGAGCTCCTCGGCCGCACGTCGGGCGGGGTCGACGAGGCCTTCCGGGACGAGCTGATCGAGCGGTTCGAGGTCGACCCGGACCGACGCATCCGCGCGTACTCGAAGGGGAACCGGCAGAAGATCGCCCTCGTCGCCGCCCTCATGACCAGGCCGAGGCTCCTCCTCCTGGACGAGCCCACCGTGGGACTCGATCCGCTCATGCAGGAGCAGTTCCAGGAGCTCGTGCGCGAGGCGGCGGGCCGGGGCCAGACCGTGTTCCTCTCCTCGCACCTGCTCGACGAGGTCGAGGACCTGTGCGAGCGGGTGGCGATCCTGCGGGACGGCCGGCTCGTGGAGGTGGCCACCCTCGCCGACCTGCGTCGGCTGAGCACGACCGTCTTCGAGGCCTCCCTGGCCGGCCCGGTCCCGGCGCTCGACGACCTGGCGGAGGTCGTCGGCGTCGAGGACACCGACACCGGAGTCCGGGTCAGCGTCTCCGGGTCGCCCGCCGCCGTGCTGAGCCGGCTGTCCGCGGTCGGGGTGACGCGCCTGCAGAGCCACGCGCCCACGCTCGAGGAGATCTTCCTGACGTACTACGAGGACGACCCGTCATGACCCAGGCCGTGGGATCGCCCCCGACCGTGGGCTCCGGGCCGTCCGGTCCGCCCGCCGTCGGCACGCCGGCCCACGCACGAGGGTCGGTCGCCCGGCTGATGGCGCGCCTCGTCCGCCGCAGCACGATCGCGATCTCCGTGGCCCTGGCCGCCTGGTTCTACCTCGAGGTGGTCTCCTACCGGCTGGCCTACCCCGACGGCGTCCCGGCCGCCGACTTCGCTCTGTTCACCGAGAACCCCGCGGTCCGCATGCTGCAGGGCGTGCCCACCACACTCGACAACCCCGGAGCGTTCGCGCTCTACGACGCGGGCTGGATGATCGCGGTGCTCGTGGCGCTGTGGGCACTCATGACCTCGACGCGTCTCCTCCGGGGCGAGGAGGAGAGCGAGCGCGCTGACCTCATGCTGGCTGGTCCGTTGCGGGCCAGCACCGCGACCTGGGTGCCCATGGCGGTGCTCGTCACCGCCGGCGCCGTCGTCGGACTCGTGGCCACGGTGACGATGACGGTGGCCTACGGCGATCCCAGGGGCTCGGCCCTCCTCGGCCTGGCCCTGCTGGGGCTGGCGGGCACGTTCGCCGGCGTCGGGGCGCTCACCTCGCAGCTGGTGGAGGTGCGGCGGCGCGCCGCCGGGCTGGCGGCGGGTGTCCTGGGTGTCGTGTACCTGCTCCGGATGGTCGCGAACAGCGCCGACGAGCGGACCTGGCTGCGGTGGTCCTCACCGCTGGGATGGTTCGAGGCGCTCGACCCGTACGGCTCCCCCGACCTGCGCGCCCTCGCACCGCTCCTGCTGACCCCCGTCGTGCTCGTCGTGCTCGCCGTGGTGCTGCGATCCCGGCGTGACACGGGGTCCGGTCTGCTCGCCGGCGAGTCCAGGCGCCGCGCGCGGCTCGGTCTCCTCGGCAGCCCTCTGGCGTTCGCCTGGCGGACCGGGCGCCTCGTCCTGCTGGCCTGGGCGATCGCACTCACGGTCTTCGCGGCGGTCATGGGCGGACTGATCACGACCATGATCGACTTCCTGCTCGCCGACGAGACCTACGTCGAGATGATCGAGGCCATCGGGCTCGGGGACGCGTTCTCGCTGCTGGGATTCATCGGCTTCATGGCCGGCTTCTTCGGTATCGCGGTGGCCCTGCAGGCGGCCTGGCGGGTCGGGGTCGCGAGGAGCGAGGAGGAGTCCGGGCATGCCGAGGCCCTGCTCGCGCGGCGGGTGTCCCGCACGCGGTGGCTCGGCGGCCACGTCCTGCTCGCCGCCCTCGGGGCCCTCCTCCTGCTGCTGCTGGTCGGCCTCGGCCAGTGGATCGGGATCCTCGCGGCGGGATCGGACGACGTGTCGTGGTGGCAGTCGACGGCGTCGGCCCTCAACATGGCCCCGGTCATCCTGCTCGTGATCGGCCTCGGTGTCTCCACGTTCGGGCTCGTGCCCCGCCTCACGGTCGTCCTCCCGGCGGCATTCACCGGCATCGCCTACGTCCTCGCCCTGCTCGGTCCCGCGCTCGAGTGGCCCCCCTGGGTGCTCGACCTGTCCCCGTTCACCCACCTGTCCTACGTCCCGGCGGACCCCTGGGCGGCCACGTCCGGCCTCGTCATGATCGGGCTCGGCCTCGCTCTCGTCGCCGCGGGGATGACGGCCTTCCACCGTCGCGACATCGTGGGTGATTGATCTCGCTCGCGAACCCACCTGCACCGGCCCTGCCGCCGCTTCCGGACGAGTACCGTCGTCAGGGCAACGACCTCGACGAGAAGGTGCAGGCGCCATGTACGAGCAGATGCTGACCCGGATGCGCGACGGTCGCGGCTTCATCGCCGCCCTGGACCAGAGCGGCGGGAGCACCCCCAAGGCCCTGCGGCTCTACGGCGTCGAGGAGACGGAGTACTCCGGCGACGAGCAGATGTTCGACCTCATCCACGGCATGCGCAGCCGCATCATCACCAGCCCGGCGTTCTCCGGCGACCGCGTGCTGGGAGCGATCCTGTTCGAGATGACGATGGACCGCGAGATCGAGGGCAAGGGCAGCGCCGAGTACCTCTGGCAGGACAAGCAGGTCGTCCCCTTCCTCAAGGTCGACAAGGGCCTCGAGGCGGAGGCGGACGGCGTGCAGCTCATGAAGCCGATCCCGGACCTCGACCACCAGCTCATGAAGGCGAGCGGGCACGGCGTCTTCGGCACCAAGATGCGCTCGGTCATCAAGCTGGCCGACGTCGGTGGCGTGGCCTCGATCGTGGGCCAGCAGTTCGAGGTGGGTCGTCAGATCATCGCCGCCGGCCTCGTGCCGATCATCGAGCCCGAGGTGGACATCCACAGCCCCGAGAAGGCGGCCGCGGAGGTGCTCCTGCGCGACGCGCTGGTGCGTCACCTCGACTCGCTCGGCGAGGACGAGCTCGTCATGCTCAAGCTCACCCTCCCGAGCGAGGACGACTTCTACGCCTCCCTCGTCGCGCACCCGCGCGTGGTCCGCGTCGTGGCGCTCTCCGGCGGTTACAGCCGCGACGAGGCGAATGCGATCCTGGCCCGCAACCACGGTGTCATCGCGAGCTTCTCGCGGGCGCTGTCGGAGGGTCTGTCGGCGAGGCAGAGCGAGCAGGAGTTCGACGCCACACTCGACGCGTCGATCCAGAGCATCTACGACGCGTCGCTCGCCTGAGGCTCGGCCTTGTCACCTCGGCCGGGCCGCGCCGCCCTGAGGCGGGCGCTGTTCCTCATCAACCGGTACTCCCTCGACATCACCGACATCGCGCGAGGGAGCCTGGAGGTCACCGCCAACAGCGGGATCGCCGCGCTGCTTCGGATCCACGCGGAGCCCGGCGTCACGTCCGGGGAGCTGGCGGCTCACCTGGGACAGACCCGGGCGGCCACCTCACGACTGCTCACCACGCTCGTCGGAGCGGGCCTCGTCGAGCGGCGTGCCGATCCGCACGATGGCCGCCGGGTCCACCTGCACCTCACACGGCGTGCGTCCGTTCGGGTCCGGACCTTCGAGGCGCGCCTCGGCGCCTACCTCCTCGCTGCCTCGGCGGCCGCCAAGGACGTGCTGGAGGAGCTCGGCTCGTCGCAGCCGCGGAGCGACGCGCCCCGACCGACCCCACCGCTCGAGTGCGCCGCCGCGATGGCCGTCGTCGGCGCCCGCTTCGTCGCCGAGATCGAGGCAGAACCGGACCTGCGGGGGGTGGCGGGCGCCCTCGACCGCTACGCGCTCGTGCTGCTCGCCGAGCTGGGCGAGGTACGGCCGACCCAGATGGCCGAGCACCTGCTCCTCAGCCGCAGCGGCGCTACCGACCTGCTCGACCGGCTCGTCGACGGGGGACTCGTCGAGCGTCATCACGACCGGGTCGCGGAGGACCACCGGGTGGTGGTCACCACCCTCACGGCGGCGGGACAGCGGGCGGTGGACGCGCTCCTGGACGTCACCCGGCGGCGGCGCGCCGATCTCGCCCGTGTGTTCGCACTGACACTGGCGCTGGATCCAGCGCCCTGAGCGAGCCCTACCCCGCCGACTCCACGGGGAGGACGACCTCGTTGCGGCGCAGGAAGGGCGGCTTCCACGGTGGGTCGAACCGGGCGTAGCGAGGTCGACCCGCCACCACGAGGCCCTCGCGCAGAACCGCTGCGGTCAGTTCCTCGACCCGGCGGCGGTAGGCCGACTCGGTCCACCGGCCCGAGTAGCTCACGACGGCGGCGAATGACTCGCCGACCTCGTTGAGCGTGACGCCCGTGGCGCTGGGGGACGGCAGAGTCTCCGAGCGCGCTCCCTCGGGCATCACGAAAGCCACCCGGTGCACGCCCTCCGTGAGCGGTTCCTGGATCACCGGGGCCGTCATCGCGATCTTGCGGGCCTCCTGGTTGCGCCCCGAGATGTAGGAGACGAGCGGCCCGAAGCCGGCATTCCCCGCGCGCTCGAACGAGCCACGGAGGGACACCTCCGCCTCGATGTGCGAGGGGTACCTGCGGACCTCGAAGTCGGGAAAGCGGCGTACGACCTCGTAAGGCTGCTGCTCGGTCATGCCTCCACGGTCCGGCCCGGGCGCCGGGGACGCAACCCGAACGCCGAGCTCACGCCCGGCGGCGGACCACGAGCGCTCCCGCGAGCAGGCTCACCGCCGCGGCGACGATCGCCGCCACCCCGACGGCGGTCGAGGCCGGCTCGGCGGTCAGGCGCTCGACGCCTACCCACGTGAGGCCCCACGCCAATGCGATCCCCGGTGCCACCCGCCGCAGTCCGAGGGCCAGCACGACGCCGACGGCCGCGGCCACCGCCAGGACGATCAGCGCCCAGGCCGTCGCGGTCGACCCCGTGGGGTCGACACCGGACCACACGAGCGCCGCGGCCGTGTTGGCCACGGTGGCGATGCACACCCAGCCGAGGTAGATCCCCAGGGTTCCGTCGACGATCACGCGCTCGACCGTCGACCCGGCCGCCGGGGACCCGAGGCGCAGCAGCGCGACGACGAGCACCGCCAGCAGGCCGGCGATGAGCAGCACCGAGACCCACAGGGCCTCGGCCTGGACCGAGCCGATCCAGGCGGCGTTGAGGACACCGCTGGCGGCGACCCACCAGCCGGACGCGCGCTGACGAGGATCGACCGCGCGGCCGGGGAGCAGCTGCCACACGGCCAGTGCGAGCAGGCCGGTGTAGATGACCCCCCAGATCGCGAACGCGGGACCGGCGGGGGCCACGAGAGTGGCGTCGGTGTCGAGGACTCCCCCGGCCACCTCGGTCACCCGGCGACCCGCGAAGGCGCCGGACCCGATCGTGGAGACCGCCACACCCAGGACGGCGGACACCGCCACGGCGACCTGTCGGGTCCGATCGGCAGGCAGGGGCGAGGTGGTGGCGTCCGAGGTGCTCATGTCCCCCATCCTGGCGCCCCGCGTGCGGCCCGCCCAGCGACGCGGCCGATGCCCGGCGCAGCACGACGTCCTGCGTCGACCGCGCCCCGCGGGCGGGACACCGCTGCTAGCGTCGGGACCAGCGACCGGAGGAGGCCCACATGCCCAGGTCAGCCGCAGTCGTCGAGGGGACCGTCGTGGCCGAGCCCCCGACCATGACCGTCGTCCGCGACGAGGAGCCGCGGTCCCGGCGCAAGGACGGCATCGTCATACGCACCGTCAGCGGGAGCATCCGACTCATCGGCGGCTCCAGCGTCGTCGTCGGCGGGGCCGCCCTCGGATCGCTCGGCCACCTGGGCATCCCCCACCGCGTCGCCGACACCATGGTCGGCGCGCAGGCCCGCACGATGCGGACGGTGTCCGGCGGCGCGGACAAGGTCACCACGAGCACGCTGCGTGGCATCGGACGCGCGGGCCGCACCCTCGGTGGCGGGACCCTCGGCGCCCTGACCGGGGCGGCGGGCGGGGGCTTCCGGGGAGCACGCAAGGCCTGGCGCAACGGGTAGGCCTCGACGCCGCCCGGCCATGCGCCGACGCCACGCAGGAACAGCGTGGTCGCGCCCCGCGCCGACGACCGCTCGACCGGCGCCCTTCCCACCGGTCCCGGGCACGCGGACTCACTGCTCCATTCGGGTCAAGGACCCTGCCGACTACGCCGATGAGGTGACGTCGGACGGTGTGCATGACACGGCTCAGCCGACGACGACCCGGGCCCGAGCCGAGCCCATGGTGCAGCAGAGGGGTTCGGAGAACCATGCCCACGACGTCCGGTCGCGCCCGCGCGACCACACGGCTCACGACGGTGCTCGCCGCCGCTTGCCTGGTCGCGGCAGGTGCCGTGGTCCCTCTGTCCAGCGCGTCCGCCGCGCCGTCCACGCTCAGCGTCACCCCGCTCGGCTGGAACGTCGTCGGGCTCGACTCGAACTCGCCCACGGTCGCCACCGGGCCCGCTCGCTATGCCGTCGGCGCGAAGGTGTGCAACACCGGCGCCGCGACCGCCACCGACGTGACCGCGACGTGGGCCTGGCTCACGGCCAACTCCCACGTCTCGATCCTTGGCCCGGCCGCCAAGAGCCCCGAGACCCTCGCCGCAGGCGCCTGCCGCTACTGGTGGTGGACCGTGAACGTCGAGCGGGTCGCCGCCTCGTTCAACACCGCGCGGGGCTTCCGGATCACCGCCTCGGCGGGCAACGCCCCGTCGGTCCAGACGCCGGCCAACCGCGAGATCTTCGTCGAGAAGCTCATCTCGCAGAACCGCAACAACGTCACCGGCAGCAGCGGCCCGACGAGCGTGCTCGTCGGAAGCACGTACACGTGGACCTTCAGCTACGACACCGGCACCTTCAACCAGGTGCAGGCCGGCGCCTTCCTCGACCCGTCGATCTTCGAGATCTCGTCGGTGTCGCAGTCCTACAGCACGGGTGGCGCGAACGACCAGTTCTACAAGGACGCCTGCGGCTGGATCAACGACACCACGTCGGCCCAGTACCGCTCCTGCACGACGAATGCGAAGGTCGGCGGGACCATCACCTCGACCGTGACCGCCAAGGTCACCGGCACCGGCACCACCAAGATCTCGCCTCTGGTGCTGGACTTCTCGGGGTCCTCGTTCCACTACAACACCGACTACGCGTCGTCCGTATACGCCCTGACCGTCACCGCGACGGCTCCGCCGGCACCGACGGTCGTCGCCGACTCGGCCTCCACCTCGTCGGGCACGTCCGTCGACGTCGACGTGCTGGCCAACGACGTGGCGAACGGCGGCTCCCTCGACAGCAGCAGCCTCTCCGTCACCGTCGCCCCGGCGCACGGCACCGCGACCGTGGTCGGCGGCCAGCTCCGCTACGCACCCGCTCCGGGCTACTCCGGAACGGACACGCTGACATACCGCGTCTGCAACACCCTGGGCGTCTGCGGCACGGCTACCGTCACGATCACGGTGACGGCACCACCGGTCGCGGGTCCCGACTCCGCGAGCGTCCCCACCGCCGTCGCGACGCTCATCGACGTGCTCGCCAACGACTCCTCGGCAGCCTCGTACCCGCTGACGATCACCTCGCTGGGTTCGGCCGTTCATGGCTCGGTCACGGTCGTCGGCGGCCAGGTCCGTTACGTGTCCGCCGCCGGCTACCGCGGCCCCGACTCATTCACCTACACGATCTCCGACGGGCACGGGGGGACCGCGACGGCGACCGTGGACGTGACGGTCACCAACACCGCGCCCACGGCCGGGGACGACTCGGCGGCGACGACGCATGCCGCACCCGTCACGATCGACGTGCTCGCCAACGACAGCGACCCGAACGGCGACGCTCTCACGATCGTCGCGGTGGGTCTCCCGGGGCACGGCACGGCCGTGGTCAGCTCCGGGGCGATCGTCTACACGCCGGTCGCGGGCTACGCCGGGTCGGACACCTTCACCTACATGGTGTCCGACGGCGCCGGGGGGACCGCCTCCGCCGTGGTCACCGTGTCGGTCGCCAACGCCCGCCCGGTCGCGGCCGACGACGCGGCGTCGACGCCGGGCGGCACCGCCGTCGACATCGACGTGCTGGCCAACGACACCGACCCCAACGCCGACCCGCTGTCGATCACGGCGCTCACCAGCCCCGCGCACGGCACAGTGTCGGTCGTGGCCGGCGAGGTCCGCTACGTCCCCGCACCCGGCTACCGGGGAACGGACAGCTTCACCTACGCCGCCACCGACGGCTCGGCCTCGTCGGTGCCCGCCACGGTCACCGTCGCCGTGGCCAACACTCCCCCGGTCGCGCAGGACGACACCGTGAGCACCCACAGGGCCGCCTCCATCGACGTGCTGGGCAACGACTCCGACGCCAACGGCGACTCCCTCACCGTCACCGCGGTCGGCTCGCCCGCCCATGGCAGCGCGACGATCGAGGCTGACGGCACGGTGACGTACATCCCGACGCCCGGCTACACGGGGTCGGACGCCTTCACCTACACCGTGTCCGACGGCTTCGGCGGCACCAGCGTCGCGACCGTCAGCGTCACGGTCGCCAACGCAGCCCCGATCGCGGCGGACGACGAGACAAGCCTGGCGCACGGCCCCGGCGCGACGACGACCTACGACGTGCTCGCCAACGACTCCGACCCCGACGCCGATCCGCTCTCGCTGGTGGCGCTCGGCAGCCCGAGCCACGGGTCGGCGGCCATCGTGGGCGGCAAGCTGTCCTACACGCCCACCGCGGGATACGTCGGCGACGACGTGATCACCTACACGGTGGCGGACGAGTACGGCGGCACCGCGACGGCCACGCTCCTCGTCCACATCACGAACGACGCGCCCGTCGCGCTCGACGACTCGGCCACGGCCGCGCCCGCGACCGCCGTCGACGTGACCGTGCTGGGCAACGACACCGACGCCAACGCCGACGTCCTCACGGTGACCGGCGCGAGCGGGGCGGCCCACGGGACGGTGACCGTCAACGGCGACGGGACCATCACCTACCACCCGGCCGCCTCCTTCCGCGGCACTGACTCCTTCACCTACACCGTCTCCGACGGGTTCACCACCTCCGCCCCCGCGACCGTCACGGTGACCGTGCTCAACGCGGCGCCGGAGGCCACCGACGACACCGTCGGGACGCCGTCGGGGACACCCATCACGATCTCGGTGCTGGCCAACGACACCGACGCCAACGCCGACCCCCTCACGATCACCGGCACGAGCCCGGCCGCGCACGGCACGGTCACCACGAACCTCGACGGCACCGTGACCTACACCCCCGCGCCCGGCTACGTCGGCCCCGACTCCTTCACCTACACCGTCTCCGACGGGGCCGGAGGCAGCTCCACGGCGACCGTCACGGTGACCGTGGGCGGGGCCGGTCCGGTCGCCGTGGACGACGCGGCCACCACGGTGCACGGCGTCAACGTCGCCATCGACGTGCTCGCCAACGACTCCGACCCCGACCCCGGCGACGTCCTGACGGTGTCGACGGTGGGCACACCCGGGCACGGCACCGCCGCCCTGCTCGGCGGCGTGATCGTCTACTCCCCGGCACCCGGGTTCGTGGGGAGCGACTCCTTCACCTACGTCGTCGCCGACTTCGACGGCGGGACGGCCACAGCGACCGTCACGGTCGAGGTCACCAACGCGGCCCCCGCAGCCTCGGACGACACCGCGACGACCACGGACGGCACCGCCGTGGACATCGACGTCGTCGCCAACGACGGCGACCCTGACGGGGACCCGGTCTCGATCTCCGTGGTCGGCACGCCCGGACACGGCAGCGCCACCGTCGTCGGCGGCTCGGTGCGCTACACGCCGGTGAGCGGGTTCGTAGGGGTGGACACGTTCACCTACTCCATCACCGACGGGCTCGGCGGCGTCTCGACGGCGACCGTCACGGTCACCGTGACCGCGGGCTCCACGCCCCCGGGGCCGCCAGGACCTCCCACGCCCCCCGGTCCTCCGGCTCCTCCCACCCCGCCGTCGCTGACGGCCACCGGCGCCGCCCTCTGTCTCGCTGACGTCCCCTACGTCGACTACTCCACGGTCGTGTCGGGCGCCGTCGTCGCGACGACCGTGGCCGCGTCGACCGCCGGGTCGCTCACCCTGCGCTGGCGCGACTCCCGCGGCACCATCGTCGCGACGTGGTCGGGTCTGGCCGCGAGCGGCCGTCTCGTGTGGCCCGGCGCGGCCATCGGTGCGGACGGGCGAGGCAGCGACTGGCCGGGCTGGGTGCGACGGTCCGGCACGTGGGTGCCCGGTTCGGACGGCTACGAGCACACGCGCACCGGCTCCACGCTGGAGTTCTCCTCCGGCTCGGCCACGGCCTCGACCGTCCTGGCCTACCCGGGCGCGACGGCGAGCTGCGCGCCCGCCCCACGGCTGGTCACGACACGTGACTCGGTGACCACCCCGGCCGGCCGTGCGGTGACCATCGTCGTCGGCAGCAACGACGACGGCGTCGACGCCGGGGCGAGGCTGACGATCAGCGGCCGGCCGACGCACGGCACCGTCGTGGTCGAGCAGGACGGCACGGTCACCTACACGCCCGATCCCGGGTTCGCCGGCACGGACACCTTCCTCTACACGGTCACGAACGCCAACGGGCTGGTGTCCACCGCGTCGGTGGACGTGGTCGTCGTCGCCGACTCCGGGCTCCCGTCGACCGGAGGCGACCCGGCGTCAGGCGGGTCCCCGTCGGCCAGTGGGCTGCCCTCGACCGGAGGCAACCCGGCGGCGCCGCTCGGAGCGGGGCTGCTCCTCATCCTGCTGGGCGTTGCCCTGCGCGGGTCGGCTCGCCCCGACCCAGCCACGGAGGCGTGCTAGCTCCGGCGACCAAGGCCGGGACGAAGCCTGGAGACGGCCCGGTCAGCGAGGAGCCGCGGGGGTCAGCGGGAGCGTCACACGGATGGTGGTGGCGCCCGGGTGCGAGTCGATGTCGATGTGGCCGCCGTGGCGCTCGACCACGATGCGGCGCGCGATGTCGAGGCCGAGCCCGGTTCCCTTACCCACCTCCTTGGTCGTGAAGAAGGTCTCGAAGGCGCGCGCAGCGACCTCCGGTGTCATCCCGGACCCGGTGTCGGCGATCTCCACCACCACGCTGTCGGCGGCGCTGCGCGTGGTCAGCATCAGGCGGCCCGACCCGTCCATCGCGTCGAGGGCGTTGTCGATGAGGTTGGTCCACACCTGGTTGAGCTCGCCGGGATAGGCGTCGATGAGGGGCACGTCCGGGGCGAATGAGCGTTCCACCGTCACGCCGTCCCGGATCTTGTGGGCGAGCATCGTGACGGTGCTGTCGAGACCCTCCGTGACGTCGATGGACTGCATGACCGCGCGATCCATCTGCGTGTAGGACTTCACCGACCCCACGAGCTCGGAGATCCGTCGCGTGGACTCGCGCACCTCGGCGAGCAGGCCACGGACGGTCAGGGTGGCCGCGACCCACTCCATCCCGTGCTGGAGGGAGCCGTCCCCCATCAGCCCCAGCGCCTGCGTGCACCACTCCTGATCCGCGCCCGCCGCGGCCAGCGCCGGCGCCAGCACCCAGTCCCGGTCGACCCCGTGGTCGCTGAGCCAGTCGCCGATCTCCTCCTCACGGTCGGCGAGGGCGAGGGCGTCGCCCACCGGCTCGTTCGCGAGCAACTGGCGGCGCAGCCCGTCGAGCGCCTGGTACTGATCGGCCGAGATCCCGTGGGTGGCGAGCGAGGAGAGCGACGCCAAGGCGTCGTCGAGCTGCGACTCCAGGGCGACCACAGCGCGGGCTGTTGCCGCCGCAGGGTTGTTCAGCTCGTGGGCCAGGCCCGCCGACAGCGTCCCCAGCCGCACGAGCGACTCGCGCTGGCGAGCACCCGCCTCGATGCTGCGGGCGGTCGTGAACACCCCCGAGATGAGGTGGCTGACGAGGGGCAGGTGCGCGAGCAGGTCGCGCAGGGCCGGGTTGGGCACGCGGAGCAGCGTCCCTGCCGTCGAGGCCCGCCCGGTCCCGAAGTAGGCGGCGTGCTCGTCCCAGGCGCCGAAACCGCCGGCCCACCTGCCCGGCTCCGAGAGCTGACCGACCACGCTCTCCTCGCCCCCGGAGACCCGGACCATGTCGATGGATCCGGTGATGTTGACCCACCAGTAGTCCGACGGTGCTCCGGCCTGCCAGAGCACGTCGCCCGGCTCGTACTGCACGACGTCACTCACATCGACGAGCTCACGGAGGTTCTCGTCGCTGATGCCGTCGAAGAGCGTGATCGCCCTGATCTGCTCCCAGCTCATCAGATCGTCGCCAGGTAGCGGTGCACGAGGTGGACGGACATGGCGCCTTCACCGACCGCGGACGCCACCCGCTTCATCGAGTCGAGGCGGACGTCGCCGGCGGCGAAGACGCCAGGGACGCTGGTCTCCAGGGCGAAGGGCGCACGGTGGGCGAGCGTCCAGGTGTCCGACTGGACGAGGCCGAGGCGCTCGGGTCCGGTGACGACGAACCCGTGGTCGTCGCGCAGCACGCCCTCGCCCAGCCAGTCCGTGCGAGGTGAGGCGCCGATGAAGACGAACAGCCACGACGCGGCGACATCCTCGCGCTCCCCGGTGTCGCGGTGCTCCAGGGTGAGCCCCTCGAGATGGTCGGTCCCGCGACCCGCGGCCACGACGGTCCGCGTACGCACCTCGATGGTGGGCGTGGCCTCGATCCGGTCGATGAGATAGGACGACATGGAGTCCACGAGCGACGCACCCCGCACGATCATGACCACCCGCTTGGCATAGCGGGCGAGCTGCAGCGCGGCCTGGCCCGCCGAGTTCGCCGCGCCCACGAGATACACCTCGTCGCCCTCGACCTGGCTCGCCTCGCTCGCGGTGGCGCCGTAGTAGACGCCGCGGCCGGTGACGTCCTCGAGTCCGGGGGCCTCGAGGCGGCGGTAGGACACCCCGGTCGCGACGATCACCGCTCGGGCCTCGATCTCCCCCTCGTCGAAACGCACGGCGTGGACGGGTCCCCGCTGCTCGAGCCCCAGCACGTCGCGGGCCAGGACCATCTCGGCGCCGAAGCGTGCCACCTGGGCGACCGCGCGCTGGGTGAGGTCGGCACCGCTGAGCCCCTTCGGGAACCCGAGGTAGTTCTCGATCGCCGCGCTGGTGCCCGCCTGACCACCGGGCGCCTCGCGCTCGACGATGACGGTGCTCAGTCCCTCCGACGCCGCGTACACCGCAGCCGCGAGGCCGGCCGGACCACCGCCCACGATGCAGACGTCGTAGAGGGGCTGGTCCGCCGTGGTGCGCAGCCCCAGCGCCGCGGCGAGCGCGAGGGTGGTCGGCGCCCGGAGCGGATCGGCGTCGGGCAGCAGCACGAGCGGCAGGTCGTCGGGTCCCGCTGCGGCGGCCTGCACGAGACGGTCCGCCCCTTCGTCGCGCTCCACGTCGTACCAGCGGTAGGGCACGTGGTTGCGGGCGAGGAACGTCTTCACGTCGTGGCTGCGCTCGGACCACCGGTGCCCGACGACCCGCACCTCGGAGCCGTCGTCGGGGTGGTCGCGTTGCCACGCCGCGAGCAGATCGTCGATGACGGGGTAGAGCCGGTCCTCGGGCGGGTCCCACGGCTTGAGGAGATAGTGGTCGAGGCCGATGTCGTTGATCGCACGGATGGCGACGTCGGTGTCGGCGTAGGCCGTCAGCAGCAGGAGCCGGGCGCCGGGTGCGTGCACGCGCGACCGGTCGAGGAACTCGATGCCGGTCATCTGCGGCATCCGCTGGTCGGACGCGATCAGCGCCACGGGGCGGTCGCGCACCGCGAGCTGGGCCAGCACCTCGAGCGCATCGGCGCCCGACCCTGCGCGCACGATCCGGTAGTGCTCCCCGTAGCGGGCGCGCAGATCACGGCTGATGGCCTGGGACACCTGGGGATCGTCGTCGACGGTGAGGATCGTCGGCTTGGGCATGGTGTCGCTTCCTGATCGGCCGGGCGGCTGAGGTGCAGGGGCGTCGTGACCCTACTGC
>JAHECT010000089.1 GCA_024641605.1 Micrococcales bacterium
CGGGACCGGCGGACGCGCCGCACGGACCGCTGCGGTGACGCCGGCGAGCAGCGCCTCGACGTAGCGCGCCCGACGCGCCGCGACGGCGGTGTCGTTCTGCGGCCCGGACAGCAGCGCGCCGAGGAAGGGCGCCACCGGGCGCTCGCGCATACGCCGGACGAGGGCGTCGAGCGCCGCGGCGAGATCGGTGGCGAGCACTCCTGTGGGGTGCGGCTGCTCGGTCCGCGCCGCCACCTCCAGGAGGTCGTCGACGACGTTGTCCGGCGTGGGCCAGTGCCGGTAGATCGTCGACCGGGCCACGCCGCTGTGCTCATGCAGGCGCACCACCGTGAGGGCGGGGACGCCCTCGGCGACCAGCAGCTCCAGGGCCGCCGTGAGGACGGTCTCCCTGGTCGCGGCCGACGGCCCCGACGGACGTCCGCGCCGTCCCGGGTTCGGGCGGGCCGGGAGCGGGCTGTCGGGAGTCGTGGGCACGCGCGGAGCCTACTGCTTGCGCCCTGACAGATTACTGCTACATTCTGTCTTAGAAATACAGGATGGATCGGAAAAGGAGACTGCGGTGCGACCTCACGTGGAGACCATCGACGAGCGCGACTACGTCTGGCACCCCTCCGAGCTGATCCGGGGTGAGGGCCTCGCGGTGCAGCGCAACCTCGCCTACGACGAGGAGGACGGCTCAGTCTCCTCGTCGGTGCACTTCACCGAGGCCTGGGGCCGGCCGGCCGGGATCCATCACGCCGAGACCGAGTGGTACGTGCTCGAGGGGGAGGTCCGCCTCGGCGACGAGGTCCTCGGTGCGGGGGGCTACTGGATGGCCCCGACGGGGGTGTGGACACCGCACCTGCGCGTCGCCCCGGGAACGCGTGTGCTCGTGTTCCGCGAGTACGGCGACTGGGGCTTCGACCTCGCGGACCGCGGACCGAGCCGGACGGAGGACGGACGCGGACTCGTGGTCCGCCACACCTCGCGCATGCCCTGGATCCCGGTCGAGCAGGGCTCGCCCATGCGCTTCGACCTGGGCGGCTCGCCGGTGCCGGGCCTGTTCATCAAGCTCCTCTACCGCAACGAGAAGACCGGCTTCTACACCCGGCTCATCAAGGCCAAGGCCGGTTGGACCGAGCACCCCCTCGCCCACCACCCCTGCTACGAGGAGGCCTACTGCCTCGACGGTGGCTTCCAGTACAACTACGGCGAGATGTGGCCGGGGACCTACTTCTTCCGCCCGGCTCTGATCCGCCACGGCGACTTCACCGCCGCGCTCGACCTGGGGTGCACCTGGATCGTGCGCAGCGACTCCGACCTCGTCGACTGGTACACCGAGGACGCCCGCGTCGAGATGCACGGCACCCCGACCAACTGGGGCCCTGAGTTCCCCGGCACCGTCGCCCCGCGCCTGCTCCAGCCTGTGCGGTCGCGCTCGATCGGCCCGTGGGCGGACCCGACGTACCAGTAGGCGGGTCGGGCCGGGCACCCCGGGTCCACGCCGGCCGGCGCTCTGGGGATACTCAGAAGTGCCGACCCGGACGAGAGGAACCACCATGGGCCGCCTGGCGCAGACCGAGGGACTGACCGAGATCCAGTCGGAGATCCTGGGGGCCGTCCACGACTTCGTGGAGAAGGAGATCATCCCGAACGCGCAGGAGCTCGAGCACGCCGACGAGTACCCGGCCGACATCGTCGAGGGCATGAAGGAGATGGGGATCTTCGGCCTGATGATCCCCGAGGAGTACGGCGGGCTCGGCGAGTCGCTCCTCACCTACGCCCTCACGGTCGAGGAGATCGCCCGCGGGTGGATGAGCGTGAGCGGAATCGTCAACACCCACTTCATCGTGGCCTACATGCTCATGCAGCACGGCACGGAGGAGCAGAAGGCGTACTTCCTCCCCAGGATGGCGGCCGGCGAGATCCGCGGCGCCTTCTCGATGTCCGAGCCGCACTGCGGGTCCGACGTCTCGGCCATCCGGAGCAAGGCGGTCCGCGACGGGGACGACTTCGTCCTGACCGGGCAGAAGATGTGGCTGACCAACGGGGGCACCTCGACGCTCGTCGCCGTGCTCGTGCGCACCGACGACGAGGCCGACGCGGACTCAAGCGTCTACAAGAAGATGACCACGTTCCTCGTCGAGAAGCCCGCGGGCTTCGGCGAGGTCCTGCCCGGCCTGACCATCCCCGGAAAGATCGACAAGATGGGCTACAAGGGCGTCGACACGACCGAGCTGGTCATGGACGGACTGCGGGTCCCGGCGGACCGCATCCTCGGCGGGGTGGCGGGCAAGGGCTTCTACCAGATGATGGACGGGGTCGAGGTCGGTCGGGTCAACGTCGCTGCTCGTGCGTGCGGCGTCGCGCTGCGCGCCTTCGAGCTCGGCATCGACTACGCGCAGCAGCGCCAGACCTTCGGCAAGCAGATCGCCGAGCACCAGGCCGTCCAGTTCCGCCTCGCCGACATGGCCGTCAAGGTCGAGGCTGCGCACAAGATGATGGTCGCCGCCGCCCGCAAGAAGGACGCCGGTGAGCGCAACGACCTCGAGGCGGGCATGGCCAAGTACCTCGCGAGCGAGTACTGCAAGGAGGTCGTCGAGGACTCCTTCCGGATCCATGGGGGCTACGGCTATGCCAAGGAGTACGAGATCGAGCGGCTCTACCGGGAGGCGCCGATGCTCATGATCGGAGAGGGCACCGCCGACATCCAGCGCATGATCATCGGACGGCGCCTGCTCGAGGACTACAAGCTGCGGTGAGCCGACGTAGGCTCGTCCCATGAGCTCCCAGCGCGGTGCGACGGTGCCCCAGGACCTGACCCGACGGCCCGTCCTGTCCTCCTTCGACGACTACGCCGGCGCCCAGAAGGCCGTGGACACCCTGAGCGACAACGGTTTCCCGGTGCAGAACGTCACCATCGTCGGTGTCGACGTGCGCATCGTCGAGGCGGTGCTCGGACGCATGTCGTGGGGTCGTGCCGCGTGGGGCGGCCTCCTGTCGGGTGCCTGGTTCGGCGCGCTCGTCGGGCTGTTCGTCGGGCTGTTCAGCACCACCGACGGCAGCGTCGTCCCGCTCATGCTGCTCGGCGTGCTCTACGGCGCCGCCGCGGGCATCGTCTTCGGCCTCGTGTCCTACGCCTTCACCGGGGGGCGGCGCGACTTCGTCTCCCGCCAGCAGCTCGTCGCGAACCGCTACGACGTCCTGTGCGACGCGTCGGTGATCGCCGAGGCGCGGCGGATCCTCGGTCTCGGCGTCGGCTGGCCGCCGCCCGAGTCCACGCCTCCCACGGCCCGCGCCGTGATCGACGAGCTCGCCGACCGGCTCGACGAGAAGCGCGACGACGGCGGCGTGCCTCCCGCCACCGCGTGACGCCCGTCGCGGAGCTCGACGAGCGCCGGGGGCTCGCCGTGCAGCTGGCAGGGCAGGCGCGCGACTGCGCAGGCATCGGCTCGTCGCTCTACGCGGATCTGTGCCGGGCAGCCTCCCTCGACGTCGCCGCCGGCGGTCCGCTGGCCCGGCTGCTCGCGCCCTGGTCCGACGAGCGCGACGGCGACCTCGTCCCGCTCCGCCTGCTCGCCGCCGGGCACCGCCTCGTGCTCGAGCGCGAGGCGCCGGCCCTGGCCCTGTGGTTCCCGTCCGTCGGCGGCAGCGCACCGACCGACGGCGCGGGGCGCGAGTCCTGCTTCGCCGCCTGGCGCGACGCCCTCCTCGCGCACGAGGACCGTCTTCCAGCGCTGCTCGCCGCCGTTCCCCAGACGAACGAGCCTGGGCGGTCGGCGGCGTTCGCGGGCGCCTTCGCCCATGCGGCGGCGGCGTACCGGCTCCCGCTGCGCGTGCACGAGCTCGGCGCCTCGGCCGGGCTCAACCTCCTGGCCGATCACGTGCGCCTCACCTGGCTCGGCGGGGCACGCGGTCCGCAGGGCTCGCCGCTGGTGCTCGAGGACGTCTGGACGGGCGACCCGCTCCCGCCCGACCTGGCCGCCGAGGTCGTCGAGCGCGTGGCCGTCGACCTCGCTCCCGTGGACGTCACGAGCACGGAGGGGCGCCTGCACCTGACGTCGTTCGTCTGGCCCGACCAGCTCGACCGGGTCGAACGTCTTCGCGCGGCGTTCGAGCTCGCACGATCCGTCCCCGTCAGGCTCGTGGCCGCGGACGTCGTCGACCACCTGCGGTGGTCGGCCCCGGTGCCGGGCACGACGCTCGTGGTGGCGCACTCGACCACCTGGATCTACCTCGGCGCCGACCAGCGCGCAGCGGCGGAGCGGGCCTTCGCCGCCCTCGGCGAGGGCGCCACGGCGGACGCTCCGGTGGTGCGGCTGTCGCGCGAGCCGAGGGCCCTCGACGACACGGCGGGCACCGACTTCGAGCTCGTCCTCACGTTCTGGCCCGCGCCGCAGACCGGCCCCCTGGCCGGTGCCGAGGCGGGCGTCCCGGTGCGGCTGGCCCGCACCAGCGCGCACGGCTTCCCGGTCGACTGGCACCCGCCGACGCCGGTCCGGCACCGACGGGTACTCAGGTGAGCCGGTCGAGGACCTGCCAGCCGCGGAGGGCCTCGAGCAGTCCGTCCACGCAGGGCAGCGTCTCCAGCTCGGCGCGGGAGACCCAGCGCACCTCGTTGGCGTCGTCGCCGGCCCTCGCGTCGGCAGGGCCGTCGAGCGTGCAGTCGAGGTCGTCGATCACGTAGATGCCGCTCCCGGGCGCGGCCCGCTCGACCGTGCCCAGCAGCTCACCGGTCCGCACGCGCAGACCCGTCTCCTCGACGACCTCGCGCCCGCACGCCTCGGCGACTGTCTCGCCCGCCTCGACGCGGCCCCCGGGGACCGACCACAGGCCCTGCCCGGGGGAACGCCCGCGCCGGACGAGCAGCAGCCGCCCCTCGTGCACGAGCACAGCCCCGACGCACGGGATCCGGCGTGTGCTCATCGACCCAGTCTGCCGGTTCCGCTTGACGTCCCGGGCGGCTCGGGACGACGGTCGGACCCGGAGGTGCCCATGCCGGACCTGGTCTGCGCGCGCTGCGCGGGGCCGCTCCAGACGCCGGAGCTGACCGGCGACTGGCAGTGCCCGACGCATGGGGTCGTCGAGCCGCTCCACGCGGCCCTGCCCGCGGATCCCCACCACCTCGCCGACGTGGCGCGCTCCTCGGCGGTGCCCGTGTGGCTGGCCTGGCCGCTGCCCCCGGACTGGACGCTCACCGGCGTGCGCCGCACGGGCGGGACCGGGCCCGGTCACGCGGTGGCGGTGTCCTACACGGGTCCGGGCGTGACCGCGCGCCTGGCGGAGCTGATCGTGGTCGCGGAGGAACCGGGGAGCGGGCTCGGGGCGGCCTACGCCGGTCTGCCGGACCCCGACCCCGGACCCGAGCTCACCCACGCCCCCTACGACACGAGGATCGTCACCTCGGGCCAGCGCACGCCGCTGTGGTCGGTGCCCGCGCCGGACTGCGCCGCGTACGTCGGCGAGGCGGCAGGGCGCTGGATCTGGGCGCTCGTCTGGCCCATGGACGAGTTCATGGTGCTCCACGACGACCTGCACCTGGTCGACGCCCGCCGCCCGGAGCACCAGCCCCGGCTCGAGGGCCTGCCGACGGGCGCGCTGTCGCCTCGGCTGGCGCAGCGCCCCGTAGGCTGACGCCTCGTGGCGGACTTGCTGGACCCGAGGTTCCTCGTCTCGGTCTACCTCACGCTGTTCGTCATCATGGATCCGCCGGGGATCATCCCGATCTTCCTGGCGCTCACCGCGCGCCGCGGGGCGCGGACCATGACCCGGCTCGCGCTGCAGGCGGCGCTCACGTCCTTCGCCGTCATCGTCGTCTTCGCCCTCTTCGGCGAGCGACTCCTCGCGTTCCTGAAGATCAGCCTCCCGGCCCTCCAGGCCTCGGGCGGACTGCTGCTGCTCATCGTCGCCCTGGAGCTGCTCACCGGGAAGACCGACGAGCCGACGGAGGTCGACGACGTCAACGTCGCGATGGTGCCGCTGGGTACCCCGTTGCTCGCCGGGCCCGGCGCCATCGTGGCCACGATCCTGTTCGTGCGCTCGGCGGACAGCACGCCGCAGATCACCGCGCTGGTCCTGGGGATCGTCCTCATCCACGTGACGATCTACCTCACCATGCGCTACTCCACCGTGCTCGCGCGCGTCCTGCGGCCCACGGGGATCCTCGTCCTCACCCGGATCGCTGGCCTCCTTCTGGCGGCCATCGCCGTGCAGCTCGTGGCCGACGGCGTGTTCGGGTTCATCGAGGCCAACGGGTGAGCGACCAGGTCATGCTCGACGGGATGCCGGCCCGGCTGTGGTCGTGCACGCCGACGAAGCTCGACACGTGGCTCTCGTGCCCGCGGCGCTACCGCTTCACCTACCTCGAGCGCCGGCCGAAGGGTGCGCCGTGGGCGCACAACTCCGTCGGCGCCGCTGTGCACAACGCCCTGCGCGACTGGTGGACCCAGCCGCTCGAGAGGCGCACGCCCGACGTGGCGGCCGAGCTCGTCCGGGGCGCCTGGATCGACGAGGGGTTCCGCGACGCCGCGCAGTCGGCCGAATGGCGCGAGCGCGCGTCGGCGATGGCGGCCTCCTACGTCGCCGTCCTCGATCCCGAGGACGAGCCGGTCGGGGTCGAGCGCACGGTGGCCCACAAGACCCACGGGCTCGCCCTCTCCGGCCGGGTGGACCGCATCGACCGACGGCGCAGCGAGGACGGCGGCGAGGAGCTCGTCGTCGTCGACTACAAGACCGGGCGCCGCCCGCTCACCGACGACGACGCCCGGTCGTCGCTCGCTCTGGCCGTCTATGTCGTCGCCGTCCGCCGGACCCTGCGCACGCGGTCGCGCCGGGTCGAGCTGCACCATCTCCCGACGGGAACCGTGGCCGCCCACGACCACACCGAGGAGTCGCTCGAGCGGCACCTGGCTCGTGCGGCCGACATCGCGGCCGAGGCGGCCGCGGCGGATGCCGAGTGGCGCGGCGGACTGGGCGGCCTGGCCGAGGACGCTGCGGCCGGCGACGCCGACGCCATCGAGGCGATCGACGCCGTGCTGCCCCCGAGCACGGGTCCGGGGTGCGGCTGGTGCGACCACCGCCGCTGGTGCCCGCAGGGTCAGGACGCGGCGCCGGCCCCGGTTCCGTGGGCCGCTCTGGCCGATCCGGCCTAGGGGATCTCGCGCTCGAGGCGTGCGCGCACGTCGGTGCCGGCCTCGTGGTGCACGACGAGCTCGGTGGAGAGGGCTCGCACGATGGCCAACCCCCGTCCTCCCTCCGTCGCGGGCCGGGACGGGTCCCACCGGCCGTGGTCGCGGACGCGCACCTCCACCCACCAGCGCGACGGGTCCTGCCGCGCGTCCAGGTCGAGGCTGACCGGTGGGGTGCCGTGCCGGACGGCGTTGCCCACGAGCTCGCTCACCACCAGCGCGACGTCGTCGAGGAGGTCCTCGGCGATCTCGGCCGGTGGCGTCGCGGGGAGCCTCGCCAGGGAGTCGGTCAGGTGCGCGACGGCTCGATGACGGGCCGCCCGGACGTCGGCGGCGTCGGTGCCGACGTCGAGGTGCAGGCTGGTCACCGTCCGGGCCTACCCGAGGCTCCGGGCGGCGAAACCCCGCAGGAGGGTGTCGAGCGCCTCGGCGGTGGCCTCGGGCTGCTCGGCCGCAGGGGAGTGCCCGCAGTCCGGGACGACCACCGCGGCCGTCCCCACTGCGCGCGCCACGGCGTCCTGCTCCGCCGGCGTCCAGGCGTCGTCGCCGGGGCCGTAGACCACGGCGACGGGGAACCCGCCCGCCCCCAGGGCCGCGAGCTCGCCGGTGCGGTCGGGCGTGTCGCACAGGATGGTGGCCTTGGCGCGGATCCCCCACGGGCTGTTGGAGACGAACCTGCGGTGGCAGAACTCGGCCACCCCGGGGCTCGGGTCCCATCCGGCGGCGCGGTCCGCGGGCTCCTTGACCGACCAGATGGTCTCGAGAGGCACGTCGGGAAGCGCCGCGCGCAGCGACCCGAGGTTCTCGTGGTGGCTCGCGGGGATGGCACCGGGACCGCTGCACAGGAGGGTGAGCGAGGCCAGGGGCGCGCCGCCTGCGGCCAGCGCCGCCTCCCGGGCGACCAGCCCGCCGAACGAGTGCCCCACGACGTGCACCGCACCGCCCTCGGCGCCCAGCACCTCGAGCAGGTCGGCGGCGAGGGAGGGGAGCGAGTACGCCGACTCGTCGGCCGGCCCGGGGGACTCGTGCTGACCCCGCTGGTCGTACGCCAGGACGTCCCAGCCGCGTGCCGCCAGCGGCTCGAGCACCGCGATGAAGTCCTCCTTGGACCCGGTGAACCCGGGCACGAGCACGACGGTGCCCAGCGTCGCCCCGGCCGCGTCGGCGCGCAGGGCGGCCAAGGGCCCTCCCGACGTGGTCAGGGTCACCTGTCGGACCGACTCGGGGAGGTCGACGAACGGCGGCGTGCTCACGACGGCAGACTACGGACTGCGACCCGCGACCGGGCGGGCGGCGTAGGGGTGAGGAGGGCGTGGTGGCGCGCACCGTCGCGGTGGCCAGCCAGAAGGGCGGCGTGGGCAAGACCACGACCGTCGCCACGCTGGGCGCCGCCCTCTCCGACCTGGGTGAGGAGGTGCTGCTGGTCGACCTCGACCCGCAGGCCTGCCTGACCTTCTCGCTCGGGATCGACCCGGAGGACCTGAGCACGTCCGTGCACGACGTGCTCGCGGGCCGCGTATCCGCGCGCGACGTCGTCGTCGCCACCGAGGACGGCGTCGACCTGCTGCCGGCGACGATCGACCTCGCCCAGGTCGAGGTCTCGCTGCTCACGCGCGGATCGCGGGAGCACACCCTGGACGACGCGCTCGCCGACCTGCGCTCGCACTACGACTGGATCCTGCTCGACTGCCCACCCACGCTGGGCGTCCTCACGGTCAACGCGCTCACAGCGGCCGACGAGGTGATCGTCCCGCTGCAGGCCGAGACGCTGGCGCACCGCGGCGTCGGCCAGCTCGTCGAGACCGCGCGCGACGTCGCCCGGGTCACCAACCCGCGCCTGCGGATCAGCGGGATCCTGCCGACGATCTACGACGGCCGCACGTCGCACGCGCGCGCCGTCCTGGCCGACATCGCGCAGCGCTACGACATCCCCGTGCTCGACCCTCCGATCGCCCGTTCGGTGCGATTCGCCGAGGCACCCGCGATCGGTCGCTCGATCCTGGCGACGGCCCCGGGGCTCCGGGGCTCCCAGGCCTACCGCGAGCACGCCCTGCGCATGGTCGCCGAGCGCCGTACCGGGCGGGACTGACCGGCTCTAGCCCGCGTCGTCCGCGCTGCTCGCCGCGGAGGAACCGGAGTCCCCGGTGCCGGGGGCGCCGTCGGTGGCGCCCGCGCCCTCCGTGGCGCGACCTCGACCGCGTCCGCCGCGACGTCGACGCCGACGAGGCGCGTCCGAGGCGGAGTCCGCCGCCGCCGTCTCCGCCGGTGCGCGCTCGGCCGACCCGTCGTGGGTGGTCGGG
>JAHECT010000231.1 GCA_024641605.1 Micrococcales bacterium
AGACGCTGGGCCGAGGCGACCGCGAGCAGGCCCGCCTCCGCCGCTCTGCGGCGCAGCCGGGACCCGCGTCCGGTCACGCGTCGGCCTCCCAGGGCGCCGGCGTCGGGAAGGTCGCGCGCAGCGCGGCGACCACCTGCTCGTCGGGCGGCGCACCGCCCGAGGTGTCGTTGAGGCAGAACGCCTCAACCCTGCGGACCGACTGCGGCAGCCGAGCGAGCCGGTCGGACGCGTCGCCGCGCGAGAGATTGATGTAGTCGTAGGGGTAGGGCCGCTCGAAGCCCGCGCCGCGCAGCAGCATGGTGTAGCGCGAGAGCGCGACCGGCGGGATGTCGCCCTCGCCGCGGAAGCGCTGGCTGCGGATCCGCGCGAACTCCTCCGGGAACTCCTCCTCGAGGAAGGCCATCTCCGACCGGATCATGGGGTGGGGCGTGTGCCGCAGGACCTGGAGCGGCCTGGCGCCGAAGTGCTGCTCGACCAGGTCCGCCATGCCGCGCCAGGCGCGGGCGTAAGGCTCCTCGGTCACGTAGTCGATGGCCGTCTTCGAGAACGACAGCCGAGCGAGGCCGCCGGGTGAGAAGAAGACGTCGGCATCGACCGGTCGGCCGAGGAAGACGTCGTCGTTGAAGTAGACGAAGTGCTCGGCGAGGTCCGGGATCCGGTGCAGGACCGTCTCGATCGCGTGCGAGTTGAATGTCGGGAGCACGTCGAGGTCCGGGAAGAGATCACGGTGGTCGACCACGGTGACCTCGTCGCCCGTGAGCCAACTCGGCCGCTGCTGGTCCGTGACGAGGAAGATGCGCCGGACCCAGGGAGCGTTGGCCCGCAGGCTGCGCAGCGAGTACCGCAGCTCGTCGCGGTCGTGGTAGCGGCTCGCTGACGCATCGACACCCTCGCGGGACGGCGCGAAGGGCCGGCGGCGCTCCAGCCAGGCCGGGTCCGCACCGTCGACCCAGGTGTAGACGACATCGATCGGCAGCGTGCTCGCCCGCGCGTCCGGGACCAGGCCCGCGACGCGGCGCTTGCGGGCCGGGCCCTCAGGCGCCGGGACCGGGCGCGCGAGCCGGCTCTCCCCCGGCGGCAGCCACTCCTGCGCGCCCGCCACCCAGAACTCCACCCTGAGGTTCGGCACGGCACCGGGTCGGGAGCGCAGGTCCCACGTCGTGGACCGCGCCACCGGCAGGCGGCTGCCGAGGAGCCGGGCGGGGGACTGCCCGCCCCACTGGTCGGAGACCAGCCACCGGGTCGGGCGCAGGACGTCGACGACGACGCTGCGGGCCTCCTCGGGGACCAGGACGATCGACGACCGACCATCGACGTAGCTGATGCAGGCGACGGCGCGCTGCTGGAGCTGCTCGATGAGCCAGTCGGCGTCCGAGGTCTCCGACGGGCCGACGGCGGCGTAGGCCCGGGACAGCACGCGGGTGCCGCGCCCGTACCAGCGCTTCATGCCGACGGAGGTCGGACCGGCCACGATCACGTCTCCCTCGCCACCGTCAGGACACCGCATCGTATCCCGTCCGTCATGCACGGCCGGCAGACGCAGCCCTGCGTCCGTCCCCGGTCTCGGACGGTAGGCTGCCCGCGTCGATGGGAGGCCAGCGGGTGTCGCGCCTAGTCATGCATATCGGGCTCGAGAAGACGGGCAGCACCTATCTCCAGGCGTTCCTCAGGGACAACGCCGCGCTGCTCGCCGACCACGGGATCGGCTACCCCGACTTCTGCCGCGGGCCCGAGCACCTCGAGTTCTACATGGCGGGCCTTCCCGAGATCGGCTGGATGCACCGCCGCTTCGAGATCCGCACCGAGGAGAAGCTCGAGGCGCTGCGGACCAAGGTCCGGGCCGGGCTCGAGCGGATGGCCGCCCAGAACGACACGTCGGTCGTGACGAGCGAGCGGCTCTCGGTGATCCGAGACCCCGCGGCGCTGGAGAGCATCGCCGCCCTCAGCCGCGAGTACTTCGACCAGGTCGACGTCGTGGCCTACCTCAGACGCCCCGATCACGCCGTGGGCAGCTACTACGGCCAGTCGGTGAAGGTCGGGCTGACCAGCCGGGCGGTCCCGGACTTCATGGGCCACCAGGGGCGCACCCTGGACCTCGCCGCGATCCTCACGCGGTGGCAGGACGCCTTCGGCGCCGAGAACGTCTACGCCTGGCCCTACCTCGAGCGCTACAAGTCCGGCGGCGACACCGCCCTCGGCGTCTTCTTCCGCCACGTCGGGCTCACCCCGCCGACGCCCGAGGAGCCGGGACCCTGGCAGCGACCGGGCCGCCCCATCAACGTGCGGCTGTCCGCCGAGGCCACCGAGTACGTCCGTCTGCTCAACCCGCGCGTGCCGCGCTGGAGGGTCGACGGGCGGTGGAACGGGCCGATGCGCAACCTGCTCCTGGAGGAGGTGAGCGCCCGTTTCCCCGGCAAGGACGCCGCCGCACCGCCAGACATCCTCCAGGCCCTCGTCGACGCCTACCCCGCAGAGGCGATCGCGGCGCTCGGCCGGCGCGCGGACGATCCCGCGGTCGGGCTGTGGGACGAGTGGCTCGCCCAACCTCCGGCAACGGGTGAGGAG